>CP090851.1:2508594-2822168 GCA_041879415.1 Vibrio chagasii | reverse complement strand
TCTTCAGTACGGATCTGAACTTCAACTGGCACCCCGTGAGGGCCGATCATTGATGTATGCAGAGATTGGTAGCCATTGGCTTTTGGTACCGCGATGTAATCTTTCATGCGGCCAGGACGAGGCTTGTACAGGCTGTGTGCCTGACCAAGTACGCGATAACAAGTATCTGGGGTATCAACCACCACGCGGAAAGCGTAGATGTCCATAATGGTGTGGAAACGCTGCTCTTTGGTTTTCATCTTGTTATAGATGGAGAACAGGTTCTTTTCACGACCAAGTACGCGAGCAGGTAAACCAACTTCTTCAAGGCGGCCTTCGATTTCGCTATGGATACGTTGAATCATCTCCTTACGGTTACCACGCGCAGCTTTCACTACGTTTTTCAGTACGCGATAACGGTTAGGGTAGAGGGCTTCGAAGCCTAGCTCTTCTAGTTCGGTCTTGATGTTATGAATACCAAGACGGTGAGCTAGTGGAGAATAGATTTCTAGGGTTTCACGAGCAATACGGCGCTTTTTGTCAGGACGAAGTGCCCCAAGCGTACGCATGTTGTGAGTACGGTCAGCTAATTTGATCAAGATAACGCGGATGTCTTGCACCATGGCGAGAACCATCTTACGGAAGTTCTCTGCTTGCGCTTCTTTGCGATCACGAAATTTAAGCTTATCCAGCTTAGATACACCATCTACTAATTCAGCAACGGTATTGCCAAATTTTTCCTCTAGATCTTCTTTAGTGACATCACAGTCTTCAATCACATCATGAAGTAGAGCAGCTTGTAGGGTTTCGATATCCAGACGCATTTCTGCCAGGATTCTTGAAACAGCTACAGGGTGGATAATGTATGGTTCACCGCTTGAGCGGGTTTGCCCTTCATGGGCGTCTCTCGCTACCACATAAGATTGACGCAGAGCCTCAATTTGAGGCTCTGTTAGGTATTCTTGGGCAACGTCTTTGAGGCTATCGAATAGATACAAATTAAAGGCCCGGAAGGTTAATTAGTTCGAATGACGTTCTTATCGAGTGTGAGCGATGCTGCTTACTGCTGCAAGTTCAGCCGCTTCTTGCTCTTGTTGCTCTTGACGTTCACGAGCATCTAGTACGTCTTTAGTGATAAGACCTTCTTCGATTTCGCGAAGAGCGATAACCGTTGGCTTATCGTTTTCTTCAGGCACTAGTGAATCTTTACCGCCAGTTTGCATTTGACGTGCGCGGCGAGCCGCAATAAGAACTAGGTCGAAACGGTTGCCAACTTTTTCAACAGCGTCTTGAACAGTTACGCGTGCCATGAGGACTCCAAATAGTAATTAACTAATAAATTTTTGATGACGAGAAAGTATACAAGTTTAACTAGAGACTTTCTAGATCACCGTATACTTATCTCAATGGAAAATCTAGCTTTGCTAGCTTATTCCGCCAGTAGAGCAGTAAGCATGCCGCTGTATTTAGCTGCTTGCTTATCTTCTTTTAAGCGTTCCGCACGAATGATAGCTCTGAAGTCCATTAGGGCTGCATCAAAGTCATCATTCACGATCACGTAGTCATACTCATTATAATGAGAGATTTCTGACTTCGCTTCGCTCATGCGTTTCGCAATAACTTCTTCGCTGTCTTGACCACGAACGTTTAGACGACGCTCTAGCTCACCATTTGATGGTGGAAGAATGAATACACTCTTCGCTTGAGGCATCTGTTCACGGATCTGACGAGCACCTTGCCAGTCGATATCTAGGAATACATCGATACCGCGGTCTAGGTTTTCTTCAATCCAAACGCGTGAAGTACCGTAGTAGTTGCCGAATACTTCAGCGTACTCTAGGAATTCATTCTTCTTGATGAGATCTTCGAAGTGATGCTTCTCTACGAAGTGGTAGTGAACACCATTTTCTTCACCAGGGCGCATACCGCGAGTGGTGTGTGAAACAGATACCTTCATTGCGTAGGTTGGATTGGTTTCTAGCATTGCTGAGATCAAGCTCGACTTACCTGCGCCACTAGGTGCAGATACGATGTAAAGAGTACCTTTGCCCATCTGTATATTTCCACTGTTGGTTGGATTGAGTGAAGGCGATAAACCGACACTATAAAAGATAGCACTGACCTTAATTACGTTCCGGTAATTGCGCGTTTATAGCGGCAACTGGTGAAAATTAGGTCAGAAAAATGGAGGCGAAGAGTAGCATATTTAGATGATTGAGAACAACTGGCTTGATCGTTATTTATTAGCGAATGATCCTCTTAAAGATCGTTCTAGAAATGTAATCACTCATCAGCTGCACTTTTTTATGTGATCTCGACAAAATTTGTTGAAGTTTTAATCTCAATCCTTACAATCCGCGCAAACGATTAAATGCTGTATATATCTAGTGATATGGACTAGATGTTTCTACTACCGAGCCTATCTTGGTGACTACAGTTTTTAGTGTAGAGACCTCTCTATTCTCACAGCATTTGAATCTTCAAATTCTTAATTTATTGCAAAGGTTTTGTTGTGAGTACCGATTCCACCCTGAAAGCCCAGAACACCTCTGGTTCGCTTGATTCAATGTTTAAAATCACTGAAAGAAAGACCACGATCGGCACTGAGCTGTACGCAGGTTTCATTACTTTCTTGGCAATGAGCTACATTCTTGCGGTTAACCCAGCGATTTTGGGTGGTATCCCGGGGATGGATAAAGGTGCGGTATTCACTGCAACGGCTTTGGCGGCGGCTATCTCGACGTTAATCATGGGCATCTGGGGTAACTACCCTGTGATGCTAGCACCGGGTATGAGCATGAATGGCTTTTTCAAAGGCCTGCTACTGAGTGGTTCTGTGGCTGTACTTTGGAATGAAGCGCTATTTGGTATCTTCCTTTCTGGTATTTTGTATCTCGCATTCTCACTGACCAATATTCGTAAATCGATGATTGAGTCGATTCCAGAGGACTTAAAGCTGGCGATTACGGTATCGCTCGGTTTGTTCATCGCTTTCTTGGGACTTAAGAACGCGGGCATCATCGTTTCGAACCCGTTTGTATTGGTTGGTCTAGGAGATATCTCAGACCCACAAGTGATCATCGCTTACATCAGTATCTTCATTGCACTTGGCTGTATGGTGCGTGACATCAAGCTGGCGACCTTTATCTCATTCGTATCAGCGATTGCACTGACAATCCTAGCTGACGTGTTCATGGGTACATCAAATGCGCCAATCCCAGAGCAGTTAGTCGCGATGCCACCGAGCATGGCAGGTAGCTTCGGTGCTATCTTCGATTTCTCTGCATTTACTCCTGAGAAGATGTTCGATCTATTGTTCATCGTACTTATCTTCTTGATTGTCGACTTCTTTGATGGCTTGAGCACGATTGTTGGTGTTGGCCGTGATGCAGGTATCATCGACAAAGACGGTAAGGTGCCAAATGCGAAGTCTGCTCTAGTGGCAGATGCGGGTGGTACGGTGATTGGTTCAATTCTTGGTACTACATCGATTACTGCTTTCTCTGAGTCGGGTATTGCCTCTTCTCAAGGTGCGAAGACAGGTTTAGCGGCAGTGATGGTTGCAGGCTTGTTCCTAATCTCGCTATTCCTATACCCAATCTTTTCTATTTTCTCGGCGGCTATGGTTGCGCCGGCGATGGTCGTGGTAGGTATCTACATGGTCGGTCGCCTTGGTCAGATTAACTGGGAGAAGAAAGAGTCACGCATCGCAGCCTTCTTCACCATCATGTTCACGGTACTAAGCTTCTCACCTGCAAATGGCATGGCGATGGGCTTTATCAGCTACGCATTCACTATGGTTGTCGCGGGTAAGGGTAAAGAAGTTCACCCGTTAATCTATGGCCTGTGTGTGGTGTTCTTAACCTACCTTATTTTGCTTTAAGGCTAATCGGCTGAGTTAAGCTGAGACAAAGAATGAATAAATGGCTCTACAGTGAATGTAGAGCCATTTTTGTATCTGCGGCTTCGACAAAAGGTGTGCAATTGATGGTGTTCTCCTACAGAGAGTGAGCGACTTATATTGAGGCATGCTATTGTAGAGGTTGGATTAATTATTTTTGAAGAGTGACTATGCCTTCCAATTTACCCAAATCTTTTAGTAAGCCTTTCTTAAAGGTTTTCCATATTCTTGAAGCTGTGTTGCTGGTGGCGATTACCCTTGCAACACTGTTTGCGATGCTTGAGGAGTTCATGCATGTCTTCACAGAACGTCGAGTGTTGCTAACAGACATCCTTCTAATGTTTATTTACCTAGAAGTGTTGGCCATGGTTCAGCAGTTTGTGATGAACGGTAAGATCCCTGTGCGATACCCGATCTACATCGCGATGATGGCGATCGCTCGTTACATTACTCTGGGAATGAAGGAACTCGATGCGGTTCTGATCGTTTGGTTATCTCTAGCGGCATTTATTTTAGCAGCCGCAACCTTGCTGATTCGAGTTGGTCACCATTACTGGCCGTATGTCGATCTTCGAACCAAGCAACCGGACGAGTAAACCGTCGACTTATAAGTCATTTAAGAGCCCAGCTATGTCGCTGGGTTTTTTATTATCGCATTAGTGTCAAAAAGACTTTAAGTTGTCCTTTTGTTATTTACTCTCGTTATGTCTTAATGACTCTTTTTTTCGTTTTTTCCTTGATATATAAGGCTTTGTGTTGTGGCATGAATGTTGATTAGTGAGTATTAGACTCATATAAGGAACACGCTATGCATTTTGAAAGCACTCATTACAAACCTGAAATATTCTCCGAAAAGGTTGCGCTTCTTGTTACTCGACTTCTCAAAAAAACGCTTAACCTGTTTTATGGAAAACATTTAGCCAAACGTGCGATGTTGTTGGAAACCATTGCGGCTGTACCTGGCATGGTCGCAGGTGTATTTAACCACCTTAAAGCACTACGCCGTATGAAAGATGACGGCGGCTGGATTAAAGAGCTATTGGATGAAGCAGACAATGAACGGATGCATTTGATGATTTTCCTGACCGTTACCAAGCCGTCCATTATAGAACGCATCTTAGTGATGTTACTGCAGTTCATCTTTCTCATCATCTACGGCGTTATCTACCTAGTTTCTTCTAAAACTGCGCATAGGATTGTCGGTTACTTTGAAGAGGAAGCTTGCAACAGTTATTCAGAGTACATATCCAAAATTGAAGAGGGGGCTCTGCCTAATCATCCTGCGCCAGAAATCGCGATTACCTATTATCGCCTGCCTGAAGGCGCAACATTCTTAGATGTGCTTTTCCGTATCAGAGAGGATGAAGCTAAGCATCGCGACAAGAATCACGACATTGCCAATCTCTACAAAACGAAAGACTTACCTGAGCATCAATGCTAATTCAAAGGAAACCATTATGACGAATACCGCTCAACAGCAATCTCATCAGGTCGTACTTATTACTGGGGCAAACTCGGGAATGGGGCTAGAAACGGCACTCCTGTTTGCACAAAAAAATTATCGTGTTTATGGTTCGGTTCGCAGCATCGCTAAAGGCCTTGAGCTTGAAAAAGTATTTGCTGAAAAAGGCTTATCGATGACGCCTGTCGTGTGTGATGTAACGCGTACACAAGATGTGAACGATGCTATCAGAATGGTGGTGAGCGATGCAGGTCGACTCGATATTCTGGTGAACAACGCAGGTTATGGATTAGTGGCCAGCGTAGAAGAGGGAACGGATGAAGAGTTTATACATCAGTTCGACGTTAATGTGTTTGGTGTCCTTCGCACTTGTCGCGCTGTGATCCCATTTATGCGCGAACAGAACTCAGGGATGATCATCAACGTCAGCTCATTTTTAGGAAAGATGGGGCTGCCGCTGCTTACCCACTACAATGCTAGTAAATATGCAGTAGAGGGGGTCACGGACTCGCTTCGCTATGAACTCTCGCCTTATGGAATCAAGGTTCATACGGTTGCGCCAGGCTTGTTCCAAACAGGGTTTGTGAAGAATGGCCTAAAAGCGAATCCGTTGACGACTAGCCCAGACTCTCCATATGCAGAGCAAGCGAATATCTTATTGCCACAGGTTGTTGAGAAGATAAACCAAGGCCCATCACCTGTTGAAGTGGCAAAAGCGGTATTAGCCGTTGCTGAGGGTGACACTCAACAGGCTCGTGTGCCAGCCGGTAATGATTCTGTTTATTTCGATAAGCTGAGTCGTGAACTGACTCAAGAAGAGTTTGAACTCAACGTTAAAAAGGCGCTATCGCTAGTATAAAGCCATAAAAGAAAAGCCCCTGCATCTTTCGATACAGGGGCTTACTTGTATTAGCTCTGCGTAGGCTTATTCAATGTTCTGAATTTGCTCACGCATCTGTTCGATAAGAACTTTCAGCTCTACGCCTGATGCAGTGATATCAGTGCTGATAGACTTAGACGCTAGCGTGTTTGATTCACGGTTGAACTCTTGCATCATGAAGTCCAGTTTACGACCACATGCGCCGCCTTTCTTCAATACTGCATTCGCTTCTTTCACGTGAGAGTCTAGGCGGTCTAGCTCTTCGGCTACGTCTGACTTCTGTGCGAGTAGGATTAGCTCTTGCTCAACGCGAGAACCTTCAAGCTCAATCTTCGCTTCTTCAAATTTGTTAAGCAGACGCTCACGTTGCCACTCTAGGATTTCAGGCATGCGTGCACGTACTTTTACCACTTCTTCAGTGATCGCATCTAAGCGCTGTACGATTAGCGCCTTCATGTTCTCACCTTCACGAGCACGAGCATCAATGAACTCAGCAATCGCATCGTTGAACGCTGCTAGCAGGTCTTTGTTGATCGCATCCATGTCTTGCTCAGGCGTTTCCATCACACCAGGCCAGTTCATTACTTGGAATGGATTCAGACGGCTCTCTTCACCTGTCATTGTCATCACTTGGTTCGCCGCATTGATCACTTGCTGCGCTAAACCTTCGTTGATGCTTAGCTCGCCTTTTGCTGCTGGGTTAGCTTCAAAGCGTAGGTTACATTCTACTTTGCCGCGCGCTAGGCGCTTACGAAAACGCTCACGTAGGATTGGCTCTAAACCACGGAACTGTTCAGGCATACGGAAGTAAGTTTCTAGGTAGCGTTGGTTTACACTACGGATTTCCCATACTGCGCTGCCCCAATCGCCTTTTACTTCTTTGCGTGCGTACGCGGTCATACTATAAATCATCGAATTTTCCTGTCTTTTATCATTCTGAAAATAACGCGCACGCATAGTATCATGATACGGGTGACAGCCGAAGCTCATCACTTTCGCTAAGGAATCGCTTTTGATGAACAGTGTCTTCGAATGGTAAATAGCTTTGCACAGTAAACTGCTATATAATCTCGCCCCAATCAAATATGTCTCACCCCTTTCTTAGGTGATGCACGCTTTCGATAGTAAATCACTTCAGACTGTTAATAAGGTAGATACCAATGCGTCCAAATGACCGCGCTGTAGATCAAATTCGTCCAATTAAAATTACTCGTAACTACACAGCTTATGCTGAGGGTTCTGTATTAGTTGAGTTCGGCAACACTAAAGTTCTATGTAATGCGACGGTAGAAGAAAACGTACCGCGTTGGTTGAAAGGTCAAGGAAAGGGTTGGGTAACGGCTGAATACGGCATGCTGCCACGTGCAACGCACACTCGTAACCGTCGTGAAGCGGCGAGCGGTAAGCAAGGTGGTCGTACGATGGAAATCCAACGTCTGATCGCTCGTAGCCTACGTGCTGTTGTGGATCTTAAAGCGATGGGTGAAATCATGATCACGGTTGATTGTGATGTTATTCAAGCAGACGGCGGCACACGCACTGCGTCTATCTCAGGTGCAAGCGTAGCAATGGCTGATGCAATCAAGAGCCTACTAGACAGCGGTAAGCTGAAAAAGAACCCTATGAAAGGCCACGTAGCGGCAGTTTCAGTGGGTATCGTTGGTGCAGAAGCACTGTGTGACCTTGAGTATGTTGAAGACTCAGCAGCCGATACCGATATGAACATTGTAATGACGGAAGACGGTAAGATGATTGAGATTCAAGGTACTGCAGAAGGCGAACCGTTCAGCCACGAAGAGCTGATGAAGCTTTTAGCCCTGGCGAATAAGGGCATTGCCGATATTGTTGAAGCGCAGAAAGCAGCGTTGGTCGACTAGTCATTTTTAATAGCTCCCAATTTGGGGGCTATTTTTTTGTCTGTAAAACCTGAAAGGGTGGTACAGAGCGTAAGTTAAGTTTTATTGAGTAAACATAGAGGATGAGCATGAAAGCATATCAACGTGAATTTATTGAATTTGCACTAGAGAAAGAAGTACTTAAGTTTGGTGAGTTTACTTTAAAGTCTGGCCGTAAGAGCCCTTACTTCTTCAATGCTGGATTGTTTAACACAGGCCGTGACCTAGCGCGCTTGGGTCGTTTCTACGCAGCAGCACTGGCGGATTCTGGTATTGAATTTGATGTACTGTTTGGCCCTGCATACAAAGGTATCCCAATCGCAACGACAACAGCTGTTGCACTGGCCGATCACCACGATGTAGACACGCCTTACTGCTTTAACCGCAAAGAAGCAAAAGACCACGGTGAAGGTGGCAACCTAGTCGGTAGCGCACTGGAAGGTCGTATCATGCTGGTGGACGATGTAATCACTGCAGGTACTGCAATTCGTGAATCGATGGAAATCATCCAAGCGAACGGAGCTGATCTAGCGGGCGTTCTTGTTGCGATTGACCGCCAAGAGAAAGGTAAAGGCGAGCTATCTGCGATTCAAGAAGTAGAACGTGACTTTGGTTGTGCGATTATTTCTATCGTTAGCCTGACTGACTTAGTGACTTTCCTTGAAGAGAAGGGCACTGATGCAACGCACCTTGAATCAGTGAAAGCGTACCGCGCTCAGTACGGCATCTAACACAATTTGTTATAGCTATAGAATGCACAAGGGGCTGATGAATCATCAGCCCCTTTTCTTTTGGTTTAGAATATTATCTATAGCAGCTAATCTACTTATAACGAATGCCGCGCTCAGCTTCTGGGTCTTCCATGGTTTTGAAACGCTTGTGTAGCCACATCCACTGCTCTGGTGCGCGTAAGATAATCTTCTCAAGATAGCTATTCATGTAAGCGGCAGCCGCTTTCTCATCTTTTGGCGGGTAGTTATCTTCGATGGACTCATCGGCCATGATTTCATATTTGCCGTTGTCGTTTCTAAAGCCAGAACCTGGAACAATCGCGCATCGGCTAGTGTAAGCCAGAATACTAGTACCAGTCGTCGTACACGCATCAGGCACGGCGAAGAAAGGCACAAACACTGACTTATTACGGCCGTAATCATGATCAGGAAGGTAGAAAAGGATCTCACCCTGACGCAAGATTCGGATCATGCGCTTCACATCTTTACGGTGAATTAGGCGGTTGCCGTTTTGGGTACGACCGCGGTATTGAATGAACTCATAAGCAGGGTTGTTGTGTGGACGATACACGCCTAGGCCAGGAATACCGAGCACAGCCATTGCTCGTGCGGTGATCTCCAAGTTCAAGGCATGCACACAGCAGAGAAGAACACCTTTACCATTGTCTTTGTGCGTACGCAGCATTTGGGTGTCTTTATCTACTAAGATTCGCTTAAAGCGCCATGTTGGCCAAAACCAAGTAATGCCGGTTTCAATCAGCGCCATACCCGTATTCTTAAAGTTCTCACTCACCATAGCCGCAACTTCATCTGCTGGCTTATCTGGGAAAGCGAGTTCTAAATTGCGAGTGGCGACTGCGACGCGTTTTTTGCCATAACGAGCGCCCAAAGTGCCCAATGAACGGCCTAATAGCAATAATAGGCGGTAAGGTAGAACGTTAACGATAAGTGCCAACAACCCAAAGCCGAACCATACACCCCAATATTTTGGGTGAAGCAGTGCCAGCGTAAAAGGCGGCTTAGTAATAACGTGTTGTGCAGTGCTGCTTGTCGGAGAAGTTTTCGTCATAACCATCACTTAAAGTTGGATTGCTACTTAATCTGAGCGCTGAGTAGTGCCCAATAAGCATCGAAGTTTTCTGTTGGTTGATATTTGAAGTCAGAACGTACGAATCGATTCAAGCTGCCTTCAACTTGGCCGAGCAATTGTGCCGCTAAGATTTTCTCGTCAACTGGGAATGATTTCCCTTCACGAAGCTTTCTTTCTCGCAGAATTTGGCGAAGTTGAGTCTCAATGCGTTCGAACAGTTGATTGATGCGGTCACGTAGGCGCTCGTTTTCAAACATTAGAGCATGGCCAGATAAAATTCGAGTCAGGCCTGGGTTACGTTCTGAGAAAACTAAGATCAGTTGCAGTACTAGGCGTATGCGCTCTAGTGTGTCTTTCTCTTCATCCAGAATGCGGTTGATTCGAGACATCAAGGCTTCTTCAATAAACTCGATAAGGCCTTCAAACATGCGAGCTTTGCTAGGGAAGTGGCGGTAAAGTGCTGCTTCAGAAACGCCAACTTGCTTGGCTAATTTTACCGTCGTGATACGAGAAGCACCTTCGGTCGATTCCAACATTTGTGCGAGAGCTTGTAGGATTTCTTCACGACGGTTTGATTTTCGAGTACCAGCCATCTATTTACTTCCTTTCCTAAAGATGAGGATTGAGTGAAGAAGGATTATAAACACCATTCAATTCTGTTTCCTAGTTTTGTAAGCCCTAGGTCAACAGAATCGAGAGGTGTCAGCAGATTGTCAGCTCAAAATTGTCTATTTATCCGACAATATTGCTCTAATCAGTGAGTTAGTGATGCTTTTCTAGCAGTTGTTGGATCTGCTCAAGGATCTGGAATCCGAGCGCACCTTTGCTATCTAATGGCAGAGACTTATCGCCACCTTTCCAATAAAGATGTAATTCGTTACTACTACTATTGAAGCCTTGGCCTTCGACAGATACATCATTAGCGCAAATCATATCGAGGTTCTTCCGCTCTAGCTTACCACGAGCATATTTCTCAACGTCTTGCGTTTCAGCCGCAAACCCTACTGTAAATGGGCGGCCTTCAGTCATTGCCGCGACAGAAGCGACGATATCTGGGTTTTTCACCATGTGAATCGTCATGTCATCTTTACCATCTACTTTTTTAAGTTTCTGGTCTGCAATGGTTTCAGGGCGGTAATCGGCAACGGCGGCGCAGCTGATGAAAACATCGTGTTGGATGGCGTGAGCAGTAACGGCATCAAACATCTGTTGAGCACTATCGACATCGACGCGAGTCACTTTTTCTGGAGTAGCGAGTGACACAGGACCGCTCACTAAAGTGACCGTTGCGCCTTGTCTAGCTGCGGCTTCAGCTAACGCGTAGCCCATTTTGCCTGAGCTGTGGTTTGTGATGTAACGTACAGGGTCAATGGCTTCACGAGTTGGCCCAGCAGTAATAAGTACAGAGCGGCCAGCAAGTGGTTTAGGTTGGAAGAAGTCTTCACAGCGGTGCACAAGCTGCATTGGCTCTAACATGCGGCCCATGCCTACATCACCACACGCTTGTTCGCCAGCCGCTGGCCCCCAAATCTCACAACCACGATGTTTTAGCGTCGCGATGTTCTCTTGAGTGGCAGGGTGGCTATACATTTGTTGGTTCATTGCCGGTGATACCGCAACTGGTGCATCGGTCGCTAAAACCAAAGTGGTCAGTAGGTCATTACCCATGCCCGCAGTCATGCGTGCAATAAGATCGGCAGTCGCTGGTGCTAACAATACTAAATCAGCCCATTTTGCGAGTTCGATGTGACCCATTGAAGCTTCAGCTGCAGGATCAAGCAAACTATCAGACACTGGCCTTCCCGAGACCGCTTGCATGGTCAGTGGAGTGATGAACTCCTTAGCTGCGTTGGTCATTACGACCTGCACTTGTGCGCCACGCTCAACCAAGCGTCGAGTCAGCTCGGCACATTTGTAAGCAGCGATACCACCACTAATACCAAGAAGAATTTTTTTCCCTGCTAGGCCTTGTTGGTCAGCGTTACTCAGTGGATTAACCTGTGTTTGCATGATTCTGTTCCTTAACTTTTCTGCGACTTACGATATCAGAACAAAGGATGAGTGCCTAGAAGCAGAACTTGAACAGACTTGACGCTCATCAAATTGGCGTTATCAAACTTATCAATTACACGCTTTTGTTAGTGGCTCGTCTGACTTTATCTCTATTAAAGGATCTCTGGATACACGATAGTTACGCTGATGGGTTATGTTCATAAGCAATGGATTTACTCTTCTATGCCGATAAATAAAATGCCCGCAGAGTCGATGCCAAGAGAGAAACTGCTTACTCGAGGGCCGGGTTCTTTGAGTGATGCAGAGTTGCTAGCCATCTTTCTGCGAACTGGCACACAAGGAATGAACGTTCTAGAGCTGGCAGACAAACTACTCAAGGACTTCGGTTCACTCAGGCACCTTTTCTCAGCAACACAAGCTGAGTTCTGTGCTCATAAGGGGATGGGACAAGCGAAGTATGTTCAATTGCAGGCTGTATTAGAGATGACGCAGCGTTATCTCGCAGAGACCTTATCTCGAGGTGATGCACTGACCAGCCCGAGTCATACTAAGCTTTATCTTTCGAGTATGCTGCGCGACCGCCAGAGAGAAGCCTTCTATATATTGTTTCTTGATAATCAAAATAGGGTAATAAAGGATGAAGTGATGTTTGAGGGGACGATTGATGCTGCATCGGTTTACCCCAGAGAGGTCGTTAAACGGGCGCTTCACCATAATGCAGCCGCACTTATTCTGGCGCATAACCACCCCTCGGGTATTGCAGAGCCAAGCCAAGCAGACAGACGAATAACCCGTCGATTGACTGATGCCTTAGCGCTGGTGGACATTCGAATTCTCGACCATTTTGTGGTCGGAGACGGCGAAGTTGTCTCTTTTGCTGAGCGCGGATGGATTTGAATCACATTTTAGGTTGTTAACTACGTTAAATCTGCTATCATTCCGCCCACATTTTTAGACCTAAAATCAGCTCTGATTACTCAAGCAAGCTGCGCTGCACAAAAAAAGATCACGAAATCCGCAAAAAGGATCTGTTCGGGTCTTGAGCAATGCGTGTCAAGTTAGTATAATGCGCGACCTTTGATAGCCTTGTATGGATTTTCCATAACGGTTTTTACCTTCTATTTTAATTGATAGAGAGGTTCGGCCACCAAGGTTGATATCGAGCTGAAACGATTGGAGAAGACATTCATGTCCCGAGTATGCCAAGTAACTGGTAAGCGTCCAGTAACGGGTAACAACCGTTCACACGCACGCAATGCTACTAAGCGCCGTTTTCTGCCGAACCTACAAACTCATCGTTTCTGGGTAGAGAGCGAAAAACGTTTTGTTAAACTACGTCTAACTGCTAAAGGCATGCGTATCATTGATAAGAAAGGCATCGATGCTGTTCTTGTTGATATTCGTGCACGTGGCGAAAACGTTTAAGAGGAATTAAGCAATGGCTAAAGGCATTCGTGAGAAAATTCGTCTAGTATCTTCTGCAGGTACTGGTCACTTCTACACAACTGATAAGAACAAGCGTAACATGCCAGGCAAATTTGAGATCAAAAAGTTTGATCCAGTAGTTCGCCAACACGTTATGTACAAAGAAGCGAAAATCAAGTAATTGATGCTTTTTTGGCTCTTCTTCAGTAGAAGAAAGAATTGAAAAACCCAGCTTAATCGCTGGGTTTTTTTATACCTAAAATTTGATGCCTCCACGTATCTTTTAGTCTTTATAAGGATCTAGCCAGTACAAATAGCAACATAGAAAGTATCGCCACTTTCACGATATACTGAAGACTCAATAGGTTAGATGGCAGAATCAGATGAGATATCGTGGACGTAGGTGGAACAACATACTCATGTTAAGCGTGATCGCTTTTATTGGGGTGCTCAACCTTCCTACTTTGATCAAAGCGTATCTTATCGAGCCAGAACCTGAGCTGCAGGTTAGTAGCCCTTATCCCTATCTATTAAACCCTAGAGCTGAGCTGCAAGCGTTGCACTTTGCTAAGTGGTCATTAGTACTCGAAGATGGTCAGTGGGGCTATCAATTAAAAAGTCCCGTTCCAGCCCAAAGCATTAGTGCTCAAGAACGCGCTCAGCGTTGGCAGCAGCTTGTTGGTACCGAGGTAGACTCACAAACCTATACTGACCTTGCCTCTCAGCTCAGCACTCCGCATACCATAGAAGTGTGGTATCAAGACCAAGAAGAGCCGCAACGCATTACTTATTATCAGCTGCCTGAGTTTTGGTTGTTAAAAAACTGGAATGATCAGTGGTTAGCGGTGTCTATTGAAGAGAGCTACCTGTTTCCAAGTCTTAGCCAAGACAATCCCTCAACATCGGACGATTAGATTATGCCTGAGTTACCCGAAGTCGAAGTAAGCCGCATGGGGATCTCGCCTCATTTAGTCGGCGAGACTATTAAGACACTGACCTTTCGCACGCCAAAGCTACGTTGGGATATTCCACAAGAGCTTAAAAAGCTAGAAGGGCAGGTGATTCGTGCGATCTCACGTCGTGCTAAGTACCTGTTGATTGAAACTGATACAGGTACTGCTATCGTTCATCTTGGAATGTCTGGATCACTGCGCGTATTAGATGCCGATTTCCCGGCGGCAAAGCACGATCACGTGGATCTCAAGCTCACTAACGGCAAGGTACTGCGCTATAACGATCCGCGTCGTTTTGGCGCTTGGTTATGGTCGGCGCCTGATGAAGTTCACTCTGTGTTGCTTGGCTCTGGTCCTGAGCCGTTAACGGATGACTTTAACGCTGACTATATCGCAGAAAAGGCAGAAAAGCGTAAAGTTGCGGTCAAGCAGTTCATCATGGACAACAAAGTGGTGGTCGGTGTCGGGAATATCTACGCTAATGAAGCTTTGTTCTCTGCAAAAATCCACCCGTTACGATCAGCAAACAAGGTCACTAAAGCTGAATGGATCTTGTTAACCGATGAGATCAAACAAGTCCTCGCAACGGCTATCAAGCAAGGTGGCACGACACTGAAAGATTTCTCTCAGGCGGACGGTAAACCAGGCTACTTCGCACAAGAGTTGCAAGTATATGGTAAAGCAGGTGAAAAGTGCCCAAGTTGCGAAGCGCTGATTCAAGAGCTAAAAATCGGACAACGCAATACGTTTTATTGCGAAGAGTGCCAAGTCTAGAAAATCTGAACTCGTGTTCACTTTTTATTGCTAGTCGATAGGCTAGCGAGTAGCTACAATTGTACTAATTATATGAATTGAGAATAGTAGAATGAAATATTTAGTAACTGGCGTTGCTGGTTTTATTGGCTCTGCAGTGTCAGAGCGACTATGTGCGGCAGGACATGAGGTTATTGGTATCGATAACCTAAATGACTACTACGAAGTCTCTCTGAAACATGAACGCCTTAAGCGTATCGAACATGAAAACCTTACTTTTATCGAGCTTGATCTCGCTGATAGAGAGGGTATCGCTGAGCTTTTCGCACAGCAAAAATTTGACCGTGTTATCCACTTAGCGGCGCAAGCTGGCGTTCGTTACTCAATCGATAATCCAATGGCTTATGCTGACAGCAACCTTGTTGGCCATTTAGCTATTTTGGAAGGTTGCCGTCACAACAAGGTTGAACACCTAGTTTATGCTTCATCAAGCTCGGTATATGGCTTGAACCAGAAAATGCCATTCCACACGGCAGACAGTGTTGACCACCCGATTTCATTGTACGCAGCGACTAAGAAGTCGAATGAGCTGATGGCACATACCTATTCTCATCTATACGATGTACCAACAACAGGTCTACGCTTCTTTACGGTGTACGGTCCTTGGAGCCGCCCAGATATGGCGATGTTTAAGTTTGCGAACTTAATCGTAGCGGGTAAAGAGATCGATATTTACAACAACGGCGACATGATGCGCGACTTCACTTATATCGATGATATCGTTGAAGGCATTATTCGTGTACAAGAGCGAGTTCCAGCAAAACAGCCAGATTGGACAGTAGAGCAAGGATCACCAGCAACTAGCTCTGCACCATACCGAGTGTTCAACATTGGTCATGGTAGCCCTGTTAAATTGATGGATTACATCGAAGCGCTGGAAACGGCTTTAGGTATCGAAGCGAAGAAGAACTTCATGCCAATGCAGCCCGGCGATGTATACGCAACTTATGCCGATACTGAGGATCTGTTTGAAGCTGTAGGCTACAAGCCACAAGTAAAAATCCAAGAAGGCGCCAAAGCATTCGCGGATTGGTACAAAGCTTACTACTCACTGTAAACTCTAATCGCAGTCATAAAAAATAGCGCTCCATGAGCGCTATTTTTGTTTTTGAATACAGGATTGTTTCACTGTTTTCAGTTTGATTTCATCTGCCACTTTCTGTGGCACAAACTGACTTATGTCTCCTCCATGTATCGCGACTTCACGAACAATAGTCGAAGATAGGAAAGCATACTCTTCCGAAGGGGTTAGGAACACGCTTTCCAGGCCGGGTAGGAGCCTTCGGTACATATTGGTTAAGCCGAACTCATATTCAAAGTCTACCGTAGTACGCAAGCCACGGATGAGTATGTTAGCTTGTTCTTGTTTAGCAAAATCAACCATTAAGCCAGAGAAACCTTTGACTATAACATTAGGCATATCTGCAGTGACATCTGTCACTAGGTTTACACGCTCTTCTAAGGTAAACAAAGTGTTTTTACTTGGACTTGCAGCTACCGCAATAATGATCTCATCAAACATCTTCGTTGCACGCTCAATGAGGTCAAGATGTCCGTTAGTTATAGGATCAAAAGTACCTGGGTAAATAACTTTCTTCTTCATTGAGTTACTCTTTTCTTAGGTTTGCGTATAGTTCTTCATAACGTTGAGCTGTGTACTCAATACGGAAAGTCTTGAGTTTTAGCTTTGCGCCATGGAGGATTGACGTGCGAAGTCGCTCGTTATTTTTTGTATCTAGAATAGCTTGGGCTAGTTGATCTGAATTCCCGGGCTCAATTAATAAACCTGACTTCTCATGGTCAATAATGTCTGGAATACCGCCGGCGTTACTGGCTGCTACTGGCAACCCTGCGTCAAGAGCCTCGAGAATCACTGAGCCAAGTCCTTCTGAATATGACGGGTGAACAAGCATATCCGCAGCTGCGAACCAGTCACCCATTTGCTCTTGTTTTCCGACGAAACTAATATTGTCTAATCCGTGAGCCTTTTTCTCTAACTCAGATCGGATTTTCCCATCACCAAGCAAGGCAAAATGGATACTTGGGTCCTGTTTAGAGAGAGTTCTGGCTGCCTCTACTGTTACATCGAAGCCCTTGTGGTCAAGCATATTTGCGGCATGGATGACTAAATAGTCACCTGTAAACTGCTGGCGGATTCTAGATATATTCTGTTCATTGCTGGGGTAACGTACAGGAGAGCTAGGGATACATTCCACCAGTTTATTCGGATATACAGATTTAATTCGCGATACAATCTCCCGGCTCAGTCCAACAAGAGCATCTGCTTTCTCGTACGCTAAGTTAGAAAGCCATTTCTTCTTGAGCGAGTTGTCGATTCGGCGTGTGATTATATAAGGGATATTGAAGAGTAAATGTTGAATCAGAGCCCAATAAATAGCACGACCTTCATGAACATGGATAACCTGACAGCCTTGAGTAATTGAACGTTGATGTTTGAATAGATAATGCTTGGTTAAAATACAGTTGCACCCTAGCTCTTGCACTGCTTTAGCGAAAGGGCTTTTCGGGTTAGCGACAACCGTTAGTTCATATCCCAGGTTAAGCTGCTGTTTTATGAGCTGAAGTGTTTGATTCTCGCCTCCATGGTACCCTGAAGCTAGATTAACGTGACATATTTTCATAGTAGTTATTACTCAACTCTCTTCTTCTTCATGTAATCTCGTAGCCATAGGTCCGCATAGCGTGTAAATGTTGTATTAGCGCTAAGTAGGGCTAGTAACAACCCATGTCTTCCATCAAGAAAACCGCGTTTGATAATATACATTTTGAAAAATCGGAAAAAACCATGACTGATTGCACTACTCAGTGATACCGATTTTTTTCCTTCTCGTTGATCTGCCCAAGCTTCCATATAGTGTTGAGTCTTTCGGACGTAATTCGGCATAGAGTCAATTGTATAGTGAAATAGGTCGCCGTCTAATTGCTTTACTTTAAAACCCTCTGGCACAATCACTGATTCATGCACTAGGACGTCATTATATTGTGTGGCTAGCCTTGGGTAGAGGCGAGTGACTCGGTCAGGGTACCACCCTGAGTGCCGAATAAATTTACCAAAAGCTTCAGTTAAGCGGTTAATTTTATATACTGATTTACCATCGTCCGTTTTTATTGCATGAAGAATAGATGCTTTAAGTTCAGGAGATACCTCTTCATCAGAATCTAGTGGTAGAACCCAGTCACTGCTCATCAAACTTTGCGCTTTTTGTCGCTGAGGACCAAAACCAAGCCAGTCTTGGTGATAGACAGAATCGGTATATTTTCTTGCGATATTCAGGGTACCGTCAGTACTGCCTGAGTCCAAAATCACGATTTCATCCACCCAGCTTGAAACGGAAGACAAGGTTTTTTCCAGGTGTTGTTCTGCATTTTTGACGATCATAAGAACGCCGATACTCACATGAGTTGTCATATCAGTTTTCGCTCAACTTACGTTTTTGTTTAAGGTGCTATCTAGCTTTTCCTTTACTGATTCAAAAGTAATAGCTTCCATAAGTGTATCACCTTTGGCTCGAGTTCCCCATGAAGCTGATTTAGATTGATTTTTAATATGGCTATCGTAGGAAGTTACAACTAGGTTGAGGCTATTATATGGCCCTGTTCGTTCAGGGTTACTATGTGCGTAAAGCCCAATTACTGGTGTACCCTGTGTTGTTGCCATATGAGCAGGGCCGGAGTCAGGGGCTACTACGATACGAGCTTTAGCGAGGACTGCGATAAGTTGCTTGAGATTTGTTTTGCCTATTAAATTGTTAACAGGTGATGCGCATAAAGCTTCAATCTTTTGTCCCAATAACATCTCTCTCTCTGACGGAGAACCGCATAGAGTAATACTTAAACCTTTTCTATGAGCGTAGTCGATTAGCTGAACATACCTATCTGTCAACCAGTTACGTTCATCCTTACTCGCAGAAGGGCATATTACCAATGTATTGTTGGGTATATTCTTTTTTGCAAAATCTAATTCTTGCTGTTTCAAAGGAATATCCCATTGCGGTTTATCAAACGGGACACCGATATAGCGTGCGAATTCTGCAAAGTTGTCTAGAACATGGAAAGCACTAGTGTTTGGTAAGTGTTTGTTAGTGAAGAAGTATTGCCCTTCTCTAGTTCGATTGCGACTAAATCCTACTTTATATCTAGCTTTTATACCGAGAGAAAGTACGCTAGCTCTAAGAGCAGCTTGCATATGTAAAAGGCAATCAAAGCGGGTATTTGACAATTCCTTCCAAACATTTCGCATTCCAGCAAAGCCCTGCTGTTTGTCGAACACGACTACTTTTAAATTTGGTAGATCTTGAATGAGTTGAGCTTCCACTTTGCCTGTGACCCAAGTAATTTCAGTAGTAGGCCAGTGCTGCTGGATAGCTTGTATTACCGAGATAGCATGACAAACGTCTCCAATTGCTGAAAGACGGAGCACACATAATTTTTTTGGGGCAGAAGAAAATAGAGCCATAAGGGACTTCAATCAGAAACGACTAATACGAATTATGCAGATACGGAGAATAAATGTAAAATATTCAGGTTATTTAGTCAGTATCTTTAATTGGTGATTTATAAAATGATTAAACAATATCTGCTAGAAAATCAGGTTATATGGTTCGAGAGTCGACTGATTGATGAAGCATCACCGCAATTGTTTGATCCTGACTTTTGGAAGGAGCACGATAAAGTCATCGGTAGTGCTCAAGGCAGAGGCACGACTTGGTTTGTTAATTTAGGCAATATTCATGCTGCTCTGCGTCATTATCGCCGCGGTGGCTTGTTTGGAAGGTTGGTAGAAGATCGTTATCGCTTTTCTAATTGGAACAAAACTCGTTGTTACGAAGAAATGATGATCTTGGATAGGCTTCATAGAGCCAATGTCAATGTGCCTAGACCATTAGCCGCCAGCGCTGTGAAAACTGGTTGGACTTATCAAGCCGATATTTTAGTTGAAAAAATCCCAGGAGCTAAAGATTTGGTCGCTATCCTTAAAGACAAGGAGTTAACAAAGGAACTTTATCAAGGTATTGGAAAGATGATAGCCAAAATGCATCAAGAACAAGTTAACCACACCGACCTCAATATCCATAATATTCTATTGGATCAATCGAATTCCGTGTGGATTATTGACTTTGATAAGTGCCGTGTAGAGCCTGGTGATAAATGGAAAACTGATAATCTTGCGCGTTTATTACGGTCTTATAGAAAAGAAAAAAAGAACTTAGGAATTCATTGGCGAGAGGATGAATGGCAACACCTACTTGAGGGCTACCATTCTATTGAACATTAACGTTGCAGTAGATGTTGATCTATAGCGGCCAAAGAGCGGGTGGCATAGTCGGTATCGTCATAGGTCGCTGATTTAGCGGCAGCTTTGACTAGGCCTTCGAAAAGATTGTTGTCGTCTGCTAATCGAAGTATGCGTTCTGAAAACCAATCTACATCTACAGAAGGGTTTATCCAGTCTTTAAATTCTTCACTTAATATCTCGTGAGCCCCAACGTTTTGAGTTGTAATGACAGGGGTGCCCATAGCCAGAGCTTCAGCTACAACCATTCCAAACTCTTCGAATTTTGCAGGGTAGACAAAAATATCCAACGAGCTTAACCAAAAATTAGGTTTAGAGTTACTTGGTTTGTAGCGGAACTGTTTGAGAGATAGAGCTGGATGCTGACTTAACTCTTTTGGGATTCTTTTGGCACCTAGAACAAAAAATGCGATGTCGTCTCTTTCTGTTGCTACCTTTTGGCAAATGTCCAAAAACTCCTTTAATCCACGCTTCTCAAAGTGTCCAGAGGTGATGAAGCCAATAACTTTTGAGTACTCACCTAAACCAAGAGCTTGTTTGGCCTTATGCTGATGTTGTGCTTTGACTGTTGGGTTAAATTTTTGGTGATTGTAACCAGGGTGGATAACAGATATTCGAGATTTCTCTATTCCGAGGTTGACCATTACATTTTTTGCGCATTGTGAGGGAGTAAACACATGGTTTTCACTCCGTCTAAGCCATCCCGTGAAGCTATTTTCATCATGTACAATATTCGTTAATGGAACATTGTGGATAAAAGTCAGATCAGCATTCCTGAGACTACCTTCATGATCAATGATAGCAGTGTTTTGTGACTCATTAATTATTAACTTATCGTTGACCACCTTTGCTTTTTTTGCCGGTTGAAAGTGCTTAAACCAAAGGGATCCCCAGCCTTTTTGGCAAGTTAATTCAAAGGCTCTACCTAATTTTCTCAATTTCTTTGCTTGCATGACAATGAGCTGGCCTGCACCGCTAGAGGTAAATATTTTTCTTCTGTAAATTACTAGTTTCATCAATCAAACCTCTATCATGCCAATTGTTTTTTTGAGAGCCCCTTGATTCTGCTTTACTACACTTAGTGCGTTGGTTCCCATCTGAACACTCTTAGCTGGAGAATCAATTAAACCGAGTATATGGAGACTAAGCTCATCGTGTGATTTTATAACTTGGAGCGCTTCAACTTGTATAAGTTGCTGTGCAATATCTGAAAAATTAAAATAACTTGGACCTGTTAGACAAGGCTTTTTTAGTGCAGCAGGCTCAATGAAATTATGACCTCCGACTTTGCCACCCAGTAAACTTCCCCCCATAAAACAAATATCACTTGAGGAAATCAGAGTCATCATCTCTCCCATAGTATCTGCTAAGTAGACGTTTGTATTATTACTATAGAGTTTATCGTTTGTTCTTCTTGTTACATTCATTCCTGAATTCTTGCAAAGCGACTCTACGTCATTGAACCTTTCTGGGTGACGAGGAACTAGAACTAAAAGAGCATTCGGTTTCTTTTCTAAAATCAATTGATGCGCAGCAAGGATAATTTCATCTTCACCCTTGTGAGTGCTAGCTGCAATCCATACTGGACGATCTTTCCCTAGTTGCTTACGCAAAGAGTTACCTTCATCAACTATTTTCTGTGATACATCGATATCAAATTTAATCGAGCCAGTTACATTAATTTGCTCTTTTTGAATACCGAGCCTTATAAATCGGTCCGCATCACTTTGGTACTGGCAAAGTAACGCTGTGATATTTTTTGATAGCAAATTAAAAACACATTGGAATCTTCGATACCTTAGGCAGGAGCGCTCGGAAAGGCGAGCATTGATTACAATAATTGGAATATCAAGCTTCGCCACTTGATGTAGCGTGTTTGGCCACAGCTCAGTTTCAATGATTATCATTTTCGAAGGCTGCACGGATTTTAGAAAGCCGCTTATGCACCAGGGGAAATCTATGGGCATGTAGCGGTGTGTGACTAAATCGCCGAGTTTATCTATTTGCGCAGCACCAGTACTCGTTGTTGTGGTAACTACAATCTCACGTTGTGGGTTAAGAGCTTTTAGCTCTCGGATGATCGGAGTCGCTGCGATAGATTCGCCTACTGATACGGCGTGGATCCAAATAGGATCGACTCCATCGGCTTTTGGAGTCAGCCCCCAATGTTCTTTCCAGCGAGACCCAAATTTGGGCTTTCCAGGCTTGTTCTTGTACAGGGAAAGCAATAGGAAAGGTGCAACTAACGCTAGTAGGAGCGTATAGATAAAGCGAATCGCCATAATTACGAGTTTACTTTGGAAGTTGTGATAATCGTTTCTAGCCTTTGTTTACTCAGCTCTTGAATTGCATGATTAACTTTTTCTGGCTTTAGCTCAGT
Organism: Vibrio chagasii; assembly: GCA_041879415.1. NCBI lineage: Bacteria > Pseudomonadati > Pseudomonadota > Gammaproteobacteria > Vibrionales > Vibrionaceae > Vibrio > Vibrio chagasii. Next base: position 2,799,332 of record CP090851.1, on the reverse strand, counting down.
CAAGCATTTTAAATGCTCATAGGGGCATTCACGCTTGAAACAAGGACGGCATTCTATTTCAGTATGTACAACGGTGCTGCGTTTCGCTAATGGTGGAGTATAACTGGGTGAAGTAGAGCCGTAGACACCTACAACATCACAGCCGGCAGCACAAGCGACATGCATTAACCCTGAGTCATTACTGACTACAGTCTGACAGCATGCTAATAGATCAACGGCCTCGATTAAGCTTGTTTTTCCCGCTAGGTCGAAGACATACTCTCTTAATGGCTCGGGGATGTGTGAAATGATTTTCTGAGTCGTAGCACTGTCTTTTGCTGAACCAAATAACCAAACTTGTGCCCCTTTCTTTATTTGAGCGGATGCAACTTCTGCATAATGCGCTGTTGGCCATTGTTTTGCTGGGCCAAACTCAGCTCCAGGGCATAGACCTACAGTTGGGCGTTTAGTTTTTAAGTTAAACTTTTCGACAGCCAGCTTCTGTGATTTTTTGTCTATATAGAGATTAGGTTTGGGTAGCTTTTCTAGTCCGCCAAGTGCTTCCGAGCCCGTCATTTTTTCTTTTGGGTAGGCTAGTGCAGCATAGCGTTCAGTCATGAATTGGAAGGACTTTTTGTTTGGTCTAATATCATTCAAAAGACCGAAGCGCATCTCTCCTTTCCACCCTGTTCTGACAGGAATTTTGGCAAACCATGGAATTAAGGCCGATTTTGCTGAGTTGGGTAGTACGTAGGCCTCATCGTATTTTCCTTGCAAAGATTTCCCAAGGGAACGGCGCTCTGAGAATTTGAAATCGCCATGACCAAAAGGTAAAGACAGAGCTTTATTTACTTCGGGCATACGCTCTAGTATTGGCCGACACCACGCTGGAGCCATCACATCTATGATAGCATCAGGTTTTTGTTGTTTGAGAGTGCTATAAAGGCATTGAGACATGACCATATCTCCAACCCAAGATGGGCCAATAACTAAAATTCGTTTCATCGATGTGCTACTTCTTATTCTTTGATTGATACTATTTTTGCTCTAAAAACTCGTAGTATTCATCAGGAACACCACAAAAGATAACCTCGTTGCGGTCTATTAAGTGGTAATGGATATTCTTGTTTCTCTGAATCAAATAGTTATAAAGAGGAGCCACATAGAGTTCTCCCTTATCCCATTGCTCTGCAGGCAAAGATAGATAGTGAAGGTAACTATCACGATAGTCTTTCAGTGACGAAAACTGGTATAGCCCTGTGCAGCACAAATCAGAAATACGTCTTTTTTCTGCGGTTTCAATGACCTTGGTAGTTTTACTGGATACAGGGCGAGCATAAGACCAATTATCCCCTTCACCTGAAAAAACCTCTAGATAGCCATCCCATTGATCCATCGAAGCCGGATAGTTAAAGCCGGGTCTAAAAGTATCAATATTAAAAATGGTGATAGGTTCATGATCATTACAGTGTTGACTTCCTAAATATACTGTCTCTGCTTGGCCCCTCGTTTCCTCGTTCAAAATCTTAATTTCATAAGACACTATACCTAGAGAGGTTGCCTGCTGAGCCACAAACTGAGGAGTGTCCTGAACATCACGAACAATAAATAGGAAATGCTCGGAAGAGAAGTAGTCTTTAAAACTGTTGATTGCGTGAGCGAATAATGTACAACCATGTGCTTCAAGCATGTATTTAGGCTGCTTAAAACCAGCTTTAAAGAAACGAGAACTCAGCCCCGCCATTGGAATTATGATCATTTCTTGTTCTCTAGCATTAGATAATAGAGTCTGTAGGCGTTAGCCATCAGAGCGTCTTGTCGTTCTGGATCATCACTATGTAATGGAAGCATAGATAAAAACAGTTGAATTTGCATTGCATACAATGCTGATTCTGACAAAGCGCAGTGTTTAGTTAATGCATCAATAAACATCTGTTGGATACTGGTTAAATGTTCGGTATCAGCAAGAGAAAAGTTTATTCGATAGTCATGTGTATCAACTTGATAATAGCCAGCGATGATCCAATCGTATAATCCGATAACAGAATGACATATTTTTGCTATGTCATATTGGATGTGTCCATAAATGCTTTGGATATTACTCGAGGTAATTCCTCTCGGATCTATTACTTTGATTCGATCTTTTCGGAAATCGTAAAGTATATTGCTAAAACAAAAGTCGCCATGCATTAAGCTTGGTTGTTGGCCTTTTGGTATATCATCCAGAGTGGCTTCATAAAGTGCTTTTAAACTCAAAGAGGCTTTGCCGTTAAAACGCCACGGAAGCTCCCAATCGTAGCTTCTATCTTGACAAAACTCTTGCAGCCGTTGTTCTGTTTTACCAGAAAATAGACTATCTAAGGAGTCAGTTGCCGCCTCAAGGGGGGCTTTTTCCTTCTGACATGCAGATAGAAAAGAAAGCATCTGATCTAAGATCTGCTTCCAAGTCATCTCCGGGAGGTGAGCGAATACAAATAGTTCATTCAGAGCGATGTTGTATAAATATTCAAGGCGATAAGCAGTTCGTTTATCGACTTTTTTTTCTCCCAGGTACTGTGGTGCAAAGTGTTTTAGCGAGCTCGGAAGTGTCTTGAACCAGTTAGACTCAGCTGCAATTTTTTTATCTTTTGCGCTACTTTTTTCAATCCAATCAGCAGTAATCGTGAGTTCGTTAAACGCTCGCTGTGTTGTGTAGAGGGCTTTAGAACGGTAATAGGTATTGATATGACCGAAGTCTAACCAATCATCACACTGGCAGGTTTGGATACCATTGATATCATGATAAAGGCTTAGCGCTTGTAAAAAGTTCCAATGTGTTTGGCTCAGGCAGCGAATTAAGGTCCTTGGTGAGGCAAAATTAAAGTAACCACTAACAACTTGGCTATGCACGCCAATGTTAGCGCCCTCGGTATCAAGCCATTCAGGTTTTCCTTCATCAACGGTTGCCCAATTGTATGTACTGTCCGTTTTGGATATTGACACAACATCTTGTGTACTCGGTGGAGTTATTAGAGTGTCACCATAGAGAATGCTTAAATCAGTATCAAAAGAATGCTCAATTAGAGCTAAAGCAGCCATCAAAGATTCACCCAATGATAGGTTGTCGGGAATTGGCAATAGGGTGACGTTATGTTCCTCTAACCACAGACGGTCAAATTCCTGTACCGGGTAAGATTTAGGTACAGATAAATAGATACTCTTTCCTTTCGGAACCTTTGCAACTTGATGTTGAAATAATCGTCGATTACCCAGAGGTAGAAAAGCGGGTGGAATCGAACCAAACTCGGCTCTTAGATCTTGACCAACATAGGCTGCAGACATAATTAAGAACAAGATTAGCGCTCCTCATCAAGTAGATTATAGATCTCATCTAACGACATTTTTCGAAACTCAGATGGACGAATTGCTTTGTCATCGATGTAGAAGCCCTCATGCCCACACCATGGCTTCCCAACTAAGATTTCATCATAAGGTACATCATGCTTATCTAGCCATTCAGTAATTATAGGTAAAGTATGAATGTTTATCTTACCTACATTCCCCTCGTAAGTACGCATATTTCTTGCTGTTGAAATCGTAATACTAAAGCCTTTAGCTCTATATTCTCGTAGGCGTGAGATAACCTCTAAATCTGGAGATACATTTCTATAATCAGAGGTGTCGGCAGTTGTTATGGTGCCGTCTAGGTCAACAATTAGTCTTTTCATCGTAGGCAAAGTACATGTTAGAGGAGAAGATATGTTAGCATTTAGGCGTATGTATTTATAGTAAATGAGACCTATAAATGAACACGAAGAAGATAGCGTTTGTGTTAAGTGGTAATTACCACACGAGTTTATACCTTGTAACCCGCGATGTAGTTAAAGAGCTACGTCAAGGTGGCTGGCAAGTTGATTATGTTTTTATTGAACGCCCTGAGGAAGACTTAAAGGATAACGATCAGTATGTTGACATCCATGGTCTTAGTAACCAAAGTCAACGCAGTTTGTCTGGTTTTAAGTTTAGGCTCCTAAAATACACTTTTGGAAGACATATCTATCAATTCTTATGCAGCAGATACTTCAGTCGACAGCTGGATTCACATTTGCAAGGTTATGATGCTGCCATAGTTCATGGCTCAATATTTATTAGCTTCAGCTCTATGTCTTTACCGCATTATGGTGTTTTACATAGCTGTAAGTACGATAACTTCTTAGGAAGAAGGAAGGGACTATCGAAAGTTTTTCATCAGCTAGTTTACCAGTCTGTATACAGTGGCAAAAGATTGTTAGCTGTATCTAACTCTGTAAAAGCCGATATGTTAGATAAGATGAGAGCGACACCAACTAGTCTTGAAACAATTTATAATGGATTTGATTTTTCTGATTTAGCGAGGCGTGCTGAATTAGGCGTTACAGAGAGAATTCCTGATAAGTTTATAATGGCTGCGGGGCGTCCAGATCGAACAAAGCGTTTTGATGTATTAATTCGAGCTTACGCAAAAACGAAGAGAACTCATAAGTTGGTGATCTTTGGTGAAGGGCGCAAACTTAAGGATCTTAAGCAACTAGCGGAGCAGTTAGGTGTCATTGATGATGTCGTCTTTTGGGGGTTCTGTAAAAACCTATTACCTTATTATAAAAAGGCCAGTGCCTATATTTTAAGCTCTGACGTTGAAGGTTTACCGACTGTTGTCGTTGAAAGCTTGGCGTTAAATACTCCTGTAGTGGCAACGGATGTTGGTGGTGTTGGTGAGCTACTTTCTGGTCGATTATCCGAATGGATCGTTCCTAAAGGAGATGTTGATAGTCTTGCTAAGAAAATCGATTTAGTGCTGGGGCATCCTCCGAAAGTGGGGCCGGACGACATTCCATTTTTATCAAATCAAGTGGTTAGCAGACACTACTCTAAACTGATCGAGAAACTTTGTGATTGACTTTAAAGATATAACTGTTGTGGTTCAGGGGCCTGTTCAAAATTTTAATGATCGCCCTCAAGAACCTAATATTACGATTAAATGCTTAAATTCGGTCCGGGAGCACCTACCTGGCGCGCAAATTATTCTGTCTACTTGGCCTGAACAAGACCTCACAGGGTTAGAGTTTGATGAGCTTGTCATTTCCCCTGATCCAGGTAGTAACAGTCGTAACTACACATTAAAAGGTGAGCCTCAGAAGTATAATAATAACCGTCAAATTGTATCTTCTGTTGAAGGGTTGAAAAGAGTCAAGACTAAGTATGCTCTAAAACTTCGTAGTGATAACTATCTAACCTCTAATCATTTTGTAGAGCTGCAGCAAAAGTACTTAAAGCGCTCTGATGTCGACGCATTTCTTGAAGAACGTGTTGTGGTTTGTGATATTTTTTCTAGGAAATATGCCAAAGGTTATCCAGTTGCATACCATATAAGTGATTTCTTTTACTTTGGGTTAACCAAAGATGTTCTCTCTTTATGGAACTTCCCGTTATTTAAAGATTTTGAACCGTCAGGAAGCCAGCAGATCAGTCCTGGCTATCCCAATTTTATCATAGACTGTACGCAGGCACTTTTTCTTGCTGCGCTCAAACAATTTGATTCATCCATTCGACTTGAGCATTTATTGGATCGTAGTCATAGAGCAATTGAGCGTTCCAATCAAATTATTGCAAACAATCTGGTTGTCGCGCCCGCTAGTGAATTGGGGCTCGGGTTGTGTTTGAAGTTTTTAGGCAAAGCAAGAGTGTCGAGAACCTCTGGAAAGGTTGCACACATTCAACTCTTCGAGTGGGAGTTGTTGTATAAGCGTTATTGCGATCGCGACTATAAAATTACTAAGTACTATAGGAAACAATTTTGGGTTTTCTTACTACGCTGCATACATATATTCCCAACGAGGTTTGAAACAGCTAGCAAGTTAAAAAAGAGAAAGAAAAAAATTAGTAAGGCTTCCCAATGAAAGAAATATTAGATGACGTTGTTGTCGCACTGTTTACTTATAACCAAGATAAATATACAAGAGAGTCTATCCTGTCCATATTTAATCAGACAGTGTGGCCTAGAAAGTTAATGATCTTTGATGACGGCTCAAGCGATTACACCGAAGAAGTTATTAAAGATGCTTTAAAAGATAAGCCTATTGGGTTGGATGTCGAGGTAGAAATTAGCCTTAAAAACTCTGGACTAGCAACTCAAATAAACAAACTTCGAGGGAAATTTAGTCAAACACTTATCATCACTCAGCATTGTGACGATATTGCAGTTCCTACACGCATTGAAGAGCAATACAGGTTATGGAAGTCTGAACAAAAACCAACGCTGATTTTAAGTCAATTTGACTGTATTGATGAAGATTCTAATGTTGTATCTAGAAGAGATACATCAGAAAAGTTTAACTTTGATGTGGACACTCTGATTAAACGAAAAATCATGCCATCAGGATGCTCAATGGCTATAGACAGCTCTTTATTCAATGACTTCCCTCCGATTGATGCAAAGGTTATTAATGAAGATAGGATTTTTTTGTTTAGAAGCCTTCTGAAGGGGAAGGCTATAAAAATAATGAGTTCTCTAATTTTGTATCGCCATGAAGTAGGTAATAGCACACTCAAAATGGAGACAAAGAGTGCTTTTATATCATCTTGGCGAACTATATTACTTAGGGAGTCTTATGACTTACCTATGACTATAAAAGATTGTGGGCATATTGGCGCCCATGAATATGTCCCCAAGCTTATTACTCGCCAGAAGTATATTGCTTTACTACTCAACTTATTCAATGCTAAGTACGACACTAAAATGGAAGCTTGGCTTGCGTTCTTTTCTGCTAAGCTTCCGTATCGACTAGTCTCTGGCTATAGACATAAGGTTAGAGGATATTTTAAGAGCATTAAGTGAGGTGAGAGGCTTAAAATAGTGACTTGAAAAAACTAATGTGTTGCTCTGCTGTTGCCTGAGTGGAGAATTCGTCACGAATTCTTCCCTTAGCTTTTTCTCCCATCTCAATTCGTTTGGTTTTGTCTTGGCTTAGAAATCGAATTTTTTCGGCGATGGCAGTGCTGTCTTTAACTGGTACAACAAATCCTGATTCGCCATCTAAAAGGAGTTCTTTACCACCACCAGTCGTTGTTACTATTGATGGTACGCCCATTGCCATTGCTTCAATGATAGTTTTGGGTAGCCCCTCCCCGCTGATCGATGGCTGGATTTGGATGTCGCTTGCTGCTAGCAGTTCAGGGACATCCTTTCGATAACCTAAAAAGTGAATACGTTTTGCCATGCCACTTTTTTCCGACAGCAATAGATTCTCGGGTGTATCCATATCTCTCCCAACGAGAGCAAGATGTAGATTAGGGATATCAACGAGCTGGCGCATACTGTCTAGAAGTATGTGTACACCTTTACTCGGTCGTGCGTTAGCGATACAAATTACAATAATTGAATCTTTGGGAATACCTAATTGAGTAAGGTCTGCAGGCTTAGCTTGGTACCAGCTCATGTCATGACCTTTATAAATGGCTTTGACATTTTCTTTAATTTTCCAAACTCGTTTCTTTACGTCATCAGCTACAGCTTGGGCTACACAACTAATACCATTAACTCGTGGGTGTAGGTGAGTTAGGTAAGCTGATGGATCATGGCGGTAGAGACCACCAACAGTCCCTCGGTATGTCACTAATCGAGTCTTTTTGAACCCGATACAAGCGAACGCCGCATTTGGTATAGTCTTAGAGTTCATCGCATAGACGATGTCATATGTTTTACTTTTTAACTCTGTGCGAAGCACTTTTATTGCTGATAAACAAATCTTTTTCTTTGGATAGCAGTCGATGATTTTTATACCACAATCTATGAACCGGCTAACATAGTCAGCATCACCTTGAGTTACAATCGTAATATTATGCCCAAGACGAGACATTTCAATGAACATTTCTGCTTCGGGTCTAACGCTATTCCATGCATCTTTATAGGAGCTAAAAATCAAAATATTCATACTAGTTCGTCTTTATTTTTTGTTTGAAAGAGAGTTGATCATTACATAACGGAATTATCAGCATTAGATACATTAGAGTCGTCTCTGCATACCAAAGTGGTGAATCAGTTAAGCAAGCTATAAAATAGAAAGCGACTAAAGAAAATATTAAGCTGCTTTTTTCATTTCTTTTGGTTGCTGCATAATATAGCGGTACGAAAAACAACATCAATGTAAAAATTAATCCAATAATTCCCATTTTTGCGAAGTTTTCAAAAAACTGGTTATGATACTGATCCGGGTGGAATTTAGCCAGACTCCGCTCGATTAGCCCCTCATCAACTAGATTTAAGAATACCTCTTTATGCTCTGACCCTGCACCTATCCAAAAATTGCGTTTACCAATCTCTGTTGCTGCTTGCCACATCTGAAATCTTAGACCGATAGACGTGCCATAGTCACCACTTTGAATCGCAGCGTATTCTCTTTCAGTTTTCTCGTACCTTTCTGTTAGTTGGTCTTTGAATACAAAAGAGATAGTAAAGAAGATGGTGAGCATTGCTCCTAAAATTTTCCAACGCTTTTTTTGGGTTCTGAGGTAAGTAAAGAGCAAAATCGAGAATGCGCATAACAGAGCCAACCAAACCCCTCTGGTTTCCGATATTAAGATACTACTAACTGACAGCAGTGTGGTCGCGATAGGTAGTAATTTCTTTGTCTCTATAAATTGATAGAGAGCAAGGACAGCTATAGTTCCACAGAGAGTGGAATATGGGATAGCATTGAGAAGAAGATCTCCTCGGCGTGTACCTAAGTACAGCAGGTGATAGCTTATAAAAGCTGTAAGGGCAATCGAACCAACAAATGACATCCACATTAAAGACCGTTGATTGATTAGTCTTAAAGGGAATACAAGCATAAGTAGTGATACCGATAATGTAGCTCGAAGCATACTTGGGCTTGCGCTTTGCAATAGATATTTTAGAGATATGAAAGTGGTAAATAACAGAACGATCCAAAAAGTATAATTAGATAAGTTCTGCTTTATGTTTTGTTTTGATATAACAACTAAACTTGCAAAGATAGAAATAAGGGCCCCAACGACCATATTCTTTTCACCGCCAGGTAAGATGGCGATAAAGATAAATAGGTAGAAATAAGGGAGTAATATTAAACTACTAGTAATACTATTTTTCATTAATAAAGCACGTTCGAGTTTATACTGCATATGGATTATGATTAGTGTCAGGGCGAGTTTTCAACAAACGTAATATCCACATGTATTGCTCTGGATTATTACCTACGTAAGCTTCAATGCACTGGTTCATCATACGCGCATCCTCTTCTTCGCTTCCTGTCGGAAAGGGTAAAGCAGGGTAGAAGTCCAGAGTGTATTGGCCTGTGTTGCTATCGTATTGAGCGAATAGTGGAACAATTTTAGCCTTGCTCAGCTTAGATAATCGACCAAGGCCTGAAATAGTTGCTTTTTGTGTAGCAAAAAAATCAACGAAGACACTATGCTCGCGACCAAGATCCTCATCTGGGAGGTAATAACCTAGGTAACCATCCCTTACAGACTTAATGAAAGGCTTTATACCACCGCTGCGGTCATAAACTCGGCCGCCGTATTGTACGCGCTGACGGTGCATCAACCAGTCACTGAGCTTGTTTTTCTGGGCTTTCGCCATTGCAGATACAGGTAGATTACGTGACGCGAGTAACACTGCTGGGATATCGATCGCCCATGTGTGTGGTACTAACAAGATAACATTATCGCCACTATCCGTAATATCGGTTAGGTTGCTCAGGCCGTTTATCGACGTATTACTCTCTAGCCAATCTTTGCTTTTAAGGGTTAGTGATGCAAAGCCCATCAAAAATGAGATGGATGTAACGTAAGACTTATAAAGGAGTGCTTCGCGTTGTTCGATTGATTGCTCAGGAAAACACATCTCAAGGTTTACACGAGCGCGACGGTTGGCTTTATTCTTGACCTTCACAGCTTGTTTAGCGATAAATTTCGCCATAGCTAAACGAATGCTATTAGGTAAAAAACTAACTAACGAAGACAGTAGCACAGCGATCCAGGTAACCCAGTATTTAGGTGCTAGAAAGCCCCATTCAAACTCAGGATTGTATGCTTTTGGGTCAAAGTCATTGCGTTGTGTGGTCATCAATACACTACAGTTTTATTATGGGAGCGAACTGTGAGCTCGCTCCTCAGGAAATGATCATATTTTTATAATGACGGTTCTAACAATATTGTCCGTCATTAAATCCAATATCGGTTCACTTATTATGCATTAATAAGCTTCATGTATTCGGCAACGCCATCGGCGACAGACTTAAATTCAATATCGCAGCCTGTATTACGTAGCTTAGTTAAGTCGGCTTGCGTAAACTCTTGATAAGCGCCTTTTAGTTGCTCTGGGAATGGGATGGTTTCAATTTCTCCTTTGCCGTGGTGTTTAATCACGGCTTTTGCGACTTCTTCAAAGGACTCTGCATTGCCAGTGCCTAGATTAAAAATACCAGAAACGCCACTTTCTAAGAACCAGAGGTTTACTGCCGCTACATCACCAACATAAACAAAATCTCGCTTGAAGGTTTCGCTGCCTGCAAACAGTTTTGGATTTTCACCAGAATTCATTTGATTGTTCAGGTGGAAGGCAACGGATGCCATGCTACCTTTATGTTGTTCACGCGGGCCATAAACATTGAAGTATCTGAAGCCAACGATTTGCGAAAGTGTTTCGTTGTGCGCTGCTGCATCAGCTGCTAGGCGACGAACGTAGTTATCGAACTGTTGTTTAGAGTAGCCGTATACGTTCAATGCTCCTTCATATTCGCGCTCTTCAATGAAAGTGTCAGTTTCACCATATGTCGCAGCGGAAGAGGCATATAGGAATGGAATTTCACGTTCAACACAGTAATGAAGCAGTTCTTTTGAGTACTCATAGTTGTTAAGCATCATGTACTTACCATCCCACTCAGTGGTCGCAGAGCATGCACCTTCGTGGAAAATCGCTTCAATATGACCGAAGTCATCGCCAGCCATTACTTGAGTTAGAAAGTCATCACGATCCATATAATCTGTGATGTCTAAGTCTACTAGGTTTTTGAACTTCTTACCGTCTTTTAAGTTGTCGACGACTAGAATATCGTTGTGGCCCGCTTCGTTAAGCGCCTTAACAATATTGCTGCCAATCATGCCAGCACCACCGGTTACGATAATCATAATTCTCTAACTCTTTTGAATACAAAACTATCACGAGTATAGCAAGGAATGGATAAGGCGGGCTAGTGGAATAATTCCCCAACCGGAGTATGATACGGCAAGCTAAGTTATAAATTTTGTTGAGTTAATTGCTCAAAAATATAGGTATTGTTATGAAGATTGTAATAGCAGGTACAGGGTATGTAGGTCTCTCAAATGCGATGTTATTGGCTCAGCATCATGAAGTGATCGCGGTGGATATCATCGAGAAAAAAGTGAAAATGCTTAATAATAAGCAATCACCTATTGTTGATTTTGAAATAGAACACTTTCTGGCAAATAAAGCACTGAACTTCAGGGCAACGACCGATAAATCAGTATATGAAGGCGCCGACTTTGTCATCATTGCAACCCCAACGGATTATGACCCCAAAACAAACTACTTTAATACTAGTTCAGTAGAGTCTGTTATCCGTGATGTCATGATGGTAAACCCGGAAGCGGTGATGGTCATTAAATCAACGGTACCTGTTGGCTATACTGAACGGATCAAACAAGAACTGAACTGCGAAAATATCATCTTCTCCCCCGAGTTTTTGCGCGAAGGTAAAGCGTTGTACGATAATTTGAACCCTTCTCGAATTATTGTTGGTGAGTGCTCTGAGCGAGCTACAGTGTTTGCAAACCTTCTAGTTGAAGGTGCTGAAAAAGACAATATCGATGTTTTGTTCACTAACTCTACGGAAGCTGAAGCAGTAAAACTTTTCTCTAATACTTACCTGGCAATGCGTGTTGCATATTTCAATGAACTTGACTCTTACGCGGAAGCACATGGCTTGGATTCTCGCCAGATCATTGAGGGTGTGGGTTTAGATCCTCGAATTGGCAATCACTACAACAATCCTTCGTTTGGTTATGGTGGCTATTGTTTGCCGAAAGATACCAAACAACTATTAGCCAACTACCAAGATGTACCAAACAACATTGTTGGTGCTATCGTTGACGCTAACCGTACCCGCAAAGATTTTATTGCGGATTCAATCATCAAGCGTTCTCCTAAAGTGGTCGGCATTTATCGCTTGATCATGAAGGCAGGTTCGGACAACTTCCGTGCTTCTTCAATTCAAGGGATCATGAAGCGTTTGAAAGCGAAAGGTATCGAAGTTGTTGTGTTTGAACCGGTATTGAAAGAAGAGCACTTTTTCAACTCGAAAGTCTATTCTGATCTTGCTGAGTTCAAAGCGGTATCCGATGTGATTGTTTCTAATCGAATGGTAGAAGAGATCGCAGACGTGGCAAACAAGGTTTACACTCGAGATCTGTTTGGTAGTGATTGATTTGGCTCTATTTTAGCTAGTGCTAATTAGACCAGATGTTAACAGCTCGATCTATCTGTTTAGTGGCGATATACTGAACCACTAAACGGATAGGGATACTTATAAATAATGAAAACACGTGACAAGATTGTTTACGCTGCTTTAGAGCTTTTTAACGAGCATGGTGAGCGTAGTATTACGACTAATCATATTGCTGACCACATCGAGATCAGCCCTGGTAACCTCTACTACCACTTTCGTAACAAGCAAGAAATTGTCCGTGATATCTTTACCCTCTACTCTACTGAATTGCTTGAAAGGTTTACTCCTATCCAAGGTCAGAAAGAGAGCCTCACGCTATTAAAACACTATTTAGATTCGATATTTACTCTGATGTGGAAGTATCGTTTTTTCTACGCAAATCTTCCGGAAATCTTGTCTCGTGACGAGCAACTTCACCTTGATTACATGGCAGTGCAAGAAAGATTACAAACGAATCTTGTCGATATTATGAGAGCTTTTGTTGAATTGAACTTGCTGAAAGCGACAGATTCAGAGATGAAATCGATGGTGACCTCTCTTCACTTGATTGCATCGGGCTGGTTAGCTTACCAATCTGCAATGTCTCCAAAAGCGCAAATAACGGAACAAGTGGTTCACCAAGGTATGCTGCAGATGATCGCGACCGTTAAACCAATTGCGACCGCGCAAGGTTTTGAACAGCTGACATTATTGGAAGATGGCGTAAGAGCGTTGAATTGTAAATAGAAGATACGGGTAACGAGATACGAGTAAACGAAAAGCAGGAGAGCGACGACTAGGTTGTTTTTCATATCACGTTTTGCTCTAACCTTTTATCGGCTCTCATGATTTTTTATCTCGATGACTTGAACTCCGTATCTGTTTTTAAGCCTTTCGAATCTCGATTACTCGAATCCCGTATCTGCTTTTACCTAACCAACCAACTCTTTGGATTCTGAGCTTGGCTGTTTCTGCGAATCTCAAAGTACAGTGATGGGCGGGTTTGACCGCCAGTGTCACCAGCAAGGGCAATGGCTTCGCCAGCTTTCACTTTATCGCCTTCTTTCTTGAGTAGTGCTTGGTTAAAGCCATAGAGCGTCATGTCACCTTTGCCGTGATCAAGAAGGACTACTAAGCCATAACCACGTAGATACTCAGCAAAAACAACGGTGCCTGAGTAAACCGATTTAACCTGTTGGCCATATTTGGCATTAATCACCATACCTTTCCAGTTAACTTGCCCGGTTTGACGTGAGCCGTAGTTATGCAGAACTTTTCCTTTGATTGGCCAAGGTAGTTTTCCTTTACGTTTTGCTAAGCCATCCATAGGCACCGTGTTACGTCTTTCTCGAGCGGCTTTCTCTGCTTTGGCGATCTCCGCTTTGAGGCGAGTCTCATTACGCTGCAGCTCGGCTAAGTAATTTTTATCACCTGAGATGTTTTTCTTAATACTGCCAACGGTTTTCTTACGCTGCGTTTGAGTCTGGGCTAATTTATCGCGCTTTGTTGTCTGTTGTTTTAATAGAGTCGCAATTTGCTCTTGTTCAAGTTGGCGCTGCTTATGGCTTTCTTCTAACTCGAGTTGTGTTTGTTCAATTGTTTTGATTGTTGCAGAACGGGCTTTAGCAAGATGTTGATAGTAATGGCTTATGCGATCTTCTTCGACACCCGTGTTGAGAATGTGGGATGAGGCTTTAGCACGACTTGTCATGTAGTAAGTTTGGATCAGTTGTTCCAACTTATCGGTATGCACTTTTTTCTGAGCGGTAAGTGCTTTGATCTTAGCATCTAAGCTAGCAATATTTGCATTCGCCGTATTAAGCTGCCTTTTACTGTCTTGAATGTCTTTTTCCAGTGCAGCAATAGACAGCTCTTGCTTCTTTAAGCTTGCTTGTAAGCTATCGAGTTTTTTTTGCTGTGAAGATAGGGCTTTCTGTTGGCGAGAGATCTCGCTGGATACGCCTTTCAGTTCACCTTGAGACGCGGCAAATGATGATGTTGATAAAAGCGCAGCACTGAGGCTGGTAGATATAAGAAGAGTTCGGCTGATAGCTCGAATATGTTTCATCATTATCGTCATTTAGTTGTATTCATCTGCTCTTAAATTTTCGAATTCCGCTTCTGCTTTTAATCTCTTCATATCTCGATACTCGTATCCCGTTACTGCTGTTTTATATCCCATCACCATGGATAAAGCTTTGTGAGCGACCATTGAACCCTTGGTCCATATCAAGAGAAGGCTTATCTGTCTTTGGCTTACCAACAATCTTAGCGGGAACACCTGCGACCGTAGTATGTGGTGGTACAGCTTGTAGTACCACAGAACAAGAACCAATCTTAGCGCCTTCACCTACTTCAATATTGCCGAGTATTTTCGCACCAGCACCAATCATCACGCCTTCACGGATTTTAGGGTGACGGTCACCGCCTTCTTTACCGGTACCGCCGAGAGTAACATCTTGAAGGATGGATACGTCGTTTTCGACTACCGCCGTTTCACCGATAACAATACCAGTTGCGTGGTCGAGCATGATAGCTTTGCCGATACGTGCTGCAGGGTGTATATCCACTTGGCATGCGACTGAAATTTGGTTTTGCAGATAAGTGGCCAGTGCAATACGCCCTTGCTTCCATAACCAGTTAGCCACGCGATAACCTTGCAGGGCGTGATAGCCTTTAAGGTAGAGCAATGGCATAGAGTACATTTCTACAGCCGGGTCTCGAGTAACTGTCGCGCAGATATCACAAGCGGCCGCATCAATGATTGAGTCATCTTCTTCAAAGGCTTGTTCAACAACTTCACGTACTGCCATTGCTGGCATCGAAGCAGTCTTTAACTTGTTAGCAAGAATGTAACTGAGTGCAGCCCCCAGGCTTTCATGGTTGATAATCGTGGCATGGTAAAAACTCGCAAGCATAGGTTCTTGCTCAGACTGCTGTCGAGCTTCTTTTACAATGCATTGCCAAACTTTTTGTTGTTCACAGTGTTTCATTTTTCCATCCATTTTTAAGGGGCTGATGCGAGTGATGGGATGAGAGTCTCGAAGAGCGGTTAGAGAGGAAATGAGTAACCGAGATTCGAATAATGAAAAGCAGCTTTCATTAAGAGCTCAATTTACACTTACTCTCTTCGTATCTCGTTTACCCGAATCTCGTATATGCTTCTTTATCTTTCTGACTTTTTATCTCGAGCAAGTAGATCTTGCGCAGCTAAGTGTGCGTCTTTCCCTTGATACAACACTTGATAAATTTGTTCAACAATTGGCATCTCAACACCCATACGCTCTGATAGTAACCAAACTTCTTTAGTGTTGCGATAACCTTCTACCACCTGGCCAATTTCTTCCTGTGCGGTATCAACATCTTTACCTGAACCTAACGCTAAACCGAAGCGACGGTTACGCGATTGGTTGTCGGTACATGTCAGTACTAGGTCGCCAAGTCCCGCCATACCCATAAAGGTTTCTGGTTGTGCACCAAGAGCTGCACCCAATCGACTCATCTCAGCTAAGCCACGGGTAATTAACGCTGTACGTGCATTAGCGCCGAAGCCAATACCATCCGACATGCCAGCACCAATCGCAATAACGTTTTTAACCGCACCACCAAGCTGCATACCAATGAAATCTGAGTTTGCGTATACACGGAATGTCTTGCCACAGTGAATCTTTTCTTGTAGCTCTTTTAGGAAGTTTTCGTCTGGCGACGCAACTGAAATTGCGGTCGGCATTCCCATCGCAAGTTCTTTGGCAAAAGTAGGGCCAGATAGAACTGCTAGTGAGTAACCATCACCAATTACATCGTGTGCGACATCTTTTAGTAGTCGGCCTGTTTCTGGTTCTAGACCTTTCGTTGCCCAGCAGATACGAGAATTTGCTGACAAATGAGGCTTTAGGTTATTTAAGACGATGCCAAACACGTGGCTAGGAACTACGACTAGGAGATCACGACTGGCTGTCACTGCTTTCTCTAGGTCTGACTCGATGATCAGGCTCTCTGGAAAATCGATATTAGGAAGAAACTCATTATTTGCTCGTTCAGATTCAAGGCGCGCCATGTGGATAGGGTCATGTCCCCAAAGAACAACGTTTGCACCGTTACGCGCTAGAGATATGGCTAAAGAGGTTCCGTAAGAACCAGCGCCAATGACTGTCATGGCGATCTCTTTGCCGTAAACGTTTGTCGTGTTAGTTGTGTTTGTCATGCTTCCACCTAAAAATAATGAGGGAAATCGAAGAGTTCTGGAAAAGCTTCCTAATAATCGGAAGGCTCTACCTTAGTACAGTGTAAAGAAAAAATGCACATCGCAGAAGTTACGATGTGCATTTAAGAGTTAACTAGCGTTTGAAACGTTAGGATTAAGTTCTACTTTGAGACTTAAGCCTGCTCGCCTTCAGCTTGTTGAGCTTGGCTCTGTAGGTAGTTCATGAACAAAGCATCGAAGTTTACAGGTGCTAGGTTCAGTTGTGGGAACGTACCTTTAACCACTAGGCTAGAAATTGTTTCACGAGCGTATGGGAATAGGATGTTCGGGCAGAATGCGCCTAGGCAATGTGCTAGTTGGCCCGCTTCCATTTCGCTTGCAGAGAAGATACCACCTTGCTGAACTTCACAAAGGAATGCAGTGTCGTCTGCGTTCTTCACAGTAACCGTTAGGCGTAGGATTACTTCGTAAACACCTTGACCAAGTTCGCGGCTTTGAGTGTCTAGGTCCAGTTTTACATCTGGATTCCACTCTTTTTGAAACATGTCTGGAGAGTTTGGCGCTTCGAAAGATACGTCTTTTAGGAAGATACGTTGGATTGCGAAGTTCTGTTGTGCGTCTTGTTGTGCTGCTTCAGCCATTTTCTTGTCCTTAAAAATTTAAATTAGGCTTTATTCACTATATTTGTCGAACAAAGCCCGAAAGTTTGTTGATTAGGTCAGCTTACTTTTTGCCTTTTACTAAAGGTAGGTTAGCTTCGCTCCAAGCCACTAGGCCACTTTTCAGCACGCTTACGTTTTCGAAGCCTGCTTTAACTAACAAGTTAGCGCTTTCTTGAGCGGTTTGACCTGTCTTGCATACTACGATGATTGGGTCAGCTTTACGGCTTTCAAGGCTACCTAAGTTATTTGATTTGATGTCTGACGGTAAAATGTGAAGTGCGTCAGTAATATGGCCCTTTTTGAACTCATCTTTAGTACGAATATCAACCACAACGCCGTTCTCACGGTTTATCAGCTGTGTAGTTTGTGCAGCAGTGATCTCTTTGTATGCTGCGTTTGATGTCTTGATTACGTTCGCAATGATGGCAACAACCAAGCCAACCCATACGATGGCTAAAATCATATTCTCTTGAACAAATGGAACTAACTCTTGCATGTCTTGAACTCTTATTCGTTATTGGGCGAAAAATTATAGGGTAGGAGTATAGCTAGTTTTTAGGAGAGGGGGTATAGGTAAGCTGATGTTGGAATTGTTTTTGCCGTGTTTGTGTCTGTCAGAATTTGCCTCTTACATCTTGAAATGTGATAATTACTTAGTTTTTACATGGATCTTAGTCAGCGTAGTATGGTTTCGCATAACCAAGGGCGGTAGCTTTACTTAGTTTTTAATTGGTTAGTACTTCGTACCTTAGTTAGAACTTAAGACTTCAAAGACTGGTCTTTTATCTGTTGTGGGGTTCATTCAATGGAACTGAGCAAGATAACCTTATGATTCCGCACGTTGTGACCTACGAAATCTATGATTCGCATTTGATTTAAGTGGTTATTTTTATAGTTTATTATTCCTGATTTTTGTCGGGTTGAGGTGGAGATATGCGGATAGCATTGATAACAGCTAGGGGTGGTTCTAAAGGGTTACCAAGGAAAAATATTCTTAAATTAAGTGGGATACCGTTGATAGGGTGGACTATTAAAGCTGCACAAGAATGTAGATTTGTTGATCTTGTATATGTATCAACTGAAGACGCTGAAATTGCAGAAGTTAGCCGGAGTTTTGGAGCGGAAATTATCCCTAGACCAGAATTATTAGCAACAGATTCCGCAACTAGTGAGTCGGTTATAGAACATGCAATATCATGGTTAGAAAGTATGAATATTGACACGCAGCAAATAGTTCTTTTGCAACCTACTTCCCCATTAAGAACAAGCACTCACCTTAACGAGGCGTTGGAAGTTTTGTCTAATTCTGATGCAGATTGTATAATTAGCGTTTTTGAACCAACACATACTCCGATTAAGTCTTATATTCAGAGCGAAGATGGATTCATTACTGGTCTTTATAGTAAGAAAGCTCCTTATATGCGCAGACAAGACTTACCTCGAGCATATCAGCCTAATGGTGCAATTTATGCTTTTCATAAGGAAGCGTTTAAAGAGTTTAATCAGATACCAAGAAGTAAGGTATTGCCGTATGTTATGTCTGAGTTAGAATCTGAAGATATTGATACAATTGATGATTTTTTGAAAGTAGAACAAATTTTAAAGGGAAAAATTAATGCTTAATCCTGTATTCGAAATCGCTGGACGTAAAGTTGGGCTTGAACATTCTCCATTAGTTATCGCGGAAATTGGTATTAACCATGAAGGCTCATTGAAAGTTGCGTTTGAAATGGTTGATGCGGCAATTTCTGGTGGCGCTGAAGTAATAAAACACCAAACTCATGTAGTTGAAGACGAAATGAGCGAAGAGGCAAAGTCGGTAATCCCAGGAAATGCTGACGTCTCTATTTATGAAATAATGGAGCGTTGCTCACTCAATGAAGCTGATGAAACGAAACTGAAAGAGTATGTCGAGGCTAAAGGTGCAATATTTATTAGTACCCCATTTTCAAGGGCTGCAGCTGAACGTTTGGAAAGAATGAATGTACCAGCATATAAAATTGGCTCGGGGGAATGTAACAACTATCCTCTACTTGATCTTATTGCTAGTTACGGAAAACCTGTGATTCTGAGTACAGGAATGAATGATATTCCTTCTATTCAGAAAGCTGTTGATATTTTTAGGAAGCATGAAACACCATTTTGCTTATTGCATACGACTAATCTGTACCCCACACCTGATCACTTGATTCGTATTGGTGCTATGGAGCAACTACAAGAAGCTTTTCCAGATGCTGTTGTAGGTTTATCTGACCATAGTATTGATAATCTTGCTTGTTTAGGTGCTGTAGCTTGCGGCGCTTCAGTTCTAGAGAGACATTTTACAGATAGTAAATCTAGGCCAGGCCCGGATATCTGCTGTTCTATGGATGCTGATGAATGTCGAGAGCTTATTGAACAATCAGCGCGAATGGCAAAAATGCGTGGCGGTAAGAAAGAAGCGGCTAAAGAAGAGCAGGTCACAATTGACTTTGCTTATGCTAGTGTTGTTTCGATTAAAGATATTAAGGCAGGAGATGAGTTGACCCGAGATAACCTCTGGGTTAAACGTCCAGGAACTGGAGATTTTCTAGCTGATGACTATGAATCATTGTTAGGAAAGAAAGCTATGGTAAATATCTCTGCGGACACTCAGATTAAAAAGTCGGACATCATCTAAATGAAAAAAATAGTCTTTCTAACTGGGACTCGAGCTGACTTTGGGAAGCTTAAATCGCTGATTGAGAAAGTGGAAAAGTCAGAAGAGTTCCATTCTCATATTTTTGTTACCGGAATGCACATGCTGAAGAAGTATGGGTTTACAGTACAAGAGGTAGAGAAGTGCGGTTTTTCTAATGTGTACAAATATATTAATCAACACTCTGAAGATACTATGGATGTTGTTTTAGCTAAGACTATTTCTGGGCTTTCTGATTATGTAAAGGAAGTAGATCCTGACATGATCGTTGTGCATGGTGACAGGGTCGAAGCTATGGCTGGCGCGATAGTAGGAAGCTTAAACAATATCCTTGTATCTCATATTGAAGGGGGAGAGGTCTCTGGTACTATTGACGAATTGATCAGACATAGTGTAAGTAAAATGTCACACCTTCACTATGTATCAAATGAAACTGCTAAAAGTAGATTGGTTCAGTTGGGCGAGGCAGGTGAAACAATTCATGTTATAGGTTCTCCCGACTTAGATATAATGTCTTCTGGACATTTACCTGAATTCGATGATGTTATAAGACATTACGATATACCATTTGATGACTATGGTGTTTTGATGTATCACCCAGTTACAACTGAGGTGGAACAACTGAGAGAAAATATAACACAGGTTGTGGATGCCATTATTGAATCAGGTAAAAACTTTGTTGTAATATTTCCTAATAATGATCATGGTACCGATATAATTATTAATGAATATAATCGATTTAAGAGCTTGGATAGAATTAAAGTATTTCCAAGTGTTCGTTTTGAGTCATTTCTAACTTTATTGAAGCACGCTAAAATCGTAATTGGTAACTCAAGCGCTGGTGTTAGAGAAGCCCCATTTTATGGTATCCCTTCTCTAGATATTGGTACGCGACAGAAAGATAGGGCAACGGCGGAATCAATTATCAATGTTGATAATTCATCAACAGAAATACTTGAAGCCTTGGAGCGAGAATATGCCAATAAATATGCTGCTTACCGGGAATTTGGTTCTGGAGATAGTGATAAATTATTTATCGAGTCTATTGCCAGCCCTAAACTTTGGAAAACAGCTAAACAAAAAGTCTTTGTAGACTTTAGTGATTAACATTTCTTGAAGAAGGAGTAGTTGATTTTTGGTTTAGGGAATCTGAACACTACTCCGTTCTATCATAAAGGAACTAGTACATCCATTGAGACTTTTCCTAGATTGAATAGATCGTCAAGTGATCAATACAGTTGATTTAAAGATTCAGTGAGAGAAATGATAAATGAGAAGCATCCAATATATGTAATCGCGCAGTTATCTCACACTACATAATATTATAAGCGTACCTTTGTAAACTTTTGGAGGAAACATGAATCCCATAATGTTCCATTATTTTCATGGAGACAGCGGTAACCACAAACCATGCCAAGGATCTATGTCAGCCGATCATCTTGAGAGAGTGATAAAACATCAGAAAATTCAAGTGTTGGGTGTCGATGAGTGGGTTTTCAAATTATCTAATGGTACGTTACAAGACTGCGAAACTTGCTTAACATTTGATGATGGGATTAGAGAGCAGTGGGATATCGCCCTTCCGATACTTAATGCATTTGATATCAAGGCAAATTTTAATCTTTGCTCATTTCAATTTTCAAAAGAAAAAGATAATTTTGAAATATACCGCCACTTCAGAAATTACTATTTTGAAAGCTTAGATGATTACTATGAACAGTACTTTTCAGAATGCGCTAACTATTTTAAAAAATATCATATTGAGATTCCTAAAAACTTGAACTTTTCTAATTACTTGCCCAATTCGACTTTTTATACAGTTCAAGATAGGAAGTTCAGATACTACAGGGATGAAATTTTAAAAGAAAAACACTTTCTTATATTAGACGAGATGCTGAAAAAACAAAAAGTAGATATTGGTAAAGTAGAAAAAAAACTTTGGATAACAAAAGAAGAAGTAAAAAATCTAGCATTTCAGGGGCATGAGATTGGTTTACATACTCATCAACATCCAACTAACCTTGACCAATGGAGCTATGCACGACAACAAGAAAGCTTTCTAAAGAATCAAGCAGTGTTGGAGTCGATTATAGAGAAAAAAATCACGCATTGTGCATATCCTTGTGGTAAAAAAAACGATCACACACTACGTTTAATGAAAGAGCTTGGGATTAAATATGCATATTCAGCCCATAATTACGACTTCGATGGCGATCTTTTAAATATACCAAGGATCGATTGTACCGATATATTAAATAAATTAAATATAAAATAACTTTGGGATCCTAAATGAAAGAATTATTTTTCGAACCATTAAATAATGTAGATATTTTAAGAAATAAAAATAAAATAAAAAAAGACCTACTCCCTAAATCAAGCAAAAAAATAAAATTATTAATTTTAAGTGGTTCGACTATCGGGGAGTTAAAAGACTTTATTTACCTATTCTTACTCAATAAAGGTATTGAAGCAGATATATATGAAGGGCAATATAACTCTTACTATGAAGAGGTAATGTTTACTAATCTCATAGGTGAGGTCTCTCCTGATTGGATTTATGTACATACTACGAATAAAAATATATCTCGTCTGCCTCGTAATACAAGCAGTGAAAATGAACTCGATTTATTTTATGAAGAAGAAGTAGTTAAATTAAACTCTTTTATTGATAAATTAGAATCTTTAGGTATAAACTGTATAATTAATAACTATGAAATGCCTCAATATAGGAATATGGGAAACTATGACTTTATTTCTAGTCATGGGTATGTAAGTTATATCAATAAATTAAATTCATTTTTAAGTACAAAGATATCTAGCGTTAAAAATGTATTTGTTAATGATATCATGTATACGGCTTCTTCTGTTGGTTTAGTTAACTGGTACGACTCATCATATTGGTATGGATTTAAATACGCAGTATCACCGAAGGTAATGCCGAATATTGCGAAGTCGATTTCAAACATTATTAGCTCTATCTGCGGTAATGTAAAAAAAGTGCTTGTTTGCGATCTTGACAATACACTCTGGGGCGGAGTAATTGGAGACGATGGACCTGAAGGTGTTAGTGTTGGACAAGGAAATGCTAAATCAGAATCGTTTGATGAATTGCAAGCATTTATTCTAGAATTGAAGCGTCGCGGAATTATTCTTGCTGTTAACTCTAAAAATGAACTGAGTCTTGCTAAAGAAGGTTTTAGTAACCCTGCTTGCCGTTTATCTTATGATGATTTTGGGACTTTTATTGCAAACTGGGAATCTAAGTCCGGGAACATGAGTTTAATTGAAGATGACTTAAATTTATTTCAAGATAGCTTTGTTTTCATCGACGATAACCCTGCAGAGATAAAGCAAGTGAGCGATGTATGCCCAACAGTTACGACTGTTACTTATCAGAAGTCTGTATTTGAATTAATAAAGTTCATCGATAGCGAAGGGCTTTTTGAGGTTTTTAATTTCTCGGATGAGGATAAAAAACGCGCAAAATATTACGAACAAAATAAAAAGATTAAGTTGGCGAAGTCAAAGTCAGTTAATTTTGATGAATACCTAACTTCCTTGGAAATGGTTATGAAAATTACATCAATTAACGATAAAAATTTGGATCGCGTGATACAATTGGTAAATAAAACAAACCAGTTTAATCCTACAACATCAAGAATCACTAAAGTAGAATACGATCAACGTTATAATAACAATGATGGAATCACATTGTGCGCCGATTTGACGGATTTATATGGTGATAATGGTATTATTACAACTCTATTTTCTTCTATTCACGGGGATACTTTAAAAGTTGACACCTGGGTCATGAGTTGTAGGGTTTTTAATAGAGAGTTAGAGTTCGCAATTTTTGATAAATTAGTAGAACGATGTAAAGAAAAATCGATAAAATTTATAGAAGCAGACTACATAAAATCAATTAAAAATGGTTATGTAGAAAAGCTCTATGAAAATCTTGGCTTTGAGATAATTTCACAAAGTTCTAATGAAAAAAACTACAAGCTTGAAGTTGATAGCTACGAGAATAAGTGTAAAAATATAAAGGTAAATTATGAGTATTGAAGCGTCTGTACTAACAGTTGTATCTGAGGTTTTGGATCTAGATAAAGTGAAACTTAACGAAGAATCAGGTATTGAGGATTTTGAAGAATGGGATTCTATGGCAACTATCAATATAATGACTATTATTTGTCAAGAGCATTCAATTGTTCCTTCTTTTGATGACTTCGAGAACTTCACAACAGTAAAACGTATAATAAACTTTATCAAGAAATCAACATGTTAAAATTTCACCATACTGGAATTGCTTGCCGAGATATTGAAAAGTGTGTGGCACAATATAGAGCGCACTTTGGAAGTAGCATTTTTTCAGAATCGAATACTATATTTGATCCTGAGCAAAATGCGAATTTAAAATTAATCACTCTGTCTGATGGAACAAGCGTAGAGTTCATTTCCGGAGAAATGGTTGAAGGGTTGATTAAGAAGGGGCGCGATATCTATCACGTTTGTTATGAAAGTAACGCATTTGAGGAGGATGTAAATAATTTCATCAGTAATGGTGCTATGCCTATCTCAGCTGCGAAGCCTGCAGTATTGTTTCATAACAGGCTAGTACAATTTTTTATGACTAGCTATGGGATAGTTGAGCTATTGGAGTTTAATAATGAAACTTGAGCTTGCCCAACTTTCTGATATTGGTGCAATTCGCACCTTTATCAATGACCATTGGCGAAGAGAACATATCTTTGCTAGAAATGAAAGTTTTTTCAATTTTGAAATGACAGATAATTCCGAAGTCAACTTTTTATTGGCGAAGGATGATAGTAATAATATAGCTGGTTTGGTTGGCTTTACTAAAAGTGCTGAAGAGCAAAAAGAAGCAAATCTATTTTTGGTTATTCTGTGTGTGTTACCTGAGTTCGCTAGCAAGGGGTTAAGCTTTAAACTCATCAACGAATGTATTGCGATGAACTCTTCATCAGTCAACACTATCGGTGCAGCACCAAAGGTTTTGCCTCTCTATCAGCTATTAGGTTTTAAAACTGGTTATTTAGAGCATTTCTTTTGGATTAATACACAGCTTGAAAAGCTTAGTTTATGTGAAAACAAATCTCTATTGTTTAAAGACACTCTTTGCAGAGAGACTGAGTTAGATCTTGACTTTATTAAATTAGAAGAAATCGATAAAGAGACTTTTGAGCGAACGCCATCTTCAAGACGGGACTTTTATAGTTTTAATAAAAGATACTTTAAACATCCGATATATAAATATGACGTTTATTATAATAAAAGTAATGCATCTATAATTGTTGTAAGGGTTATAGAAGCTAATTCATCTCGTGCAATGAAGGTTATCGATTACTTTGGGAAAGATATCGATATAACAGTATCATTAAAGTTCTTAGTACATCTCGCTAAAGAAAACAACTACGAATTTGTTGATATTTATGTCAAGGGAATAGACGGTAAACTTATAAGTGATGCAAATTTTTCTCTGGTTACAGATAAAGATGTAACTATTCCTAACTACTTCTCACCATTTTTATTGGAAAATGTATCTATTTCTTATGCAACAAAAGATGATAGTTTAGTATTGTTCCGAGGTGATGGTGATCAGGATCGTCCCTCATGAGTCATATGAATACAATTATTTATTCGAGTGGTGGATTTTGTGATGTGATGGCATGTGCTGCATTGTCATCGAGCAAGCAATCTACAGATAATCAGCACATAATATTCATGCTAAACACCGTGGATAATAATGCTGACTTTGAGAAAAAAGCAATTAACAATATTAAAAAGCTACTTAAAAATGCACAAGTAACGATTGATAATGTTTATAATTATTGTGATGATGGCGATATTAAAACTTTAGATCCTGAGAAGTTACAAGCTAAATATGAAAATGTTCGTTCTGTTTACTTGTACGCGGAGTCTAGCGGGTTAAGAATAGATTGCTTTTTTAGAGCTTTTGAAAATTCAGAGTTCGTTGTTTACGAAGAAGGTATGTTGGGATATTGTGCTGATATTTTTCACAACTCTGAATTGGGTGGACTGTCATTAATATCTAGTTATTATACTACGAATTATTTCGAAAAGTTACTTCCTCAAAGTCTTAGACAAGTTTCTTTTAAGCTCAAAAAGTATGATGAAAAAGTTATTCGAGATTACTTCACACTAATTGACCCTATAGCTGAAAAAGATACTATGAGCTTCTCTAAGCAATCGGTAATGATGATTTCAGCACCACTTTGGAGAATGGGGCCATTAAGCTATATAGATGTGCTCTATGCTCATGTTAAAGCCGTAAAACAAATTTTGGCGTCCGGTGTAGTTGTTTATTTTAAAGATCACCCACGTCCTGAAGCTAAGTTGTTCCCACAAATCAACAGGCTTTTAGAAGATGATTATAAAGAAAGGTTTGTTGATGTAAGTGAGGTGGCGATGCTTGCAGAAAGTATTGTCGACTATATTAAACCTGATGCGGTTGTAGGGTTTGGAAGTACTGTTTTATTCAACGCACCTCATTTTTATAACGTGCCTTCTTTTCGTTTCTCAACTGAACTAGTTGCTTACTCACTTGGAGCTAAGAGGCAACATTTATTAAACTGTGTCTTAAAATGTCAATATATCCCTCATTTGGACTCTTTAGTTAATGTATTAAATTCAAGTCATGATGATAAACGAAGTGAAATAAAAAGAGAATTTGACTCTTACTTAGAAGAAGTGGATAGCTCATTGGAAAATCCATTTATAGAATCAGTATATAATTCTCTTTTTATTGAAAATATTAAAGTAGAGAATGATATTGATATTATCCTAGATGTATTAAACGAAGGTAAAATTGAGTCATTAAAAAAAGATCGCTTCAAAAAAATAATATCAAATCCATTTTTAGTAAATGTCAAAATGTTTATTGAATCCTTACTTAAGATAAAAATATGTAGACAAGAAAGCTACGTTGCGCTTAAGGAAAAATGCAAAAACGATGCAAATACGATAGACTTTCTTTTAGATATAATCAATAAGGATTTAAAAAAGTGAAGCAATATTTTGAAAGTTACTTTAACGTGATTTTCTTGTCTTACACCAAAGCAATATTGAACATTAAATCTGAGTTGTCAGATAATAAGATGTCATACGCATGGCTTATTCTTGAGCCTGGTTTATTTATAGCCGTGTATTTCGTTGTATTCGGAATCTTGTTAAATAAAGGTACTGAAAACTTTGTGGAGTATCTAATTGTTGGTTTGATACCTTGGCTCTGGTTTTCGAGGAGCGTGACAAAATCAAGTGCCTCATTGATATCAGCGAGAAATACTATCAGCCAAATAAAAGTATCAAAGTTTTATTTTGTTTATTCTATCGGTATCCAAGAAGCTATAAAACAGGGAGGGATAATCCTAATTTTGGCTTTAATTCATCACTTTTTAGTTGGTGGTGCTGTAAGCTTTATTATTTTAGCAGCTCTGATGCTGTTAAATCTTTTATTCAATATTTCGATGGGCTTAATTTGCGCTTTTGTTGTGACTTTTGTTAGAGATGTTCGGTTACTAATTCCTAGTGTAATGAGAGTGTTAATGTATGGAAGTGCAATTGTATATTCAATTGAAAAGGTTCCTTTTACTTATCATTACATATTTGATTTTAACCCTATATTCTTGATTGTTAGTCTATACCGAGGAGCAATTTTAAACGTACAAATAGACTACTTGCACCACTTCTCTATTTTATTTATGTTTACTTTTTGTTTAGTAATCATATCCCATTTACTTTATATTATTTTTGATGAGAAATTAACTAGGGAAGTTTTACGTTAATGGAAGAGCTAATCAAACTATCTAATGTTAGTCTAACTTATAAGTTAAAGACTAAGATTCAAGACAAGTTGACCTATACCCCACTGAATGATGTTAGCTTTACTCTTTATGAAGGTGAAACTCTTGGTGTATTAGGGCGTAATGGGGCTGGGAAAAGTTCTTTATTAAAGCTCTTGTCGGGAATACTGAAGCCTAATTCAGGGAAGATTTATTTCAAGGATGGCCTTTCTGTAAGTATGCTCTCTTTGCAAGTGGGGTTTGATCAGAACTTAAGCGGCTATGATAATATAATATTATCTTCTATTTTGTCTGGCTTTTCTCGGAAAAAATTAGATGATAATATCGAAAATATTATTAAATTCTCTGAACTTAACGATTTTATTCATCAACCTGTAAAGTCATATTCTAGCGGGATGAAAGCTAAACTAGGCTTTTCGATAGCAGTAAAAGTTACACCTGATGTATTACTGATTGATGAAGCGTTAAGCGTTGGGGATGTTGCGTTTAAAAAGAAGGCTGAGTTAGCCATTACAGAAAAGATTAAGAGTGATCAGACCGTTGTATTTGTTAGTCATTCTCTTGGTCAAGTCGAGCGTTTGTGTGACCGTGTTATTTGGATTGAAGATGGCTTGGTTAGAAAAATTGGGAAGCCTGAACAAGTCATTGAGGCTTATAAAGAGTATTTTGATAAGTAGAACTTTAAAATGAAAAAAATTTTAGAAAATAAAATTCTTAGCATGATCCAAAGACCAATCGAAGAGATTTCAGAGCGGTTGAGAACGAGTAATGAAAGGCATACGAGCGAATTCTTAAAACTCGAACAGAAGATAGACTTGTTGAATGATAAAGTTTCAGGTCTGGAGTCTGAGTCTAATGCTAGCAAAATAAGCATAAAAAAAGAACAAGACCTAAGATGTTTTTTATATCGTCAAATTGTAGCCAGAACTATACCTAAAAGTATATTTGTTTGCTCTATACCCAAGTGTGGGACTACTTACACTATTAATTTTTTATCGAATTATGTAGCTAACATAGACACGAAAGATCCTGTGCAAGTTAACTTCGATCAACTAGTTCAAAATGGCGTCTTTCATACGGTTGACACCCCTATGTTCAATCCTAATGTTACAGATTTGAATCTTTACAAAGCTAATATTGCTTCATTGTTATCGCAGGATACCACAATAAGCAATAAGTCAAACTACTCCCACATCATCGGGACTCATAAACTACATGACAATTATAAATATAATAAAGCGATTTTCTTATATCGTAACCCATTAGACTTCTTGGTATCTTTGTATAATTTTGAATATACTAAAAAGGGTTTGTCAAAAGATTTTTCTGAAATGGTACGAGAGAAGTTATCAGGGAATGAATTTTCATTTGTAAGTAGATATTTAGAGCAATTGAAGTCATGTCAAAATGAGCAAGCTTTACATATATCTTATGAAAGCTTGATGATATCTCCTCGTGAAACATTTTCAAAGATTTTAGATTACTTAGATTTGCCGATTCAAGATAATACTCTCGAGCAAGCGTTGGAATTTTCTTCTATTAAAAGTGTTAAAGAATTTGAGAGTAAATCAAATAAAATACTCATCGGAGCAAGTCGAGGGCTGAAGGGTTCTTTTATTACGTCGGGTAAAATTGGCCAGTGGAAAGATTACTTTGATGAAGAGCTACTGGAATACGTTAAAAATTGCCTCGAAGAAAATAATATTGACTTCAACACATTTGTTTATGAATGATAACAATAGTTTTGACAGGTTATGTATCTGTCGAACTAAACTACAAGCTTATACATTTTGTCTCCTTTTGTCTAAAGAGAAGAGAAGCTTTGACTTTATACTTTTCATAGATGACTGTCATAACAGAGATAATTTACAGTTTTTAGAACGCTTGTCTGAAGCTAACAACATAAAATTTGCTTACTATGCGAAAAAGAACGTATTTTCAGATGTTAATTCAATTATAAAATTTGCCATTAGAAATCGTTGCCATGATTTATACATTTCAAGCCTTGGTAACGGTTATATCTCATTGATGCTTGGCATTTTAAAATATGATTGTTTACTAACTTTTGATGATGGAGCAGCTAACCTAGAGAAGCAGTCTTTTGTCTATGTTCCAAGGAATAGTTTCGCCAGGAAGTTTTTTTTTACGGCATTCTATAAATCAAAAGATTTAAAAACTATTATTGACTCATCTTCCGTCCACTTTAACATTTTTCCCAAGTTTTTATATCCCTATCCTGGATATTTTAGGAATGAAGTTAATATTAATTTTTTATTTCATAATATTAATATAGACCTAAACATAGGTAGTTATGATTGTATTTTTATAGCCCCTTGTTATGAAGAGTACTTCAATGATCCTTTAGAAGGTTACCAAAAAACCATATTGTTCTTAAAAAATAAAATAAGAGAAGGTAGTCGTGTACTATATGTTAAGCACCCTAGAAGCTCGTTTGATGTACCAAAAGAGTTGGCAACGGAAAAAAAAATCAATGGGTATTTACTTGAAGAGTTAGTGCCAAGTTTTTTTAAGGAAAATGAGGTGCTAGAGTTGGTTGGATTCGGTAATACAACACAGGCATTTTTCTTAAACGATAAGAGAGTTAAAATTACTATTTTAACTAATGATGGTGTCAAGGAAAAATATGTTAATCACTTTTTTTCCCTTTATTCGCAAATCAATAAGGTGGTATTGGATTGAATAATCAACGTGTAATCACTTTTGGTACTTTTGATGTTTTTCACATTGGTCACCTGAATATTTTAGAGCGATGTGCGTCGTTAGGACATACTCTTATTGTAGGTGTATCTAGTGATGAGTTGAACTTCAGCAAAAAACAGCGATACCCGATATATAAAGAAAATGATCGATTGAAAATTGTTCAATCAATGTCGTTTGTAGACGAAGTTTTCTTTGAGGAATCTTTGGAAAAGAAACGAGAATACATTAATTATTATAAAGCTGATATTCTTGCGATGGGAGATGATTGGCAAGGAAAGTTTGATGAGTTTTCTGACATCTGTGATGTTGTCTACTTCCCTAGAACACCCTCTATATCAACAACAAAAATTATTGAAATCGCCAAAACTATATAGATCAAATGATAAGATGATATTTAATTATCTTTTATATGACTATCATGATTAATATTATATGAGTTATATATTCTAGCAATAAAAGATTAACTCAACCCTTTCTCAACGCTATCACAAAATTAAATAGCAGAAATTTATAATGAATAAAGATAAATACAATTGGAATCGTTTTTTTTCCCTGATTAAAGGGGCTATCCCCGCTTTATGCATGATGTTTTTCCCTAGAAAGTCTAATCGTATAATATTTAACTCAGAGTTTAACTTAGAGTTTAATCACAACTCTAAGACACTATTTCAATATTTCCTGAAACACTATGGAAAGTATGAAATTAAATTTGTTATTAATGACTCTTCAAAAAGAAATAATTTAAATCGTGTTTATGGAGATTATTTTATTTCTTCTAGTTCTATTTGTGAAATTATTTATATATTGCGTGCAAAAACTTGGGTAACGTCATCACTAGAAACACCAATTGGAGGATTTTTTCTAAATTTTAGGAGGAATGTATTTCACTTAGGGCATGGTGCTCCATTAAAAAACATAGGATTAAGCGAAGGTTATAGCAATTGGAAGAAAAAAATTTATTACAGAATATTAAGGACTAATTTCAGTTATTTCTTATCAACGTCCAGCCTTTTTTTAGATAACTGGGCTAATTGTATCGGAATGCCTCTTGAGCGCGTTTTAATCGGCGGGCAATCGAGGAATGATTTAATCACCTGTCCTAAAGCCGACTCAGGTGATATATTTAAGTCTTCCAAACGTAAAATTCTTTACGCTCCAACTTGGCGACCATTCTCCGATACTGACTTATTCCCTTTTCCTGACAGGAATCTTACGTTAATAAATGATAGTTTAAAAGAGTTAGATGCTGTTGTTTATTTACGTTTACATCCTAACTTTGAAAATCTACATATGGATGAGTTCGCTAATCTTGATAATATATGTATTTTAAATAAGCATAAAGTTGATGATATTAATGAGGTTTTAGGTTTATTTGATTTGGTCGTCACGGATTACTCTAGTATATATATCGATTTTCTATTAACTCTGAGACCAGTGGTTTTTCTTCCTTATGATCGCAGTGAATATGAAAAAAACATAGGTTTTTCAATTGATTATAATAGAAATACGCCAGGACCTAAACCGTCTAAGCAGTGTGAATTTATCGAAGAGATTGATTTGTTACTTAACGACAACTCATATTATTTAAATGAGCGAAAGCAAGTAAACGATCGATTGAATCAAGTCAAGTACGATCATAGTGAATCGAATGCTCAACTAATTTTTCTTCATCTTAAAGATTAGGCTTTGAATTATAGCCTGTAGGTGCATCTAATAATATCCGCTTAATACAGTCTACATTAAAATCATGGCAGCACTCGTCTAGCTCGTTCAATAGTATCTGCATCTCTGGCCAATTGAGCTTACTCTCCATTGCAGTCATGATTTTTTCGTGGCTAGTTCCTTCGACATTGTCACCAATGAGAAGTTCTTCATATAGCTTCTCTCCGGGTCTTAAACCTGTAAATTTGATTTCAACATCACCTTCATCCGAGCTTGAATTAAGGCTTTCCTTCATTCCCATTAAATGTACCATGCGTTTTGCAAGGTCCAGAATTTTAACGGGTTCACCCATATCCAGTACGAAAACTTGTCCATTGTTTCCCATCGCACCAGCCTGAATGACAAGCTGTGCAGCTTCTGGTATTAGCATAAAATAACGGATGATATCTGGATGAGTAACGGTAACAGGGCCGCCAGCTTTAATTTGCTTCTTAAAAAGTGGCACTACCGATCCGGAAGAGCCTAACACATTGCCAAATCTAACCATGGTAAAGACAGTATCTGTCCCTTTATCTGCAAGCGCTTGAAGAACGAGTTCTGCCATCCGTTTGCTCGCACCCATTACATTCGTTGGTCTTACGGCTTTGTCGGTTGAAATTAGCGTGAAATTTTTCACGCCGCACTCTATAGCGGCTTGTGCGCAGGATAGTGTCCCAAAAACATTATTACGAATCCCTTCAACAACATTATCCTCAACTAGGGGAACATGCTTGTATGCGGCAGCATGATACAGGGTCTCAATTTCATATGTATTAATGAGCTTTTCAAGACGGTTCTGTCTTTGGACTGAACCTAGAGCGGCAATGATCTGAGTTTGGCTCTTTAAGTTTTTCTTCGTAGAAAGTAGTTCTTGTTCAATTTTGTATAGGTTGTACTCATTGAGTTCGAATAGAACTAATGTTTTAGGTTGCTGTGCCAAGATTTGACGACATAGCTCTGAACCAATGGAGCCACCGGCACCGGTTACCATGACACACTTGTTATGAATATTCTTTGCCAGCAATTCACCGTCGGGTGTGATAGGCGCTCTGCCCAATAGATCAGCTACGTCGAGATCTTTGATCTCTGTCGCAGTTGCTTTACCTGCTGCTATGTCCTCTACCGATGGGACAGACTGAATTGCAATAGGCCAATCAGATAATTTTTCTACGAGTCTTAATCGCTTACCTTTATTAATATTATTAATAGCTAGTAATAGCTTTACTGGCTGATAAAGAGATTGAAGCTGCTCAAATTCGCTTGGGTGATGGACTTTTAGCCCAAATAAGATATTTCCCCTTTTGCTCGGGTCGTCGTCTAATAATATAACCGGGTTATATTCATCACCGTGTATTAGCGCATACACTAGCTCACGACCAGTAGCTCCTGCACCGTAGATAAATACATTGGGTTTTTTTCGCTTGATCATCTGATCATAGACAGAGCGAATCATTATTCTTGGTCCACCTAAGGTCAGAGTTGCTAACCCTGCGTAGATAAACGGAACGCTTCTTGGGATAAAGCTATGAAAAAAGAACTCACTAATCACTAATGTTAGAGATGAGATAAATACAGCGAGGAAGATGTGACCTACGGCAGGAAACATCATGTAACGTAGGACTGCACGATACATCCCAAGTTTGGTAAATGTGAATATCGTGACTGAAATTGTCAGGAATAATGTGACCCATTCGTTAGGCCCTACGTCAAAGGTATATGTTCCCAACCTTAAAGCAACGGCAAGGTAAATCGACATTGCTATTGCAAATATGTCGTAGCCAATACTAATTAAGCGCTTATTTTTCCGCTTGGTGTTGAGAATCGCTCGTATTGGCTTGATCATTATTTTCCTTGATAACTTTTAATTCAGTCTAATAAGCTGTAGCTGAGTATTTGATATGAAGATATTTTAATGTTCTTAAGTGCGGTAAGCTAGATGTAATTGGTTGTTATGTGTTGCCTAATCAATTTACTGTTGATTTTTTTAATTTTTGTTTAATTTTTGTTCGTTTTTTTTGAGCGTTTTTTTTATGAAACTTTTGGTTACGGGTAGTACGGGGTTTGTTGGTGCTCGAGTGGTCGAGCTAGCAGAAGCGCGTGATTGGGAAGTGGTGTCTGTAGTTCGTCAGAGTTCCAGAACACAAGCTAACTGCTTTAGGGTTTCCTCTATAGGTGCAGAAACTGACTGGTTTGATGCATTCGAAGGTGTAGATTGTGTTGTTCATTGTGCTGCTCGCGTGCATCAAATGAATGAAAGTGAGCAAGATGCTTTGGCTGCCTATCGAGATATCAACACCCTTGGCACTTTGAACCTAGCGAAGCAAGCGGCTGAAGCCGGCGTTAAACGGTTTGTGTTCGTCAGTTCTATTAAAGTTAACGGTGAGTTTACCGAACCTGGTTCAGCTTTTTTACCTAACCTAGATAACATCCCAAAAGACCCTTACGGTTTGAGTAAGTATGAAGCGGAAGTTGAACTAACGAAGCTCTCAAAAGAAACAGGCTTAGAAGTCGTTATTGTTAGGCCCCCACTGGTTTATGGACCAGGTGTGAAAGCAAATTTCTTATCAATGATGCGTATGGTTGAAAAGGGCATCCCACTTCCATTTGGCGCGATTCATAATAAGAGAAGCTTGGTATATGTAGATAACTTATCAAGTTTGATATTAACTTGTTGTGAGCACCCCGCTGCGCCTGGGTATACCTTCTTGGCTTCTGATAACCAGGATGTTTCGACTAGCCAATTAATAAGAGCTATTGCGCTTTCAATGGATAAATCACCGAGGCTTTTACCGATTCCAATGCCTTGGATAAGAGCAGGTGCGTCTGTATTGCGAAAGCAGCATGTAGTACAAAGAGTATGTGGAAACCTTCAAGTGGAAACTCGCCATACAAAAGAGATTTTGGGCTGGATCCCTCCGGTGACTTTCAAAGACGGGATCAGTAAAACCGTAGAATCATACTTGAAGTCACACTGATGTGTTTCCGCTGACTTATACCATTCATATAAGTAATTGAGTCAGGTACTTTTTATCAACGAATGTCAGTCACGGCATTCTCAATATTCGTTTATTAGAGTTTAAGGCATCCATTTTGATTCGTTTATTAGATTTCTTTTTTGCATTGTTCGGCTTGCTGGTCCTTTGGCCTATTTTTGTTGTCATTTGTATTCTTGGTTACTTTGACACTGGCTCCCCTGTCTTTTTTCAAACTCGGGTAGGGCGTAACAAAAAGCCATTTACCTTAGTGAAATTCCGTACTATGCCGGTAGAAACACAATCAGTGGCCACTCACTTGGTGGGGGCGAGCTCAGTGACTAAATTGGGTGGGTTCTTACGCAAGACTAAGCTGGATGAACTACCACAGTTATACAACGTCCTGAAAGGCGAAATGAGTCTCGTTGGTCCGCGACCATGCTTATTCAACCAGCAAGAGCTCATCGATGAGAGAGAGTCGAGAGGCGTGCTGGCGGTAAGACCCGGTGTTACGGGGTTGGCTCAAATCAATGATATCGATATGTCGACACCTAAGCTATTGGCGGAATGGGATCAACGTATGCTCAAGACCTTAACGACCAAGCTTTACTTTCAATACATCATTCAAACAGTATTGGGCAAAGGAGCAGGTGATCGAGTGTGAGTTGCGATGCTTAAGGCTCACGATATATGAGATGTGTGCCAAACTTTACAGGTTTGCGTACCGGCGAGCTCTAATGTGATGCTTTATAAGGTATTGTTTATGATTTACCCATTTACTTGAATGTGCTTATTAACTATCATGTTGTTCAATTAGTTGTTTAAGCTGAGTGCTTTATTTTGAGATATCTAATAAGTAAGAGGTTTTAGGGTCGCCTTACGTCTCTTGCTTGTGGTGTTTTTTCATATCGCTTTCGAAATATCTTGCTTAGTTGATGTTCGGTGTTTAACCCAATCACTTTCGTGAAGGAAAGCCGTGCAGTTAAAGTGTCACGATACATGAACAAGTGAGGTGTACTGATATGTCCCTCGTTTGTATCGATATGATTTGCCTATAGCTCAAATTTGCTAGGAAAATCAGCCTCAGTTCAGTTTGAAATATGGAAGATATAATTATATGAAAATGCAGTGGTTAGCTAGGGTTTCACCGTTGTTGTTGCTATCAGCATCAGCTGTCGGAGCTGAAAACTTATACGTAGGTGCTAAAGTCGGTAATGTAACGGCCGATAACTTTGCACCATTAGTCGAAAGCCGCACGGCTATCGATGATTCAGATACGTCTTACGGCTTATTTGTTGGTTACCATATCGTAGACACACTAGCGATCGAGGGTGGTTATAACTACCTTGGTGAGTATGATCTAAAAGATATTGCCGGTGGTAGCTACGAAGCAAGCAGCTTTGATGTTGTTCTAAAAGCATCTGGCAATGTAACGGATAGCCTAGCGTTATACGCAAAAGGTGGTTTTGCAGTTTATGACTGGAAAGCAAACGGCCCAGGTGTTGAGTCTGACGATTCTGGCGTTACCCCAACGATTGCTTTCGGCTCTGAATACTCGATCACACCAGCGATGAAGGTTGGTATTGAATACCAAATCTATGATGATATCGGTGGTGTGAATATCGACTCGTTTAATGTTGCTTTGTCACATAGCTTCTAATCATTTGTAGGGATAAATTGTGAAATATAAAATTTTAGCGTTATCAGTCGTTGGTGCAATCCTTGGTGGTTGTGGCAGTGACAACAACAACAGCGTGCCACCTGAGCAAGCGTACCGTAATATCATGGCATTCGACCCTGCAGTTATGGGTATGAAAGGTACTTACAGCTGTGACAATGGTGCAACTGGTTCTCTAGAAGAAACAAACTACCACGGTATTTCTGAAGTTACAGACCTTACCGTTTTAAACTACCCTGAAACTTGTACATTTGCTTACAACGCAACTGCAGGCGCAGTGGACGTTTCAAACGGTAAAGACATGAGCAAGGTAAGCTACAAGTTCCCTAAAGGCTTAGCGAACTACGATGACTTAGTGACATCTTCTCCAATCTCTACTTTGATCGAGAAAGAGCTAGATGGGCAGCCATATACTGAAGCTACAGGCGTTC
The DNA here is from genome assembly GCA_041879415.1 of Vibrio chagasii. Classification (NCBI taxonomy): domain Bacteria; kingdom Pseudomonadati; phylum Pseudomonadota; class Gammaproteobacteria; order Vibrionales; family Vibrionaceae; genus Vibrio; species Vibrio chagasii. The sequence continues at coordinate 2,761,981 of CP090851.1, read as the reverse complement.
AAGTGCTTACAGACCTTGGCTTAGATGGCTTGCTAAACAATGGTGTTACTTCAGTAGCTGATTTCCTGCGTCGTACTCAAGAAATTATTGAAGACCTTCCAGCAAAAGATGCTAGCTTAGTTTCAGCGACAGCGGCGGTACTATCAGATGTTCTTGTAGTAAGCCCGGATGCATCAGCAACTCAGATATCTGACGCAGCGGTTGCAATTACAGAAGAAGTTATTAAAACCTACCCAGCCTATCCTGAAGCACCGGGTGGTGGTGAGATTTATTTAGATCTAACAGAAGATCCGAAGTTAATTGAAGATGCAGTGAAAGACCCTAGTAATGTAGGTACTCTTCCACCGCCAAAAGACTCTGAACCTGTTCCAGATCCTGATGAAGGTACTCCTCCACCAACTGGCGGTACTGGTGGTACTGGCGGTACTGGCGGTGGCGGTAACGGCGGTGGTACTGGCGGCTAATTTTAGTATTGTAATAAAAAGGCACCAATCGGTGCCTTTTTTACATGCTGTTCCTATCCACATAGTTACAAATAAACATGGTCGCTATTCAAGATAGCCACTTGCGAATACTGTTATAACTTATTGCATACTAATGAAAATACTCAGCCACTCTAGAAACGCAGCGCTCATTGTATCCGTCAGTGCATTCGCTATTGCTCCCAATGCATACGCTGTCGATAACTTGATGTCGTCCCAAAGCTACACTGGTGCGATCATCGTGCCCAATGCTCAAGTGATGGATACGGGCGATATCTCTTACCTCTATGGTCAAGGTGTACCGTACAAAGGAAAAACCAGCGACCTAGATAACATTTTGTTTAGTGTTGGCCTGTTTGAAGGCTTTGAAGCCGCGGGACGAATTGTTACCAAAACCTACGATTGTCACCTTTACACCAATGTACCGAACTACAACCCAAACTGTGGGAACGGCATTCGTGATCTGTCTGCATCGTTTAAGTACCAGCTCCCGTTCGTTAAAGATTGGACTGGGTTTGATTTGGCGGTAGGTGTTCAAGATTTAGGTGGTGCTGCCAGTAACTTTGAAACCTTCTATGCGGTTGCTGATTTTGAGCCTGATTTTGTACCAGCGAGGTTTAGTGCGGGTTACGGCAAGTCAGAAGTAAGCCATGGCGTTTTAAACGGGCCATTTGCTAGCTTAGAGTATCAGCCTCTGGACTTTGTTCAGCTTATTGCAGAGCACGACTCTCACCAATTCAATGCTGGCCTTAAGGTGTTTACACCAGAACATTATTTGCCGCTGGATACGCAGTTATCTTTTCAATATCAGTTTTATACCAGTGGTAATGCCGATATCGATATTTGGTCGGTAGCGGCATCAACTCCTTTAATGGGCTTTTCCGAGTCTCGCCGAGTTAATGAATTAACCCTAGAAGACAAGATCGCAGTAGAACAAGCGCATCATAAATTCGCCGGTCTGGTTCAGCTTAAAAAAGCACTGGTCGATGAAGGTTTTCTTAATGTTAGAGTCTCTGCGGACGATATTGGTTTAAACGTCGCGTTAGAAAACCGCCGTTATAATCGTAACCAAGTGGATGGTGTGGGTGTGGCTTTAGGTATCATCTCTTCTTATGTGGGAGAGGGCATGCTTCAAGACCTTGGTGTTAAGAATTACCAACAGCAAAATATTCGTCTGTTTAACTTGGTTAACGACATGCCGATGATGGAAGTGATCACTAGCGCACCATGTTACCGCGAGTTTGTAAAAACAGGTGAGCCTTGCAAAACACTTCTTGTTCGTACCTCTGATGTTAAAAAGAGCTACGCTAAAGCGAATTTTGGTGAAGAGGTTACTCGTTCTGGTTTCGGCCGTACACAAGTGATTGTGTCTCCAGCTTTGTATCACAACACGGCGACAGAGTACGGTGTATTTGATTACTCGCTAGCACTAGCGACTAACTTGTACACACCGCTTTGGAAAGGTGCCGCTTTGGATGTTCGACATGTCATGCCACTGGCTGAAAGCGATGATTTCGAAGAGGGCGAAATTTGGGGCGATGATGCGTTTGAGAATGAAGTCGATAGGGTTCTTTTCCATCAAGCATTCCAGCTGCCTTATAATCTCACCACTCAATTCTCATTCGGACAAGTCTACGGAAACTATTTAGGTGTCTTGAATGAAACCCAGTATGCGAGCAATAGTGGTCGTCATATATTGGGTACTGAATTCGCAAACTTTTCCGCTCAAGATAAGTACGACTCAAGAGGCAAAGCTATCTTAGATGCGACTCCAATGATTGGCCATTACACGTACTCAAGACCGGACTGGAACTGGCAAGGTAAAGTGCAAGCTGGTCAATTCTGGAAAGGCGATGAAGGGGTGCGTGTGACTACCAGCCACTGGTTGGGTGACGTAAGAGTTGATGCTTCATACCAAACGACAAAAGCGGTTGGCAAAAGTGAATATGAAGACTTTGTGACGCTGGGTATCGCGATTCCTTTAACACTATGGCGTGATATGAGCCCAGGCTACGTGCAGTTGCGCGGTATTGATCAATTTGTATACGCACTACAAACTCGTGTTGGTGAAAGTCATAACCAACTTGGCACAGGCTTAGGTGTCGATACAGGCTTGCAACACAATATTGAAAGGCAGTACTTCAACCGTAACCGCATTGGTGCAAGTTACTACCATGAAAACCGACAGCGCTTACGCAATGCTTACCTAAAATACTTAGAAGCCGTTAAATAGCGTAAATATAAATGGAGAGCCAACACCAAGCGTGCTGGCTCTTTTTTTTTGCTCTTAGCTTACTCGTATCTCGCTACTCTCATGCTTTTCGCATCCCGCATATGCTTTTATCTATCTTTGTCTCGATGTTAAACATGGGGGCGTGGCGGAGCAGAGATTCCAGACATTTCGTTCCTCAATTCTGGAATGACGGCGTGATTTAGATGAGAGTCATGGAATGCTACTCTCGGGCTCTCATGCTTTTCGTGTCTCGTTACTGCTCTTCCCCCTTAAAACCATTCAACTAGGTTGATAATAAACACAATTTGTGGATAATGCATACGGATTAAACAAACCGTATGCAAACGCTCTTTTTTGTTACGTTTTGGGCAAAAATTCCAACTCAATTCCCATATTGATGGGAACATATGATCTACGCAGTGTGGTGTCGCGGACTATCAAAGGGCGGTAGCGTCTTTTAATTTTATGAGACTAAATGGGAACAGGATCACAGTAACTCTAGGTCCTGACTCTATTAAACACGGTGTAGCTGATAAAATAACTCGCTTAATTTCCTTTGGGTGTCCTTTGGGGTATCACAACACATTCCGTTTCTAGAACTTGGTTAACATGAAGATTAATAAAAATCGTCTCCTTTTGGCGCTCCTTCCCGTATTACTTGCAGGGTGTACGACTCCAGGTAGTCACCTATCTACTGGTGGCAAGAATGTGATTCAGACTTCTGAAGATCAGCAAGAGTCTGATATTTCTGAAGTGGTGAACGTTTACCCACTTACTGCACAATCAGTATCGACTTACCAAACGGGCGAACTATCGGTTTCAAGAGCAAACCCTGAGTTAGACGTAGACATCGCAAAGTATGAATACAAAGTCGGTGTCGGTGACATCTTAAATATTACGATTTGGGATCATCCAGAGTTGACCATTCCAGCAGGTTCTTACCGTAGTAGCACCGAGGCCGGTAACTGGGTACATGCTGATGGCACCATCTTCTACCCTTACATTGGCACTGTAGAAGTGGCAGGAAAAACGGTTCGTCAAATTAGATCTGATATCGCGACACGTTTGGCTAAATACATCGAAAGCCCGCAAGTAGATGTCAACGTGGCGGCGTTTCGTTCTAAAAAAACCTACATTACTGGTGAAGTGTCTAAACCGGGCCAGCAACCGATCACCAATATTCCATTAACGCTACTGGATGCCGTTAACCGCTCCGGTGGTCTTTCAGAAGATGCCGATTGGCGCAACGTGTCATTAACGCGCAACGGTGTAGAAGAGAACCTGTCTCTTTATGGCTTAATGCAACGTGGTGATTTAACGCAAAACCGCTTACTGCAAGCGGGTGACATCGTTCACGTGCCGCGTAACGATAATCAGAAAGTCTTCGTTATGGGTGAAGTGAAAGAGCCTAAACTTCTGAAGATTGATCGCGTGGGCATGAGCCTAACCGAAGCGCTAAGCAATGTCGGCGGTATTAACGAACTGACGGCAGACGCAACCGGTGTGTTTGTGATTCGCACTTCTGATGATAAATCAGAGCGCATGGCAGACATCTACCAACTAGACATTGAAGATGCCTCAGCGCTAGTGATTGGTACCGAGTTTGATTTAAAACCTTACGATGTGGTTTACGTAACGGCAGCACCAATCAGCCGCTGGAACCGTGTAATTGGTCAATTACTACCGACCATCAACGGCTTCAACAACTTGACTGAAGGTGCATTGCGTATTCGTAATTGGCCGTAGGTTGAGAGAAAATGGCAATCAGGTCGCATGTTAAATGCGGCCTGATTTTTATGTATGAGCCAAATACAATTAGAGACAACTATGTTTAATAAAATTTTAGTCGTGTGCGTGGGCAATATTTGCCGTTCTCCAACGGGAGAGCGCGTTCTTCAAAAATTACTTCCAGGCAAAGAGATAGCCTCTGCCGGAATCGCGGCTGAAAAGAGTCGTTTACTCGGCAAGCCAGCCGATGAGACAGCGATTTTAATCGCAGCAGAAAATGGCGTAGATGTGGAAAGCCATCAAGCCCAACAAGTGACGCCTCAGCTGTGTGCTCAATACGATTTGATTTTGGTGATGGAGAAGGGCCATTTAGAAGCGCTCACTCAGATCTCACCAGAAGCACGCGGTAAAACCATGTTGTTTGGCCAGTGGATTGGTCAGAAAGACATTCCCGATCCGCACCGTCAAAGCCGAGAAGCATTTGAATACGCTTATCAGTTGATAGACGAAGCCGCGCAAGCGTGGGCCAAAAAGCTGTAGCTTGATATTTCGTCTTTAATCCGCGTATACGCCATTGACCGTCGAACCGTCACAAAAGCAACAATAACAGAATCATAGACAAGAGGTGCGTCGTTCACCCTCTTGAATAGCAATAATTTAGGAAGTAGCAAACAAATGACAACACAACCCTCCCAGTCATCGCATACAGATAACTCTGATGAGATCGATTTAGGAAAACTGCTTGGTATCTTATTAGATGCTAAATGGCTAATCATGCTCACCACATTCATCTTTGCTGTGCTTGGTATTGCGTTTGCACTGCTTTCAACACCGATCTACAAAGCCGATGCGCTGATTCAAATTGAAGAGAAGAGCTCTGGCGGCATCTCTTCTATGGTCGGCGATATGGGCGAGCTATTCTCGCAGGAGTCATCAGCAACCACCGAAGTCGAAATTATCAAATCGCGTATGATCTTAGGTGAAACCGTTGATAAATTTAACCTAACGACGGTGACGGCACCGATTTACGCACCCATCGTTGGTAAAGGCTTTGCACGCTTAACTGGTGACATCAACCATATTGCGGTCAGCCGCTTTAACTTGCCAAGCTATGCAAGTGCTTATGGTCACACCATCCAGATTCTTGATGCTGAACAAGGCACTTACCAACTGGTGCGTGATGACGAGCGCGTTATCCTTCAAGGTAAGGTGGGTGAGCTTGCAACGGCCGACGACTACAGCCTGTTTGTGGCAGGGTTTGAATCTCACAACGGTTTTGAATTCTCTATTGCTCAACGCAGCCGACTAGAAGCGATCGAATGGTTGAAAAAATCCTTATCTTTGTCTGAGCAAGGTAAGCAAACCGGTATTCTGAAGTTGAGCTTTGAAGGCGAAAATAAACAACAGATTACTGAAATTCTTAATCACATCAGCCAGATCTACTTCTTACAAAATGTGAAGCGCAATTCAGCGGAAGCAGAAAAGAGCTTACAGTTCCTAGAAAGTCACCTGCCAGGCATCAAGTCTGAGCTGACTGGCTATGAAGATACGCTAAACAACTACCGTCAGAAGAACGAATCGATCGACCTGGGCTTAGAAGCGCAATCTACCCTAAAAGTAATGGTAGAGCTTGAAGCGCAATTGAATGAACTGACGTTTAAAGAGAGTGAGATCAGCCAGCGCTTCACCAAAGATCACCCCGCTTATAAATCACTGCTTGATAAGCGCAAAACGCTGCTACGTGAGAAAGACCGCCTGAACGAACAGATTCAAAAGTTACCAAAAACGCAGCGTGAAGTACTGCGTATGACACGCGATGTAGAAGTGAACCAACAAATCTACATTCAGCTGTTAAACAAGGTGCAAGAGCTGAGCATCATTAAAGCGGGTACTGTAGGTAACGTTCGTATTCTAGACGACGCCCAAGCGTATAAGCGCGCTGTAAAACCGAAGAAGCCGCTGATCGTAGTATTAGCGACCTTGCTTGGTGGTATGTTGAGTGTGGCGTTTGTATTAGTGAAAGCGGCATTCCACCGCGGTGTTGAAAGCCCAGATCAAATTGAACAAATTGGCTTACCCGTTTATGCGGCTGTACCAAAATCAGATTTGCAAATTGAGCTAACCAACCGCTTTAAATCGAAGAAAATACAGACCAAAGGCGCGCAGGCACTGCTGGCAGAATCTAACCCGGCAGACCTTTCAGTTGAAGCGCTGCGTGGCCTTCGCACTAGCTTACACTTTGCGATGCTCGAAGCCAAAAACAACGTGTTAATGATCTCTGGCCCTGCGCCGGGCATTGGTAAATCTTTCATCTCGACCAATTTTGCGGCAGTAGCGGCCAAAACCGGCCAGAAAGTGCTGATCATTGATGCTGATATGCGTAAAGGTTACCTACAGCAAAGTTTTGGTGTGAAATGGGATAATGGCCTTTCTGATGTATTGAGCAACAAACAAGAGTTTGCGCAATCTATTAAAGCAACACCAGTAGAAAACCTAGACATTCTTACTCGCGGTCAAGTGCCACCAAACCCATCGGAACTGCTAATGCACCCGCGCTTTGCAGAGCTAATGGAGTGGGCGTCAAAAGAGTATGACTTGGTGATCGTCGATACTCCGCCAGTATTAGCGGTAACCGACCCGAGCATCGTTGGTGCGTTCGCTGGCACCACACTAATGGTGGCACGTTACGGCCAAAACACCATCAAAGAGATCGACGTTGCCCGCAACCGCTTCGAACAATCCGGTATAGAGGTGAAAGGCGTTATCTTCAACGCTATCGAGAAAAAGGCCTCAAGTTCTTACGGTTACGGTTACTATAACTACGCATATTCGAGCGACAAGAAATAACGGGATGTTAGTAATCTGGTAAACGAAGAGCTGAAAGGCAGATACGGGGTACGAGTGGTGAGATACGAAAAGCGCCACTTGCATCCTGTTTAATTGTATCTTATCTCTTTATCTAATCGTAAAAATAACCGCTAAAAAGTAGTACCAGTATTCTTGCAACCCTATTTCAACAGATACGGGGTGTAGCTACTACATCTCGCCATTCCAGAACTGAGGAACGAAGTATCTGGAATCTGATCTTAGTACTTTCGCATCCCGCTTACCCTACACTCGCATCTGCTCCTAAAGCCCTTAATCAATCTAAATAGGGAGAAAGCAACATGGACGATATTGGGACTAAAACTAAATCCCGGACAACAAGCCGAATTAGTGATGTGAGTGGAAGGGCGAGTTCTTTAAGATACTGGCGAGCCGTTACCCATAAGGGTTAACCCGCACTGAAATCAAAACGCTACTGCGACGCAGCACAAGAAAACCGACAATACGTAGGGATGCTATACCTCTAAAGCGTACAATGATATCGCTGGGTGAATATGTGGTGAGATCTTGGTTCAAATTTCAAGCTAGTCAATATGCACTTAATTTGCTAAAATCAGCGCCTTATAAAAACCGTATAAAAACCGTATTAAAATGAAGTACGGTGAAAAAACACGATCTATTGCCAGTAGGAGCCAAACCTAAGGGCGGTAGCGTGCTTAGATTTGACTGCAATGGGAGGTCTGATGGTTTTTAGCTGGGCCTATCAACTATAAATTAATTCAAATCTAGATGAGCAAAGCAAAGAGTGATTTAGTGTCTTTTAGATTTTTATTTAGGTGTTGAAGCGAGTCGGTGTAGTTAAACTTATCATAAAATAGGAGTAAAAAATGGGGTTCTTTTATGAAGTCGATAGGCAAAGTTGAGCTATTTACAGTCGCACTAGGTTCTGTAATTGGATGGGGGGCTTTCATGCTACCCGGAAATTTCTTTTTAAAAAATGCCGGGGTTATTAACACTGCAATTGGATTTATTATTTCAGTTATAATGATTGCATTTATTGAAAAGAGCTACTCGATCATGATGTCAAAGCATAATGATATTGGGGGAGAGTATACGTATGCGAAACATACTTTCGGTAATAAAGTAGGTTTTTTTACGGGATGGCTACTGCTACTAGCGTATATATCCATAATTCCATTAAATGCTACTGCTGTTCCGATGGTTTTTGAAAAGATATTCCCATTCTATAATAAAGGAACATTATTATATACAATAATTGAATTCCCTGTATATTTAAATGATTTGATTTTATCTCTATCCTTTATTGTTTTTTTTACCATCATACAACTGAAGGGTGTAAATTTCTCTACCAAAATGCAGAACATTACAGTGTTCTTACTATTAGCTTCAGTTATTTATTTATTGTTTTTTAGTATTATAAAATTAGAGCAAGTTCAATGGGATAATTTTGAGTCCAACTTCGGAAGCTTAAATCTTGAATTGGTGGTAAGAATTATTGCATTTGCTCCTTGGGCATTTATTGGATTTGATACTGTAGCCCAGCTAACCAGTGAAACTAAATCGAATCCTAAAGCAGCCTCACTAATGGCACTTATTGCTGTAGTATTTGGTGCTCTTGTATACAATACTCTAAACATAATTACTGCCTTTGGTTTAGCGGCTGAAGATATTAATAGTTCTGGTTGGGCTACTGGTGATGCTGTCTATAACCTATTAGGTGGTGTGGCATTATTTATCATTGGTGTTGCAATGTTTGGTGCGGTGTTATCAGGCTTGAATGGTTTCTTTATGAGTTCATCAAGATTAAGTATTGCGATGCTCAAAGGTAGCAATGAATGTTTGATGAAGGAAAAACATAAAAAAGTTATTTTATTTATAGGGTTCGTTGCATTAATTGTTCCTTTTTTTGGTCGAAACGCATTGTTCTGGTTTGTTGATGTGTCCTCAGTAGGTGCAAGTATAGCTTATTTGGTCACTTGTGCTGCTGCCTATAAAGTATGTATAAGTAGTAAAAATAAAATAATATCCGTCTTAGGTATTTTTTCATCACTATTATTTTTATTATTTCTTTTAACTCCATTTTTAAATTCTAATATTCCTCTTATTTCCATTAAGATATTGATTGTCTGGATCGTAATTGGATGTTTCTTATATGTTAAATTTGGGGATATGTCAGGTCAAAGGTTGGTTGGATAAGGTTTCTAAGGTTAGTTTGTATGGTTACAGAAAAATTATTATTGATGATTAAGTCTCCTGTTACTTTGTTTAAAATTATTTCAGCAAATATTAAAACTCTCAGAGATAAGAGATCTTACAGTCACTTCGAAAAAAAACATAAGTTATTACAAGCAATAGATTTGTTTCTCTGGAGCGTTAAACATTGGGAGGAAAATGATTACTACTATCATTACAAACTTGATGATAAAGGAAGTAACGCTGAAGGATATATTTCAAAAAAATCGTTTATGGCCTTGAGATATAAGTCTAATACTTATTTTAGTGGGAATAGGGCTATTCAGTATATTTGTTTTCTCTCAGACAAAATTTTATTCTCTAAAACTATGGAAGGTAGCGTAAGGATACCTAAAACAGTTTTTTATATAAGGGATGGTAAAATCAACGATAAATATGATATCTCTATAGAAAATATAAAGGTAATCGTTGGTGGAAGAAAAAAATTCATTTTGAAAGACTCTTTTGGTCAGGAAGCGGGTAAAATAGGTGTTGAGTCAGATGGTGTTCTATTAATAAAACTTGAAGGAAGCAAGGTATATATTAATAATAAAGAAAGAAATGAAACCTATTTTAATGAACTACTTTTGTCTAAAAGTGAGTGGATAGCACAAGAGCTTATAATACAGGCTAAGGATATTAGCGCTTTAAATCATTCGTCAGTAAATACTATTAGATTGTTGACTGTAATAAACCATGGAAAAGTTGAAATTTGCAAGGCTGTAATGAAAGTTGGTGCTTCTGGTGAAATTGTCGATAATTTTTGGACTGGCGGGGTTCTGATAAATATAGATATTGAAACAGGCTGTTTTACCGAGCAGTGTCTTTATGAAACTTCACTTCGAGATCGTCAAGAAACTGATAAGCTAATAAACTCCGTGAAAGGAAAGCGAGTTAAAAACTGGTGTGATGTTATCAATCAAGCTTCAAACGCGCATCAATTATTACCGAAAATTAAATCAATAGGTTGGGATGTGGCTATTACTGAGGAAGGTGCTTGCATCATAGAAGGCAATGACAATTGGGATGTTGTTATGTTTCAAGCTTTTGAGCCGCTTGAAGATTATATAATAGAAAAACTATCATAAAATGGATAAAAATAGATTTTTTAAAAACATTTTAGCTTTTGCTACGGTTGATATTCTGACATTACTGATTCCTCTAATCACAATGCCGCTATTAACCCGTAGTTTAGGTGTAGAAACTTATGGGCAATATTTATTATATATGACATTTTTAATGTTTGGCCATATGTGTGTGGATTTTTCTTGTAATTATGTGGCTGTTAGAGACATAGCAAAACAGAGTGAAAAAGCTAACCATTATAAAGTAAGTAAAATATATTCAGTTACTCAAAGAATTAGATTGATTACATTGGTGTTATATTGCTCGTCGTTATATATCTACTATATGTTTTTCTTTGATGGTTTATTTGGTGAGCATTTATTTATTTCATCGATAATATACTTAATTGGTTATTACTTTTCAGCAAACTATTTTTTTATTGGTATTGATAAAGCAAAGGTAGTGACATATATAGTTATACCACCAAAGGTGATTACTTTATTATATGTTTTATTTTTTCGAGATGTTAACTTGGTCGACTTGCTATATGTTCAAGCGTGGCCAACATTAGTTATAGGGGTAGTGTCATCGGTATACTGTAAAAAAATAACGAAGAAAATTAAGTTCTCAGTGTTGTACTTTAAAACTTGGTTTAAGAAAGGTTTTGATGTTTTCTTAGGAATTATAATTCCTAATACTTATTTGGTTTTACCATTACCCTTACTTCAAAGTATATCTAACCCAACTGATTTTGCATATTTAACTATTGCGATGAGATTAGCTGGTGTTATGACAACTTGTATTAATGTTATAAATAAATCTGTTTTTCCGATATTCAGTACAAAAATTAACAATAATAGCATTAATAAATACTTATTTTCTGTTTGTTTGATCTCTTTATTGATGATATCTATCCCTTATTTTTTTGAAAAGGAAATATTGCATTTTATAACAGGGCAACAATACCAAACTGCGCTACCAATGTTGAAGGTTGTTTCTATTGGTGTGTTATTTTCATTGATAACTAGTGCGATATGTCAGAACTACTTGTTGGCAACGGGTAAAATAAGTATTTATAAAAGATTGTCGTTAGCAACAGCGATGCTATCCGTGATTGTAATATATGTTAGCATTTATCTTTGGGCTGTTGATGGATACGCTATTTCTTTAACGATTAGTCGTTTTATCACATTGATTATATTTGTTTTGTCATATACAAGTTTAGTCAGAAAAAAAATAGGTTGATTTATGAAAAAAATAGGAATTATTTGTTACCCTGGTTTTGAGTTAAAACAAATGATTGACTCGGTTAAATTTCATGGTTGCGAATATAAAGTTATCGATTTTTTTTCACCTCATTGGTTAGAGCAATGCTCTAATGATATTGATGGATATATTGTACGTCCCCCTTGTATGTATTCTGAGCACAAAGATATTTTCGATGAAAGGTTGTATATCCTTAGTAATGAGCTTCAAAAGATAATATACCCATCATTTAAAGAACTTTATATATATGAAAATAAAAGGCTAATGCATCTCTACTTGAAGACTAAAAACTTACCTCATGCAGAAACCAAAATTTACCTCGATAAAAAATCATTAATTTCAGAAGAGCATAAGTTTCCTTTAGTCATTAAAAGTAATATTGGTGCAGGAGGGAGTTGTGTTGAAATCGTTAATAGCATCAAGAAACTTAAATTAATAGCTAGGCGAACATTTGGTATCCATCCTGACTTTGCTTTTGGCAAGATTCCATTTATTAAGTATAAAAATATACCAATACCAAGGTTTGGCAGAGCTCAGAAGCATTACCTTATCACACAAAAATATTTGGATATTAAAGTTGAGTGGCGGATGATTAGAATTGGCGATTACTTTATGGGGCATCAGAAACTACTAGGAGAAAACGGATTTGCTAGTGGCTCGGAGTTGGTTGGTTGGGAAAAACCAAGTGACGAGCTTTTATCCTTAGTTCATGAATCTACTAATAAATTGGGTGTTGATTGTATGGTTTTGGATATTTTTGAAACTAACAATGGTGAGTTTTATATCAATGAACTACAGTCTATCATCGGTGCTTATAGACCTTATCAAATGAAAGTTTCTGATTTACCTGGTAGGTACATCTTTTCTGGAGGCACATTTAATTTTGAAGAAGGAGAGCATTGCCATAACTCTTTATGGAACTTGCGAGTTGAGAGGTTACTAACCAATTTAGGGAAGAAATAAGATGAAAACTGTCCTGCATATTATCACGTCTTTGGGTAGTGGCGGAGCCGAAGGGGTTTTATATAGGCTATGTAAAAATTCATCAAATTTTAAACATATTGTACTTAATTTAACTAGTTACTCTTTTTATAACGAAAAATTGGAAAGTAATGGTGTGATAGTCCATGACTTAGAAATGGACAAATCTTTCTTGAATTTTTATAAAATATATAGGTATATTAAAAAATACAATCCTGATTTGGTTCAAACATGGATGTACCATTCTGATTTTTTGGGTGGAATAGTTGCCAAAATAGCTGGTGTTAAGAAAGTATACTGGTGTATTAGAAACTCAGATCTTATTTTTGGTAAGTCTAGTTTTAATACAATTTTCATTAGTCGAGTTTGTGCATTGTTATCATATATTGTTCCGACTAGAATAATATCATGTGCACATGTTGCTAAAAATTATCACACAAGTATTGGTTATAATAAAAAAAATATAGTTGTAATTCCAAACGGCCTAGATACAAGAAAGTTTAATACTAAGTTTGAGTATATTTACGCATCAGAAGAGCCAATTAAAATGGGAATGATTGCACGGTTTGATCCACAGAAGGATCACATAACATTGTTTCGAGCATTGCAAGTAATTAAAAATGAAGGGTATGAATTCAAATGTACCTTAGTTGGTAATGGTATCAACAGTCAAAACTCTTCACTTTCTACACTTATAAATGAGTTTGGCCTAGCTGATTATCTAGAATTACACTCCGAAGTTGATAATGTTGAGACACTGATGAAGGAATTAGATTTACACATATTATCTAGTGCTTATGGAGAAGGTTTTCCTAACGTTTTAAGTGAAGCTATGGCTTGCGGAGTACCTTGTATAGCAACTGATGTTGGGGATAGCCGCTATATTATAAATAAATTTGGTATAATTGTTCGCCCCAATGATCCTTCAGAACTAGCTGAAGCAATGGTAAGCATGATTAAAAAATATCAAACAAATATCAATAATGACTGGTTAAAGTTAAGGAGTGATGCATCTAAATACATAATGGGTAAATATACAGTTGAAAGAATGGCATCTAATTTCGAAGCTAGTTGGAATGGCATATATGAAGTTGAATAAGTGTTTGAAATATATTAAAAGTGATTTGTTCAGGTATCATGGACAAATTTCTATAAAAATCTTCATCAGAGAATTTTATTTTAATAATGGTTTTAAGTATACGTTTTGGTTTAGGTTGAGTAAGGTAGATAATAAATGCTTTAGATTATTTGCAATGTTTTGGTTATATCGTGCTAGGGTTAATTACGGTATCCATATCTCCTCAAAAGTTCAATGTGGTTATGGTCTTTATTTAGGGCATGGCATGAATATAGTTGTCAATCCAAATACTGTTATCGGAAACAATGTTAATTTTTCTCAATTTACAACTTTAGGTTCTCATAGTCAAAAGGGAGCTACGATCGGGGATGATGTATATATTGGCCCGAATGTAAATATTATCGGCGATAAAAAGATAGGTTCTGGGTGCATCATAGGTGCAGCAAGTGTTGTTACAAAGGATGTTGAGGAAAGCTCAATTGTTGTCGGGAATCCAGCAAAACTAGTTAGATATACTTGTTATAATCAATATGTTAACAATCGTTGGCTATGTGATTAGTAGGTTTTTTCATGATTTATAATCTTGACTATATCAAGTATCTTACCGATTATGATGGTACTGGTAGTGTTATATTAGATTTACCAAACTACCTTTTCTTAGTCGTGGTTGCTATTTCTATGAAGTACATATATAGAGTGCCTTGGCCTTATATTATTGCTCTTATTCTTGTAAGCATTTTGCCATTCTTTTTAAATGGATTGCTATTTTCTCCCGAGTATTTTCCTGATCAATACCGTTATTGGATATTATCTAATGATTTTAGGAATCTTGACACCTCAAATTTTGGTGTTGCTACTTCTGTCGACACTGCTTCAATATTACTTAGTTTTATACCAATACCGACCTTATTTACAATAAGTAGTTTAGGTTTCGCAAATCGAATTATAGCGGTGTTACTTTTTGTTTTTTTGTATAGAAAAGGGTATTTAACTAGTTTTTCTTCTTGGTTTTTTATTTTATACCCAAGTTTTTTATTGTATTCATCTTTATCCTTGAGAGACACTTTGATATTGATGCTTATGTTTTTATCTATAGTATTTCTTTTGGAGAGAAAAATTTTACTATATTCGATATGCATAGTTTTCCTTTTTCTTGTTAAATTTCAAAATGCGATCATTCTATTTTTGTTAGGCATCTTTACTCTAATTTTTAGGCTAAGCGATACCGGGGTTAGTTTTAAGAAATTCTTGTTTCTATTCATAGTGTCGGTTGTGATTTTAATTTCTATCTCTCCCTTTATAATTGAACCTGTAAATTATTATAGACAAGCGATGTTCATAGAAGACGGAGGAGAAGGCTTAGTTAAACCTATCGCTTCTATCACAGATTTTATTTTGGGTTTATTTTCAGGGACTACTAAGTTTCTTCTAATGCCGACACTCTTTGATGCCCAGGGGGGAATGCAATTGATTCAAGCGGTTGAAAATTTAATTGTATTTTCGCTTATGGTTGTATGCTTTTTTCGCCTGGTTAAAAATAATGTTTCAAGACCTTTTGCTTTATATTGGTTGTTTTTTATGATCTGTTGTTGTGGGATCTATGGTTTGGTTGTTTTTAACTTCGGTACTGCAGCAAGGTATAGATTCCCATTTGTTTTGATATTTGTTGTTATGGTTTGTTATGAAGGGAAAAAGAATGAGAAGAATTATAATCGTTCAGAACTCAGTCAAAACAACTTTAATATTTAGAAAACACTATATAGAGAAGTTGCTAGAAAAAAATCAGGTGTATTTAATTGCCCCTAATGATTGCGATGAAAGCAAGATGAAACTTGAAACGTTAGGTGTTGTTATCTATAGCTTACCCAAATTAAGTAATAAAACTAACCTTGTTAAATATTGGTTTCTTTCAAACTTATTAGTAATAAAGCATAGATATCATGGTGATACTTTTATTTGTCACTTTTTAGTTACGTTGTTAATTCATTTTTTATTTATAATTCCATTTAATCGAAGATTGATAATTTATACTGAAGGGTTAGGCAGTATTTTTTCATCTAATCGATTTGCAAGAGGTACAATTAAAAAAATATTGCATTTGAGTTCTGGCAAACGTTTATTTTGCAATAATGAAGAAAGGTTACTTCTAGGTTCGCCTAATGATATTGTCACTGGTGGGATAGGGGTTGATTTTAATTTATTTCCATTTAAAAAATTTAAACCGAAATTCTTAGAAGCTAATAGCCCACTGAAGATTCTCTATATCGGACGATTGATTGAGGACAAAGGTACTATGGACGTTATTTGTTTACTCAGAAAACTATTGGAAAAAGGGATAGACGTTCAATTAACATTAGTTGGGGATGTTTATCCAAATAATCCAACTTCTTTAACTCTAGAGGATATTGAAAGATTTAAAGATGAATTTGGGATGATGATTAGGTTTGAAGGTTTTCAAAAATCTGTAGTAAAGTACTACCACGAATCTGATTTGTTAGTTTTACCTTCAGTTCGAGAAGGTTTCCCTGTTTGCGTTATGGAGGCGAATAGTTGCGGCTTGCCAGTTATAGGATATGACGTTCCTGGAGTGCGTGATGCCATTGAAAATAATATTAATGGTAAGCTTGTGCCTTTAAAATCTATAGATCAACTTGTAATAGAAATAACTAATATGATTGATGACGATACAATGTTGAGGCTAAATCATCAATCTCGAATTTATGCGAATAATAACTTTGATGTTGAAGATAAATCAAAGTTCTTAGTGAATTTATTAATAGGATTATAATTAAATGACTCTATCTGTTTTTGGTACATCAAGTAAGAAAAACGAGAACCGTATCCCAATTCATCCCAAACATTTTGATTCTATTCCTAAGCACATTTTGCAAGAAATGTATTTTGAAGAGGGTTATGCAAGCAATTTTGGTTTTAATATTAAGGATTATGATGTTAAAGGTATTGTTAGCCGCAATGAGTTGTTCAGTCTTAGTCAGAATTTGTTGCTACCGAAACCAGAGATGGATGATTTTGCTTTAATGAACGAGGGGAGTTTGGTCTGGGGGTGGCCACATTGTGTGCAAGGAACCGAAATTACTCAATGTGCAATTGATAAAAAGCTAACGCTTGTTGCGTTTGAATGTATGCATGGTGCTAACAAACATCATATATTCCACAAAAATAATGAGATGGCAGGAAATGCTTCTGTAATGCATGCACTTCAACTTAAGGGGATAATGCCTTTATTTGGAGAACAATTAAAAGTTGCTGTTTTTGGTTTTGGTTCAACTGCTAGGGGGGCTGTCCATGCATTGATAGGACTTGGAGTGAATGATATTACAGTATATACTAAGCGTCCTACCTATATGGTTGCAAACCAAATACCTCAAGTTAAGTATGAACAGCTTACTCATCATCCTATGACAAGAGCTTTAACCACCAATGATAGTTATTTGTTCGATGAAGTGAGAAATTGTGATGTAATTGTCAATTGTGTACTTCAGGATGTAAAAAATCCGCTCATGTTTATTTTGAATGAGCAAGTACAACTATTAAAAGATAATATGCTTATTGTTGATGTTTCTTGTGATTCTAAAATGGGATTTGAATTTGCGCGTCCTACAAGTTTAGATTCACCTATGTTTAATGTTTTAGACAGTTCTGTATCTTATTATGGTGTTGATCATACTCCTTCTTTATATTGGAATACAAGCTCTTTTGAATTAAGTAGATCATTATTACCTTATTTGAGTTACTTTATTAATGACGATGGTTCTTTTTATGAGAATGAAGTGTTGAGAGGTGCTACTGAAATAAAAAATGGCGTAATTCTAAATAGAGATATATTCCAGTTTCAAAATAGGAGTAATAAATATCCTTTTGACATATTAGAAAAATTAAAATGTTCAACGTTAGAAGGATAATTAATTGAAGATTTCAATTGCCGGTACTGGCTATGTAGGCTTATCAAATGCGATGCTATTGGCCCAGTATCATGACGTTGTCGCAGTAGATATTATCGAAGAAAAAGTAAAATTATTGAATGATAAAATATCGCCAATTGTCGACGCAGAAATAGAAGATTTTTTGGCAAACAAGCCATTAAACTTTACCGCAACACTTGATAAAGAACTGTCGTATGCCGATGCAGAATTCGTGATTATCGCCACGCCAACAGACTACGATGTTGAAACCAATTACTTCAACACATCTTCTGTAGAAGCAGTAATCAAAGACGTAATGGCGATTAACCCGAATGCGGTAATGGTGATCAAGTCTACTGTCCCTGTGGGTTATACTGCGCGTATTAAAGAGGAACTGGGTTGTGAAAACCTGATGTTCTCGCCAGAGTTTTTGCGTGAAGGTAAAGCGCTCTACGATAACCTGCACCCATCACGTATTGTAGTGGGTGAGCGCTCGGAACGCGCGACAGTATTCGCGAACTTGTTGTTAGAAGGGGCGGTGAAGAAAGACGTTGAAATTTTGTATACGGACTCGACTGAAGCGGAAGCGGTAAAACTGTTTTCCAATACTTACTTGGCCCTGCGCGTCGCTTACTTTAATGAACTCGACACTTACGCTGAATCGCACGGCTTAGATACCCGCCAGATCATTGATGGCGTCTGTTTAGACCCACGTATCGGTTCACATTACAACAACCCTTCTTTTGGTTACGGTGGTTACTGTCTTCCAAAAGATACTAAACAGCTGCGAGCTAATTATTCAGACGTACCGAATAACATCATTGGTGCAATTGTAGATTCAAATACCACACGTAAAGATTTTATTGCTGATTCAATTATCAAGCGTAACCCAACGCGCGTGGGCATCTACCGTTTAGTGATGAAGTCTGGCTCGGACAATTTCCGCGCTTCGAGCATTCAAGGCATTATGAAGCGCCTGAAAGCCAAAGGCATTGAAGTGGTGGTGTTTGAGCCAGAACTGAAAGAAAAAGAGTTCTTCCGCTCATTGGTGCTAACGGATTTTGAGCAGTTTAAATCAAGCTGTGATGTGATTGTGTCTAACCGCATGGCGCAAGAGCTGGCGGATGTAGAAGACAAAGTGTACACACGCGATCTTTTCGGTTCAGATTAAGGGTAAACAATGAAGTATTTAGTAACAGGCGCGGCGGGTTTTATCGGCAGTGCGGTGGCAGAGCAGCTTACAGCGAAAGGTCATCAAGTTATCGGTGTCGATAACCTCAACGACTACTACGATGTGGCTCTGAAAGAGGCCCGCCTCGCGCGTATTCAACATGCCAATTTTAAATTGGTTGAGTTAGACATTGCCGATCGCGATGGTGTGGCTGACTTGTTTGAAGCGGAGCTGTTTGATCAAGTGATCCATTTAGCGGCGCAAGCTGGTGTTCGCTACTCTATTGAAAATCCACACGCGTATGCGGATTCAAACCTTGTGGGGCACTTAAACATTCTAGAAGGGTGTCGTCACAATAAAGTGCAGCACTTGGTGTATGCTTCTTCAAGCTCGGTGTACGGCTTAAATGCGAAAACGCCGTTTGCAACGTCCGATTCGGTGGATCACCCTGTTTCATTGTACGCCGCAACTAAGAAGTCGAATGAATTGATGGCGCATAGCTATTCTCATCTGTACGACATCCCAACGACAGGCCTGCGTTTCTTTACGGTTTATGGTTCATGGGGCCGCCCGGATATGGCGCCGTTTATCTTCACTAAGAAGATTCTGGATGGCGACACGATCGATATCAACAACAATGGTGACATGTGGCGTGATTTTACCCACGTCAACGATATTGTTGAAGGTGTAGTACGCATCGCGGATGTACTGCCAACCCGTGATAACGAATGGACAGTAGAAGCTGGTTCACCAGCAACCAGTTCTGCCCCTTATGCGGTGTATAACATTGGCCATGGCTCACCAATCAACCTGATGGATTTTGTGAAAGCCATTGAAGATGAACTAGGCATTGAAGCGAAGAAAAACTTCCGCGAAATGCAACCTGGTGATGTGTACCAAACTTATGCTGATACTCAAGACCTATTTGCCGCAACCGGCTATACCCCCAAGGTTACCGTGAAAGAGGGTGTCGCTGAGTTCATTCAGTGGTACCGCGAGTTTTACAACAAGTAAACTCCCAATAGGGCTTTCTAAAGCTCAAATATAGAAACCTGTCCATTCCTATAAACCTCTTCTATATACATACAGCATCTCTGACGTTGCTAGTGCCTCATTCCATTCTGGCTTGGGGCACTTTTGTTTGTCATAAATCGCTAACAAACTATTCCCAAGCAATAAAAGCACAAAGTAACAACCAATTATAGGCTTACCCTGATGTCACTGTTTGAGTACCTCATCGAACTCTCGATGTTTTTCTTTATTTCCCTTGCTGTGTTGTACTGCATGCGCAAAGTCGGTTATGCGATTGGCCTAACCGACAAACCCAATGCCAGAAAGCACCACGAAGGCGTAGTTCCCCTCGTAGGGGGCATCTCTTTGTGCATTACCTTGTTGTACTTCCTGTATGTGAATGCAGAGCAGTTCAATAACCTAGAGATAGCTGCCACGTGTTTAACTGTACTAGTACTGGTTGGGGTGGCAGATGATCGCTTTGACATCAGCTTTAAGCTCAGAATGGGCGTACAAGCGATGTTGGCGATGGTGATTATGCATTACACCGAATTAACCCTCTCTCACGTCGGGGATGTATTTGGGTTTGGTGTGTTAGATTTCCCTGTGGTGCTCGACAGCGTGATTACGGTGATCGCCGTAATTGCTGCGATCAATGCCTTTAATATGGTTGATGGTATTGATGGCCTGCTGGGCGGTTTGAGCATGGTAGTGTTTACCTCATTAGGTGTCGTGTTCTTTGCTTATGAACTCGAGTTTTATGCCTTTTTTATGGCGGTCATGGTGGTCATGTTATTCCCTTTTGTTCTGTTCAACTTGGGCTACTTTGGCAAGCTTCGTAAGGTGTTCATGGGCGATGCGGGCAGCATGATGATCGGCTTTATAGTGATTTGGGTGTTGATTGGTGGCACGCAGTCCGATGACGGTCACTATATTATTCGCCCAGTGACAGCCTTGTGGCTTATTGCAGTCCCTTTGATCGATATGATGGCGATCATGATCCGTCGTATTCGCAAAGGGCACTCGCCATTTAAACCGGACCGCGAGCATTTTCACCACATTATGCAACGTATCGGCTTTACCCCTCGTGAGTCGTTAGTGGTGATATGTTTAGTACAATTGCTTTATTCAACCTTGGGGTTATTGGGAGAGTACTTCCAAGTGCCTGAGTTCGTCATGTTCTACACCATTGTGATGTGTTTCTCATTACACACCTACGCAATGACACACTCGTTCAAGATGGCGAAGATTGTTAGAAAGTGGAAGAAACTTGAGGAAAAACAACCTGGGGAAACAGCTGTATTATAAGGTGATGGGAATGTCGAAATACTAGCATTCTCGTGTGCGCGGGTAAGGCTTCATCTATCGTCTGTTTTATCCATCGATATCTGTTGGTGTTCCTCCGCCAATTCTGTTTTAGGTTGCCATCACTCGTTACCACAAGCGAAAGGGCCCAATCTCGATATGAGGTTGGGCCCTTTTCTGTTCAGGTTATCGATACAATACAAGTACACTTAACTCAATATGTTCAACATGATAGGCTGTCGAGTCTATTGTGCTTTCATACCCTAGTGCGTTTATTCGGAGCATTCATTTTGCTTGATTGGTTAATAAGCCCTGCAGTGCAGGTGATTTTCTTGTTCGTTGCTACCGTTTTTGGCTTGATTCGTTATCAGTCTCATTCTGATAAAGTGTTTGGCGTGTTATTACTGACTTTGTTGGTAACTTCGCTGGTGAGCACAGAGCAAGTGATTCAAAGTTTTTCCAATAAAGGTTTGCTTACACTAATGCTGTTGATGATTAGTTCGGTAGCACTGGAGAAAACTAAACTGTTGCGTCTTATTACTAACTATGTGATTGGGTCGAATTATCGGCTCACTTGGCTTCGCTTGTTTAGTTTAACAACATTCTCGTCTGCCATATTGAACAACACCGCGGTTGTCTCAACAATGTTGGCACCAATTCGCAATAACCCTCATCATAAAGCCAGCAAGCTGCTTTTGCCTCTTTCTTATGCTGCGATATTAGGTGGCACATTAACTCTAGTTGGAACATCAACGAATTTAATCGTAAATAGCTTAGTGATTGATTCTGGCTTACCAAGTTTGAATTTTTTCGATTTTACCGCTGTTGGTTTATGTTTAGTGTTAGGTTGCGGTGTTCTACTTTTCATTCTTAGTCCCTTATTGCCTGAGCGTGGTAGAGGCAACGTAGAAATTCGTGATTATCTTATTGATACGGAAGTGTCTGCTCTATCTGATTTGGTAGGTAAAACAGTTGAACAAAATGGCCTTCGACACCTAGATTCGTTGTTCTTGGTTGAGATTTTACGAAGTGGGCGTTTGATATCTCCTGTTACACCTCTGGAAGTGATACAGCCTTATGATCGCTTGCTGTTTAGTGGAGATGTTAAAAAAGTCACTACTTTAACTCAATTTGATGGCTTGTCGTTATTTGCAAGTGATAATGGCCTCCCTCTTGATAACCTATCTGAGGTGGTAATTCGTCCTGAAAGCCATTTGATTGGAAAAACACTAAAGCACTCTGGTTTTCGTGCTTTGTTTGATGCCGCGGTGGTTGCGATTAAGCGAGACGGAGAGCCGGTATCGGGTAAGCTAGGTGAAGTGACACTTAAGGCTGGAGACTACTTAGTCCTTGCTGTGGGGGGCGATTATTATTCGAGAAAGAACATACGTAAGAATTTTTACTTGCTGAGCGAAGTCGAAACAGAGCAGAGTCTTGATGGTTGGAAGGAACAACTGGCGGTTGTTGGTTTTCTCGGATCAATTTTGCTAGCGGCGCTGGGAATAGTCTCTCTGTTTAAAGTCATGTTAGTTCTATTAGGTGCGCTATTGCTATCTGGGTGTTTAACTGCAAATGAAGTTATATACCGTTTACCTAAAAACATTTGGTTAATTATATCTTCAGCCCTTCTTTTGTCTCAGGCGTTAACGAATAGTGGTGCTCTGAGTGGTTTAGAATACATTGTTCATTCATATGATTATTTATTTACACCACTCACTGGCTTGATTGTAGTTTATTTGCTGTCTTGGTTGATGACAGAACTTGTCACTAATAATGCAGCGGCTGCGCTGGTTCTTCCAATTGGAATTGAGTTAGCTTCAAGTTTATCGGCAAACCCTCAAGCGTATATACTTGCAGTAGCATTTGGCGCGAGTGCCAGCTTTATTAGCCCGTATGGATATCAAACTAACTTGATGGTGTTTAATGCCGGGCAGTATAAACTACAAGATTTTGTTAAAGTTGGTGTTCCTATGTGCCTGCTTTACGGCGCGATTGTGTTAATCGCAATTCCTGCCTTTATTGGATTGTAATTTTAAGGACTCCTTTGAAATGAATGTTTCTCCAGAGCGAATGACTCACCTAAAACAATTAGAAGCTGAGTCTATTCATATCATGCGTGAGGTGGCTTCTGAGTTTGATAACCCTGTGATGTTGTATTCCGTGGGTAAAGACTCGTCTGTGATGCTTCACTTAGCGCAAAAAGCGTTTGCTCCGGGCGCGCCTCCATTTCCATTGATGCATGTTGATACCACGTGGAAATTTAAGGAGATGATCGAGTTTCGTGACTATATGGCCCAAAAGTTAGGAATGAAGTTGATTGTTCATCAAAACCCTGAAGGGGTAGAAATGAACATCAGCCCGTTTGTACATGGTAGTTCGTTACATACAGATATCATGAAAACGCAAGGCTTGAAGCAGGCGTTGGACAAGCATGGTTTTGATGCGGCCTTTGGCGGAGCACGTCGAGATGAAGAGAAGTCTCGTGCAAAAGAGCGTGTTTACTCCTTCCGTGATGAACACCATCGTTGGGACCCTAAAAATCAACGCCCTGAGCTATGGAACATTTATAACGGCAAGGTGAATAAAGGCGAGAGTATTCGCGTATTCCCACTTTCAAACTGGACTGAGCTCGATATTTGGCAATATATCTATCTAGAGAATATTGAAATCCCTGGCTTATACCTTGCTGCTAAGCGACCTGTTGTTGAGCGTGATGGCATGCTTATCATGAAAGATGATGAGCGTATGGAGCTAAAAGAAGGCGAGGTTGTTGAAGAAAAAATGGTTCGCTTCCGTACTCTTGGTTGTTACCCACTTACAGGGGCTGTGGAATCTGAAGCAGCAACGTTGCCTGAAATAATACAAGAGATGCTGCTGACGACGACTTCAGAGCGTCAAGGCCGTGCTATCGACCACGACAGTTCGGGATCGATGGAGAAGAAAAAACGCGAAGGGTACTTCTAAGCAGTTATGACAACTCCTTATCAACGTAAAGAGCACGACTCGGTATCAGCTGATGTGGTGTGGCACAACTCGACGGTGACTCACGCAGA
This sequence comes from Vibrio chagasii, assembly GCA_041879415.1. Classification (NCBI taxonomy): domain Bacteria; kingdom Pseudomonadati; phylum Pseudomonadota; class Gammaproteobacteria; order Vibrionales; family Vibrionaceae; genus Vibrio; species Vibrio chagasii. The sequence goes on along the minus strand of CP090851.1, from coordinate 2,737,606 downwards.
TCGCGTTGCTCTAAAACAGCAACGGTCAGTTTGCTTGTGGTTTACTGGTCTGAGTGGCTCAGGTAAATCCACCGTGGCCAATGCGGTGGAAAGCAAACTGTTGCAAATGGGCAAGCACAGCTATCTTCTCGATGGTGACAATTTGCGCCATGGTCTCAACAAAGACTTAGGCTTTTCAGATACTGACCGCATAGAGAACATCCGCCGCATTGGTGAAGTGGCGAAACTGTTTGTGGACGCAGGCAACATTGTATTGACCGCGTTTATCTCTCCTTTTACCTCAGACCGTAAGCAAGTGCGTGATTTAATGCAAGACGGCGAATTTCTTGAAGTGTTTGTGGATACGCCTCTTGAAGTGTGCGAGCAACGTGACCCTAAAGGCTTGTATAAAAAAGCCCGCGCCGGTGAAATTAAACACTTTACTGGCATCGATTCAGAATACCAAGCGCCAGTGAGTCCCGAGATTCATCTCAAAACAGAAAACCTCAGTATTGAAGGCTGTGCTGACTATGTTGTAAGTGAGCTTGAGAAGAAAGGATATCTGAACCTAAAGGATGAAGCGTAATGCATTACGATGTATTTAATGGCGATGCTGATGGCATCATTGCGCTGCTGCAACTGCGTTTCGCTGAGCCGAAAGACTCGACTCTAATTACCGGTGTGAAGCGTGACATCAAACTGCTTAAGCAAGTGGACGCGGAAAAAGCGATTTCGGTTACCGCGCTCGACATATCCATGGAGAAGAATCTGCTTGAGCTGGAAAGTTTGCTTGCAAAGGATATTCCCGTATTTTACTGCGACCACCACCGCAGCGGTGATATCCCAAACTCTGACAAGCTTGAAGCGCTGATTGACCTTGATGCTGAAGTGTGTACTAGTTTACTTATAAACAAAAAGCTTGATGGTCAATATGCTAAGTGGGCGGTGGCGGCAGCGTTTGGTGACAACCTGTTTGTTTCAGCACAAAAACTGGCACAAGAGATTGGTTTGACCGACTCAGAGACTGAGTTTCTAAAAGAGCTTGGCACACTAATTAATTACAACGGTTATGGTGCAACCCTTGGTGATTTGCATATTGAGCCTGCAGAGTTGTATCGGCAGTTGAGTGAATTTGAAGATCCGCTTGTATTGCTTTCTGATGAAGATTCACCGTATCACGTGTTAAAAACAGGTTATGCCTACGATCGTGCAAAGGTGACTAATATTGAGCCTTCCCATGTCGACGCGCAATGTAAAGTGTTTGAGCTACCGTGTGAAGCTTGGGCTAGACGCATCAGTGGTGTTTTGGGTAATGAGCTTGCCAATCAAAATCCAGAATTAGCTCACGCTGTGTTAACACTGAACACAAACGGTGAAAATTACACAGTGAGCGTGCGTGCGCCACTGAATAATCGTCTTGGCGCAGATGAGATTTGTTCATCATTCCCGACTGGAGGAGGGCGTAAGGCCGCTGCTGGCATCAATCAATTGCCAAAAGACAACGTTGAAACGTTTACTCAAGTGCTGAGTGACTTCTACCAGTAATGAAATAATCAATGCCCACCTAGATCTCTGTGTGGGCGGAAAACAGAATTTACGTTTGGGCAGGAAAGCCGAAACAGTGAATACATTAGGAGAGCGTTATGTCTCATAGCTCCGAGCTAATCGCAACCGATATCGAAGGATATTTAAAGGTCCATGAAAACAAAGACTTACTGCGCTTTCTAACGTGTGGTAATGTCGATGATGGTAAGTCTACATTGATTGGTCGTCTGCTTTATGATTCAAAGCTGATATACGAAGATCAAATGGCAGCGATAGAGAAAGATTCCCAGAAGTTTAATACCACCGATGGAGAGTTCGATCTGGCGCTGTTAGTCGATGGCCTTCAGTCAGAGCGTGAGCAGGGTATTACCATTGATGTGGCATATCGCTACTTCTCAACTGACAAACGCAAGTTTATCATTGCTGATACTCCGGGGCATGAACAGTACACGCGTAATATGGTAACGGGGGCATCTACCTGTGATCTCGCGATTGTAATGGTTGATGCACGTTACGGTATTCAAACGCAAACTCGTCGTCATAGCTACATTTGTAGTTTATTGGGTATCAAACACATCATAGTAGCTATCAATAAGATGGACTTGATGAACTACAGTCAAGATGTTTATCAAAAGATCAAGGCCGATTACCGTGAGATGGCTAAGAATTTCGATATCGATGATATTCGTTTTGTGCCTATCTCTGCATTAAATGGTGACAATGTAGTAACACCAAGTGAAGTTATGGATTGGTATCCGGGTGCTACGTTAATGAAGTTGCTCGAAACGGTAAAAATAGGCCAAGGTAAAGACTTTAATAGTATGCGTTTCCCTGTGCAGTATGTTAACCGTCCAAACCTTAATTTCCGTGGTTTCTGTGGTACGCTGGCCTCAGGACTTGTTCAGGTGGGGGACGAAGTTACTGCCCTGCCTTCCGGCAAACAATCGCGTGTCAAATCAATATTTACTTTTGATGGTGAGCTCGAAACCGCACGCCCCGGTCAAGCCATCACCATTACGCTTGAAGATGAAATCGATGTGTCACGTGGTGACATGCTTGTACACAATGGGCATGAGCCAAATGTGACCAATAAAGTGCAAGCGCATGTGGTGTGGATGGATGAAAACCCAATGCGCACGCACAAAGAGTATACTTTTAAGTTTGCGACCAAATCGTGTACGGGCAAAGTGACGGCAATCCCACACAAGATCGATGTGAACACGTTAAATCAACACGCAGAAAACAGTAACTCTTTGGAACTTAATGAAATCGCACTGTCAGAGATTTCATTGACTGATAAGATTGCTGTAGATACTTATAAAGCTTTGCCGCAAACCGGTGCGTTCATTGTGATTGACCGCCATACCAATGTGACTGTCGGTGCTGGTATGGTTGAAACTGTGGTAAATGGAAGTGAAGAGCAAGGTCGTGTGTATTCTCAAGCAGAGAAAGACTTGAATGCGTATGTACGTAAACACTTCCCTGAATGGGGGTGTACTGAAATATAAAGTGAAAATCCATATTGTCATAGAATAAAAAATGGCCAAGTTCATATTGTGAATTTGGCCATTTTTGTTTCTCGATTCGTTACAAACCTTGAGCTGTAGTTTAAAGCCTACCTTTATGTAAATTAATACACTTTCTCAGGAAGGTTACGCCAACTTCTAATCCAGCTTGTGATACGCCAAACATAGCTCATCGCAACGGTGTACGAAATAAAGCAAAGCATAAACAGGATGAACATAGCTGATTCAGATATCCCCAAGAACTCACCGTAGATACCGAAACCGGCAAAGCCACTGGCGATCAAACAAATGATGGCCAGTGTCTGGCGTGATGTAAAGCCAAGGCGCTGGAAAATATGGTGTAAATGTTCACGATCGGGTTTGAATGGGGAATCCCCACGTCTTACTCGTCTAAACATGATAGCGGCCATGTCCATTAACGGGACAGCAATTAGCCATAACGCCGTGATCGGTCGCATTAGTGCTTCGGAAGGATTTTGGCTGGCACCAAGCAGTAGCCAGATGACGGTAAAGCCAATCATCATGCTGCCAGCATCCCCCATGAACACTTTGCGTTCTCGGCCTAGTAGACCAAGGTTCATCAGAATATAAGGGATAGTCGCGGCAATGAATACGGCGCACAAATACGCTAAGCCGTGTTGGCTATCGATTTTGAGTAAAATGGCGATACCAGCAAAGGTGACGATAGCAAGCCCACCTAATAGGCCGTCGATACCATCAACCATATTGAAAGCGTTGATAGCTCCAATCACGGCAAGTATTGTGATTACTGGACTCAGAAATCCTAAATGTAATTCACCTGTGCCAAAAATATTACCAATGTTTTCTAAGCGAATATCGGCAAAGTGCATCATGCAAATGGAGAGAATGGCTTGAACGACAAGCCGAATTTTGAAGCTAATATCAAACTTATCATCGAGCGCGCCGATAACGATAAGCACTGCGATAGAAGCTAAAAAAAGTTGGCTATGCGGTATCACATTGGGGTGAGTGAGTATGAATTGGGCTATCGATAAGCTGATTGCGATTCCGCCTACGAGTGGGATCGCTCCGCTATGCAGTTTTCGTTCGTTGGGTTTATCTACTAAGCCGACGGCTTTTGCTGCTTTTCGCATTATAAAGAGCGACGAAAAGGAGAAGAAGCCAACAAATGATAGCTCTAATAACATGATGAACTCTAGCCAAATTTTTAATGGTTTTATTTACGTGTAGCTTACGTTAAAACTATCAATATGTACACTTGGTTGAGTATGAATTGTTCACTTTTTTGGAACAAAGTCTACATTTTTAAATGCGCGCCTAGATTCATATTTGGTGTAAGTATTGCGTTGTTATGCGCTGTCTAATTCCTAATGTTGCCTCGGAGTCTTGAACACAAAGTGACATTTTTTTTCACTTCCGATCGGCCTACCTGAGACGTTTCTTGATCTTCCGCTACAGTTTTGACTGTAAACTGTAGTAAAATTACGCTAATTTGTTTTTATACCGATTTATTTTGAATTGAACGAGGTCAGTCCTATGTCAGCTAAGAAGCCAATGGCTCTAGTGATCCTTGACGGTTACGGTTACCGTGAAGACAACCAAGACAACGCTATCGCGAACGCTAAGACACCAGTATTAGACGGTCTTATTGCTAACCAACCTAACACGCTAATCTCTGCTTCTGGCATGGATGTAGGCCTACCTGATGGCCAAATGGGTAACTCTGAAGTTGGTCACACCAACATCGGTGCTGGTCGTGTGGTATACCAAGATCTTACTCGTATCACTAAGTCAATTGCAGACGGTGAATTCGGTCAAACTGAAGCGCTAGTGAATGCTATCGACAAAGCGGTGAACGCGGATAAAGCGGTTCATATCATGGGTCTTATGTCACCAGGTGGCGTTCACTCTCATGAAGATCACATCTACGCAGCCGTTGAAATGGCAGCAGAGCGTGGCGCAGAGAAAATCTACCTACACGCATTCCTAGACGGCCGTGATACGCCGCCACGTAGTGCAGAAAACTCTCTACAACGCTTCCAAGATCTGTTCGCTAAACTGGGCAAAGGCCGTGTGGCTTCTTTGGTTGGTCGTTACTACGCGATGGACCGTGATAACAACTGGGATCGCGTTCAAACTGCATACGAGTTGCTAACTGAAGCAAAAGCAGATTTCACATTCGACACGGCAGTTGCTGGCCTAGAAGCCGCTTACGCTCGTGACGAAAACGATGAATTCGTTAAAGCAACTGAGATTAAAGCAGAAGGCGAAGAGTCTGCTGCTATCGTTGATGGCGATGCAGTTATTTTCATGAACTACCGTGCCGACCGTGCTCGTCAAATCACTCGCACATTCGTTGCTGATTTTGATGGTTTTGAGCGTAACGTATTCCCAGCAATCGACTTTGTGATGCTGACTCAATACGCTGCTGATATCCCATTGCTGTGTGCATTCCCACCAGCTTCTCTAGAGAACACTTACGGTGAGTGGTTATCTAAGCAAGGTAAAACGCAGCTACGTATTTCTGAAACTGAGAAATACGCGCACGTGACTTTCTTCTTCAATGGCGGTATCGAAGACGAATTTGAAGGTGAAGAGCGTCAACTTGTTGCTTCTCCAAAAGTAGCAACTTACGATCTTCAGCCTGAGATGAGCGCACCAGAACTAACTGAAAAGCTAGTTGCAGCAATCAAAGGCGGCAAATACGACGCTATCGTTTGTAACTTCCCTAACTGTGACATGGTTGGTCACACTGGTGTGTACGATGCAGCAGTGAAAGCAGTAGAGTCTCTAGACGAGTGTCTTGGTAAAGTGGTTGAAGCAATCAAAGAAGCTGACGGTCAACTGCTTATCACAGCAGACCACGGTAACGCAGAAATGATGGTTAACCCAGAAACGGGCGGTATCCATACTGCACACACTAACCTACCAGTGCCACTTATCTACGTAGGTAACAAAGACGTTGAGTTCAAAGAAGGCGGTAAGCTGTCTGACCTTGCACCAACAATGCTATCTCTAACGGGTACAGAAATCCCAGCTGAAATGTCAGGTGATGTTTTAGTTAAATAATGGTTCGGCTCAGCGGTGCACGTTGAGCTTTAACGATTTTGAAAGCCCGCACTGCAAAGTGCGGGCTTTTTTATAGATGCGAGATACGGGTAGACGAGATTCGAAGAGCTGAAGGGCAGATGCGGGATGCGAGTAACGAAAAGCGGTAAAGCTAAAAACAGGAAGGTAATGCCCTGTTTCTTTTCGCATCCCGAATCTCGTTACTTTCATCTGCTCTATCTCGTCATTCCAGAATTGAGGAACGAAATATCTGGAATCTCATGTCATGTCTGATGTGTCGCATTAAGTATTTTGAAAGAGATTCCCTATCACGCTCGTAGCTCGCTGTAGGGAATGACGTAATTAAAGGGACTAGGTTCGGGATCGAGTAACGTTCTTTTCGTATCTCGTCACTCGCTACTCTCATCCTTCTTTACAACTGAACGTTCAAAATCCAACAACCACTCTTTGCGATTCATGCCGCCGGTATAGCCGGTTAATGTTCCATTGGCACCAATCACTCGGTGGCAAGGGACTACAATACTAAACGGGTTCTTGCCGTTCGCACCACCCACTGCTCTTACTGCTTTAGGTTTTCCCATTCTCTTTGCTTGTTCGCCATAGCTGATGGTTTCGCCGTAAGGAATAGAGGTGAGAGCCTGCCAAGCCGTTTTTTGAAAGTCCGTGCCTTTTGTCGCTCTCAATGGCAAATCAAATTCAGTTCGTTGACCAGTAAAATACTCGTTTAGTTGGTGAGATACCTTGATACATAATTCATCGGGGTTACAATCAATAGCCTCATCATGGTTCACATGGTCGATTTCAATAATTGCTTCGCCATTGCTAACAATGATCATCTTGCCAATTGGTGCTTCGTAGAGCATTTTGTAAGTACTACCTTCCATGTCATCTTCCTTCTTCTAGTCTATTTCTGCTCTCAAGCAACGCGGTATTAGCAATGGATAATAGATTCCCTACTGCGCTCGTTCCTCGCTATAGGGAATGACGAGGTTGAACTCGAATGTCACTTGAGCCTGATATTTGCTCCGAAATTCTTTCGTATCTGCTTTTTGTCTTTTCGCATCCCGCCACTCGAATCCCGTATCTGCTTTTTATCTTTTCGCATCTCGGTTACTCGAATCCCGCATCCGCCTTAACTCTTATACGAAGCGCAAACAGGTACCCTGAAATGCCACCCATTATGTTTCCTAGCGCTAGGCCAATAAACAGCCCTTCGACACCATCAAGTTGGCTGCCTACCCAGGCAAACGGCAAGGTAAATACAAACAGCCGCATGAAGCTCCATTGGAAGGCTTTGAGTGGTTGATGCATGGCATTCATTGCACTGATTAGCATCATCACAATGCCTTGGAACCCGTAACTAAATGGCACGACTAACAGGTAGTGCCACAAGATACCTCGAACCGAGTCTTCTTGAGAAAAGAGAGCGGCTAAAGGAATGCTCAGTGGCACCATCATTAAAAAGATCAAACCTTGGAATAGCACGGCGAAACGCATGCTCAAGAATAGAGCTTTGAAACTGCGTTGTGGATTCTCTGCTCCAAAGTTCTGTGCCATAAAAGGGGTGAGTGCTGAAGTGAGAGACATCAAAACTATGATCAGAATCGACTCAATACGCTGAGCAGCACCATAAGCGGCAACGGCTTCGGTTCCTTGTTTGGCCAGCATCATCATAATGATGGCACCCGCGAGCGGGTTTAGCGCGTTTGAAAGTGCAGCGGGTGTTCCAATGGTGAGGATTTGTTTCCAGTCGCGGACAACCTCTTGAGTTTTTGGCGGAGCGAGTAACTTCTCTCGTTTGATTAATACGTACAGTGAGCCACACAATGCACCAAACCAACTGAAACCACTGGCGATGGCTGCGCCTTGAATACCGAGTTCTGGGAAAGGCCCGTAACCGAAGATCAGCAAGGGATCGAGAATGCCGTTAATCAGGCCCGCCAACATCATGATCTTGGCGGGGGTTTTGGTATCACCACTCGCTCGTATCGCGCTGTTGCCTGCCATTGGAATAACAAGCAATGGAATGGCTAAGTACCAAACCGCCATGTATTCAGATATCAGTGGCAGTAATTTTGGTTCTGCCCCCAATAAGGTAAACATCGGCTTAAGTGTCACCAATCCTAGTGTGGATGCAAAGCCAACAAGCAGCACGGCAAGCAATAATCCATGACAAGTAAAGCGAGCGGCATTTTGTGCGCAGCCTTGGCCCAGTAACCGCCCAATACATGTAGAAAGTCCCACACCGATGCCCATGGTGATGCAGTTAATGGCGAAGGTCACTGGAAAGGTAAAGCTCACTGCTGCAAGTGCTTGTGTGCCGAGTAATGAGATAAAGAAAGTATCAACCAAGTTAAACATCAAGATCGCAACCATGCCGAAGATAGTCGGAATGGTCATGGTACGCAATGTACTCGCAATGGGGGCGGTTAATAGCCCGTGCTTATCTTGCATGTAAAACGCCAGTTGGAACGAAAGGTTTAGGATAAACAGATGTGGGCGGGAAGGAAAGCAGATACGGGATTTGAGTAAATGAGATGCGAAGGGCGGGAGTAGTCGATGCGAATGGTTTTTGAACAAGTATAAGTAACTTCGTCATTCCCTATAGCGAGGTACGAGCGTGGTAGGGAATCTCTTGCGACTGTGTGGTTATTCGCGTGCTGTATGAGATTCCAGACACTTCGTTCCTCAGTTCTTGAATGACGGATAAGCCCAGATGAGGGGCACGGGGTACGAAACGCCTTTTGCTCTTCGCCACTCGTTTATCCGAATCTCTCATCTGCCCTCCTATCTTTTCGTATCTCGCATCCCGGTTACTCGTATCTGCCTCTTAGATCACAAAATTTCCCTTCCACCCCTTGGGATCTTTCACTTCGCCCCAACATACTCTTTAACCCCATGCCAATCGTGGCAACTATCAAATTAAATGGAAATTATCAGGAGATACGACCGATGAATATCCGTCCTCTACACGACCGAGTTATCGTTGAGCGCCAAGAAGTTGAATCTAAATCTGCTGGTGGCATCGTTCTAACTGGTTCTGCCGCTGAAAAATCAACTCGCGGTGTAATTCTAGCTGTGGGTAAAGGCCGCATCCTAGAAAACGGTTCAGTACAACCATTGGACGTTAAAGTTGGCGACACTGTTATCTTTGCTGAAGGCTACGGCACTAAGTCTGAAAAAATCGACGGTAAAGAAGTTCTGATCATGTCTGAAAACGACATCATGGCGATCGTTGAGTAATCCGATCCATAAAACTGAACTGACTGAATAAAGAATTTAAAGGAAATAAAGATGGCTGCTAAAGACGTTAAATTTGGTAACGACGCACGAGTTAAAATGCTAGAAGGTGTAAACGTTCTGGCTGACGCAGTAAAAGTAACGCTAGGTCCTAAAGGCCGTAACGTTGTTCTAGACAAATCATTTGGCGCACCAACGATCACTAAAGATGGTGTTTCTGTTGCACGTGAAATCGAACTTGAAGACAAGTTCCAAAACATGGGCGCACAAATGGTTAAAGAAGTGGCTTCGCAAGCGAACGACGCTGCGGGTGACGGTACGACTACGGCAACTGTTCTTGCTCAAGCTATCGTGAACGAAGGCCTAAAAGCGGTTGCTGCTGGTATGAACCCAATGGATCTTAAGCGCGGCATCGACAAAGCAGTTGTTGCAGCAGTTGAAGAGCTAAAAGCACTTTCAGTTCCATGTGCAGATACTAAAGCTATCGCGCAAGTAGGTACTATCTCTGCAAACTCTGACGCGACAGTAGGTAACATCATTGCTGAAGCGATGGAAAAAGTAGGTCGTGATGGCGTTATCACAGTTGAAGAAGGTCAAGCACTGCAAGACGAGCTAGACGTAGTTGAAGGTATGCAGTTCGACCGCGGTTACCTATCTCCTTACTTCATCAACAACCAAGAAGCAGGTTCTGTTGATCTAGAAAGCCCATTCATCCTTCTTATCGACAAGAAAGTTTCAAACATCCGCGAACTTCTTCCGACTCTAGAAGCGGTAGCTAAGGCATCTCGCCCACTTCTAATCATCGCTGAAGATGTAGAAGGCGAAGCGCTTGCAACTCTAGTTGTGAACAACATGCGCGGTATCGTTAAAGTTGCTGCTGTTAAAGCTCCTGGTTTCGGTGACCGTCGTAAAGCAATGCTACAAGACATCGCTATCTTAACTGGTGGTACGGTTATCTCTGAAGAGATCGGTCTAGACCTAGAGAAGGTAACGCTAGAAGACCTAGGTCAAGCTAAGCGCGTAACTATCACTAAAGAAAACTCAACTATCATCGATGGTGCGGGTGAAGAAGCAATGATCCAAGGTCGCGTTTCTCAAATCCGTCAACAAATCGAAGATGCAACTTCAGACTACGACAAAGAAAAACTTCAAGAGCGCGTAGCTAAGTTAGCTGGCGGTGTTGCAGTAATCAAAGTTGGTGCTGCGACTGAAGTTGAGATGAAAGAGAAGAAAGATCGCGTAGAAGACGCACTTCACGCAACTCGCGCTGCAGTTGAAGAAGGTGTGGTTGCTGGTGGTGGTGTTGCACTTATCCGTGTTGCTTCTAAAGTTGCTGGCCTTGAAGGTGACAACGAAGAGCAAAACGTTGGTATCCGCGTTGCACTACGTGCAATGGAAGCGCCAATCCGTCAAATCACGAAGAACGCAGGTGACGAAGAGTCAGTGGTAGCGAACAACGTGAAAGGCGGCGAAGGCTCTTACGGCTACAACGCTGCGACTGGCGAATACGGCGACATGATCGCAATGGGTATCCTAGATCCAACTAAGGTTACTCGCAGCGCACTACAATTCGCAGCATCAGTTGCTGGTCTTATGATCACCACAGAAGCGATGGTAACAGACCTGCCACAAAAAGACGCTCCAGCAATGCCTGACATGGGCGGCATGGGCGGTATGGGTGGCATGGGCGGTATGATGTAATCATCCCTCGCTATTCATAGTGAAATTGAAAACGGAGACTTCGGTCTCCGTTTTTTTATGTCCTGACATCGTCATTCCCTACAGCGAGGCACGAGCGTGATAGGTAATCTTTAGTGTTATGCATCGAAATGTGTGTCGATGGCTACTCTTAACTCTTATCGTATCCCTTTCTTTATATTGCTCTTTCTGATTTACCGTCTTATATTCAACAGTACAGTTATGACATTGATATAACTGTACTGTTGAATAAAGGACAATAAACGCTTGATTGATAATGTATAAATCAAGTTAACAATAAGTCAGTGGAGACTCCCCAATGAAAAAACTACTTTCAGTACTTGCTGTGTCGGCAGCAGTAATGGCACCAGCGGCATTCGCTTCTTCGCCTGTTATGTTTTCAACAATCAACGGCTTCAACGCACCTGATTCAGATGCGGTTGGTGGTGTGCGCTTGGCTCTGCTTCACGGACAAGTAAACGACCTTAAGGGTGTCGACCTTGCGGTTGTGGGTATGTCTGAGACTCAAACAACAACGGGTGTGAACCTTGGTATTTTTGGTGCATCTAAAGTGAACCAAGAGATGACAGGTGCATCACTGGGCTTCTTTAACTGGAATACGGGTAAAACAACGGGCCTTAACTTAGGTGCTGTGAACATCACTAACGATGTAAAAGGTGCAAACGTAAGTTTCGTAAACTACTCTGAAGGCGACACTATGGTCGATGTTGGCGCAGCTAACCTTTCAGATGTTTCTACGGTTCAGGTTGGTATCTTCAACAAAACCAACAAAATCGAAGGCGTACAGGTTGGTCTGATTAACTGTGCGGATAACGGTTTCTTCCCGTGCTTCCCAATTGTAAACTTTGCTAAGTAAGGCTTAGTGTTACTATTGTGACTCATAACGCCTGAGTGCTTCTTACTTAGGCGTTATTGCAACTCTGCATTTTCTTATAGATTTCCAAATGCCTCTTCCTAAACAAGATAAGCATATTGTTTTATATTTGTTGTTGCAGTGAGTTTATTTATAAGTACAATGTGCGCTAAATTTTTAACGATGATTTATATGCTTTGATTAATCCCCATACTATCGATTTTAAGAAGGCTTTCTTAGGCCTGACCGCCAGTTTTTTAGTAGTTTTGAGCTTGTTGCTCGTTGATTCAGCGGAAGAATCAGGTAAACAGTATGGAGTTGAAAAGCAAGGCGTGACACGCTCTTTGGCGGAGCTCACACAAATTATTAATGCGCTTGAGTACAACATCACGGCGCTCTATCCGTTGCATGGTGACACTTACGCTTTTCCGCACGATAAAAAGGTAGAAGACGAGACGTGTTATTTCATTAGTGAGGATCAGCAAGCCCCTCGCTTTGATTTTATGTTTTCAGGCCCCACCGAGATGTGTGACCCTAATTCCGGGCTATATTCGGAGGCGGGTAAGCGTTTGTTTATCGCACCCACTATGGCTTATTTCGCCAATACCATTGATACCATCTCAGCGATTTATTTTATCTCGAAAGAGAAGTTTGTTATCTCTTCCCCCTCTGATATTGCCCAATATATGAAAGGTGATACGTTCGACTCTGTTGTAAATAGCCGACCTTATTGGATTAATACGGTTCGCTTTGGTTTATCGCAGGACAAACATCAGGTTGTGTATACCGGCCAATACGATGATTACCTAACCGGTGAGAAGGTGGTGACTTTGACCAAGGGAATCTACGTTGACGGTGAGTTCAAAGGGATATTAGGTGTTGATGGTTACGTTTCTAGCCTAGTATCAAATCCAACGCACGGGTATGAGATAACCAGCGTTAGAGGGATAAACAAGTATGGTCTGATGGACTTTACTCACTCTCGTCCCCTGTACATTGATGGTAACAACACCCAACTCTATCTGACCATTGAAGAAGATAAGAGCGAACACTTCTTACATGTATTGGAGATGGAGCGTGCTCAATTATCGATATTGTTAGCGCTGTATATCGTCTCGGCATTGTGGTTATGGCGCTTCTATACCAAGCAAGAACATGAACGTTTGAATAGCTTGGCGATGCAAGATCCATTAACTGGTTTGTTGAATCGCCGTGGCTTTGAAGCGCGACTGTTGGCACAAGATGAAGAACCTATTATTGGTGTTGGCGTGTTTGATATCGATGACTTTAAAGTGGTTAATGATCACTACGGTCATAAGATAGGGGATGAGGTGATTTGTCATGTAGCTCAGCTGATGACAAATAGCGTTCGACAGCAAGACATCGTCGCTAGATTTGGCGGTGAAGAGTTTGTAGTCGCTATTACGGGCGAGTCTTCCGAGCTGTTGTCATCCATCTTTGAGCGAATTCAGAATGACATAAGCCTACAGTGTTACCGCTCTCAGGCTGGCGACAAGATTAATATTTCTGTATCTGGCGGAGCCACACTTTACTCTTTGTATAAGTTCGACAGTGTAGGGCACTTGTGGAAAAACCAGAGCATTCGTTCCTCTGATGAACAGCTTTATAAGGCTAAAGCTGCGGGTAAGAATCGGGTGTGCATACAGACGTATTGATGAGCCATTAAATAATGCAAAGCCTAGTCGGTTGACTAGGCTTCTTTATATCAGTGGAACAACAATTGAGTCTATCGAGTACGGCACTATTTCTTAACGCGGCCTTTTCTCATCCATTTCTGGTGAACACCACGACGTAGGCTCTGGAAGCTGTTTTCCACTTTATCGACACCAAGCAAGATCGCCAACGCTAATAGCGTGATAATAACCGATTGTGAAAGGTGACCAAGCGCTATCATCATCCCAAGTGCTGCCAATACCCAAATAATGGCAGCTGAAGTCACACCATGAATTTTGCCATCGAGTGTCATCATCACACCCGCACCCAGGAAACCAACACCAGTAATGATCTGGCCAAGTACGCGAGCCTGATCGAGTGTGTTTGGAGATAGGCTAATCGCCATGGTAAGGAAGAAGTAGGTACCACTGATGATCAGAATCGAGGTTCTGATACCTACTGGTTTACCGCGTGTTTGTCGCTCGATACCGATTAACGAACCACACAGCATACACACTGCTAGTCCTGCCCAGCTAAAGGGGGCAAGGTTTAAAGTTTGTTCTATAAATTGTGACATATCACCCCTCCTAAAAATTTAGAATAGAGTCGAGTATGCTAATAATAGACCGGACGATCGAACAAAAACTTTTTGTCTTAACGATTGATGTTGCTAATAAAATCTAACAGCCTGTTGTAGTTAGTGTGAAGACAGGTGTCGTAGTCTCAGTCGCCTCTTGATACTCAAGGTAGCAGTGATCAGATTGGTTTTTTCGGCTAGAAGGTGCGTACAAAATGATGCCATCATCCGCATCTATATTAGTAAAAAACCAGTCAGCCCTACCAGTGTCCCAAACTGCATCTAAAAATGTGGATTCGATAAGCAGTGACCAAGTTTGATCATTCATTGCTGCAGGATAGCCATACGCTACTAGAATATCGTCGCCTTCAACATTAATCGATGCGCTGACTGCCTTATCTAACCCTAATGCTGATGCCTTACCATAAAGCATAGCACTTGCGCTCTCCATGCCACCTTTAAGGCCATTTAATGTCGAGATACGTGCATCGGTTTGAAGGTTGAGAAACTTGGAAGCTGCCGTTACAGAAACAATGCCCAGAATCACGATCACCACAACCAGTTCAATAATGGTAAAGCCTTTTGAGCGGCTAGCTATCACCGGTGGAATAACCGAGGCATGGTGCTTCATGGATACAACTTCTCTATTCAATGTGTAGGTCGAGAGGTGTCTTGCTGCTACGACCACCGATCTCGCGGGTTAACTTGGGTACTAGGTAGCCAGAAACCTCAGAGATTAACCCCTTGAAGTGATGCTTCGCCTCTTCATCTGAGATGTAGAAGTGAGCGGCGCCCTGAACCTTATCAAGCACGTGCATATAATACGGTAAGATACCGGCATCGAACAGCTTTTCACTCAATTCTTTCAATGAGTTAGTGCTGTTGTTCACGCCTTTCAACATGACGCCTTGGTTAAGTAGCGTCGCGCCACTGAACTTTAATTTAAGGAAGGCTTGTTTGAGCTCTGCATTGATTTCATTGGCGTGATTAATATGGCTCACCATCACTACATTGAGGCGAGTCTTAGATAAGATTTGGCACAGTTCGTCTGTAATACGTGCTGGGATCACCACTGGCAAACGGCTATGAATACGAACGGTTTTTACATGTGGAATTTGTTCGATAGCGTGAATCAGCCACTCGATTTCGCTGTCTTTTGCCATCAGTGGGTCGCCACCCGAAAGGATAACCTCGTTGATCTCAGAGTGTTGAGCGACATAATCGAGGCTGGTTTGCCACACCGACTTTGAACCCTTGTTGTCTTGATAAGGGAAATGACGACGGAAGCAGTAACGGCAGTTAACCGCACAGCCTCCTTTCACAATCATCAGAGCACGGTTTTTGTATTTGTGTAGTAGCCCCGGAATTGCATTGTCTTGCTCTTCTAGTGGATCTGCAGAGTAGCCTTCATGAACTTCGAACTCCTCGCTTAACGGCAAAACCTGACGTAATAGCGGGTCATGCGGGTTGCCTTTTTCCATTCGCTCGACAAAGCTTAACGGTACTCGCAACGCAAATAGGTTGCGTGCGGCAAAGCCTGCTTGCCATGGTGTTGGGTCTATTTCTAATGCTTCAAGGAGTTTTGTCGGGTCTGAGATCGCATTCGATAGTTGTTTGAGCCAGTTTTGCTCAACAGATTCGACTTTTCGGGTTATGATATGCGGCATTGAAATCAACTCAAAGATGTGTAAGAGGAAATCATGGCGTCAGTAAGCACCAATGAATTCAAAGGCGGTTTAAAATTCATGATGGATAACGAGCCTTGCTCAATTATCGAAAATGAATACGTTAAGCCGGGTAAAGGCCAAGCGTTTAACCGTGTAAAACTTCGTAAACTGCTGTCAGGCAAAGTGTTAGAGAAAACATTTAAGTCAGGCGACACAGTAGAACTAGCTGACGTTGTAGACGTTGAACTAGGCTACCTATACAGTGATGGCGAATTCTACCACTTCATGAACAACGAGACATTCGAGCAAATCGCAGCTGAAGTAAAAGCAGTTGGCGACACAGCTAAATGGCTAGTTGAAAACGACGTATGTACTCTAACGTTGTGGAATGATAACCCTATCACAGTAACTCCACCAAACTTTGTTGAGATCGAAGTAACTGATACAGATCCTGGCCTAAAAGGCGATACACAGGGTACTGGTGGTAAGCCTGCAACTCTAGCAACTGGCGCGGTAGTTCGCGTACCTCTATTCATCGCTATCGGTGAAGTTGTAAGAGTAGATACTCGTACTGGCGAATACGTTGGTCGTGTAAAGTAATTTGATTGTGCTCACCTTTATTTAAGGTGATTCAATGAAATGAAAAAGGTCGCTTATAAGCGACCTTTTTTGTATCTGTTAAACGACAGTCAACCAATTACTTATTGGCAAAGAAGTGTGTCTCTAGGTAGTTGTTCAACGGCATGAATGCAGGGTTCGCCCAAGAGACAAATACAGAGGCTGGGTCATTATCTAAATTGCCAGAACCGATCTCGCCAGCGATTTTGAACTTAGTGCCTTTTGAACCGATCAGTTCACCGCCACCTTCACTCAGCTTTGGAGAGACTTTGTACTCGTAAATTAAACCAAGCAGTGAACCTGGGTTCAGGTTTACATTGGTATCTTCATGTATAGGGTCAATCTTGCCATTAGAAATGTCATTTCCGTCATCATCGGTTGTTTTACCACCCTCAGTACACGGGTTTGGTGTCCCCAGTGCTCGCTGAGCTGTCAACTGGCCATTTCCGTAGTTACATTCGTTGAAATGGAGTGACTCCATACCAGCGACAGTTGCCAGGCCATCTTGAACGGCAAGCACCACTCTGAATGTGTCGTATGCGTCACTTAAGTCCGAACCTAACAGGTTGTTTTGGTTATCATCAACGTAGTAATCGAAAAGCTGCATCAGCTTTTGGTATGTCGTCGACTTTTTTGTCTCATCTTTTCCGCCAAGAGCGGTATACACCAACTCAACACCATCTACGATTTGTTTCGCTTGGCTCAGTGCAATAACAAACTGGTCAGCAGCTGAAGAGCCATCAGGTTCTGTCTCCATGACCCCAATGATTAGGCTTTTCTTGTTCAACTGCTTTTGAACGTCTTCACTTGCCCATGTCGTGAAGTTTTTTACTTGGCTTATTACACGCTGGTGCTGTTCATCCGTTACGGTTGAGTTCGCTTTTAATACGTAAATGCCTTTCTCGAAGTTACAGTTTGGTACATCTGCTGCTGTTGAGCAGTTATCTACAGATGAATAAACGGTGACTAGTGACTTTGGTTTCGCTGATGAAGTAGAAGTCGAAGAGTTGCCGCTAGATGAACCATTACAACCCGCCACGGCCAGGGTAAGTAATGCTAAAAAGATAGGTTTCATAATATTCACTAATTTAATTAAATGGGTGTTGAGTGATTTGTTTTTATTATTTGTCGCAACGGTATCATTTAGTGAAATGAAGGAATGTAAGTCAGCGTAAGCCTATGTAAGGAGGGGCGCTTGCCTTTATTCATTGCTATCGGTGAAGCTGTAAGAGTCAGAGATAAGATATTCGATAAACAATAAAAAAGCAGAACAAGATAACCTTGCTCTGCTTTTAGTCTTTTCACTCTTAAGCTCTTCGAGACTCGTTTACTCGAATCCCGAATCTGCTCTTAACTCTTAAATCATAAAGATGAAAATAACAGACAACGCGCTGATTAGGCCTGCAAAGAAGTAGCAGCCCACTTTACCAGCAACGCCGACGTGGAACTTCAGGTCGTGCATGCCGTGGTGAAGACGGTGCATAGCATGCCACATAGGCAGTGCCAGAGTACCGATGATGAATAGTGCACCGATAATGCTGGTGGCAAACTCAGACACACGTTCGTAACTCATAGCTTCTGCATCGATGATGCCCATTGGCACTAAGATACCTAACACTAGAATCGTGATTGGCGTGATCATCGCAAACCAAGTACCGCCAGCGCCGAATAGACCCCACCAGATTGGCTCATCAGAGCGTTGAGGATTGTGGTTAACGGGTTTCACTTTGTAATTTGTGTTCATAACGAAAGCTCCTTACACCACAACAAGAACGATTAAAGAAATAAAAGCTACCGCTGCCCATTGGGTCAGTACGATGATTCTTTTATCAACCAATTTGCCTTTCAGGCGGATTGGCATTACTTGAGGCATCATGCTGAAGAAGGTTTGAGCGTGCATTAAGCTGCCTAACAGAGCCACAATATTAATACCGACAATGATAGGGTTAGCCATAAAGCTCAACCAACTAGCCCATGCCTCAGGGCCTTTCACTAGTGCACCCAGACCAAAGGTTAGGAATACAGTGAACAGAATCAAAGGCAGTACAGTTGCTTCACGTAGCATGTAGAAGCGGTAGAACGGATGGTTGCTCCACCACGTTCTCTTCATCTCACGAACATAAGGCTTACGATTGCTCATCTTATGCCTCCTCTGCAGTTTTTACTTGGTTCTTGCTAACAGATGTACCGTCAGGTTTGAACATCGAGATAACGAAGTCCATTGAAGACTCAACTTTACCTTGGTTAACCGCTGCTGCTGGGTCTACTTTCTTCGGACATACTTCAGAACAGTAACCAACAAACGTACAGCCCCAAGCGCCGTTTTCACCGTTGATAAGCTTCATACGCTCATCTTTACCGTTGTCACGGCTATCTAGGTTGTAACGGTGAGCAAGAGTCAATGCTGCAGGGCCAATGAACTCTGGGTTTAGACCGAATTGAGGACACGCTGCGTAGCAAAGACCACAGTTGATACAACCTGCGAACTGTTTGTACTTAGCCATTTGTTCAGGTGTTTGTAGGTTAGTGCCGTCTTCAGGCTTACGGTCGTTACCAATGATGTAAGGCTTGATAGCTTCAAGGCGCTCGATGAACGGCGTCATGTCGACAATCAAATCTTTCTCGATTGGGAAGTTAGCTAATGGCTCGATAGTCAGGCCGTTCGGGTAGTCACGTAAGAAGCTCTTACACGCTAGCTTAGGCACACCATCAACCATGATGCCGCAAGAACCACAGATCGCCATACGACAAGACCAACGGTATGAAAGGTCTTTGTCTTGGTGGTCTTTGATGTAACCAATCGCGTCGAGTACCGACATGGTTTCATCGAATGGGACTTCGAAAGTCTGCATGTAAGGTTCTGCATCTTTCTCTGGGTCGTAGCGCAGAATGTCTACTTTTTGGATACGATTCGCTGACATTACGCTTTCTCCTCTTCACGGTTCTCATCTTGAGCGACATTCGCTGCTGCAGCTTTTTCAGCGGCCGCGGCTTTCTCTGCAGCTTCACCGTACAGACGTGCTTTTGGTTGAGACTTGGTGATCTTAACGTCGCTGTAATCGATGGTTGGTGCTGCATCTTCATTGAAGAAAGAGAGTGAGTGTTTTAGGAAGTTCACGTCATCACGCTCTGTGCAGTTGTCGTCGAGACGTTGGTGTGCACCGCGAGACTCTTTACGAAGGATTGCTGAGTGAACCATTGCTTCTGCGACTTCTAGTCCGTAGCCCACTTCGATAGCGTAAAGTAGGTCAGTGTTGAACACCTTGCCTTTGTCTTTGATGCTGATCTTCTTGTAGCGCGCTTTCAGTTCAGTGATCTTGTTGATGGTCTCTTGCATCAAGTCTTCTTGACGGTAGATACCACAACCCGCTTCCATGGTGTGACCCATTTCAGTACGGATATCTGCCCAGTTTTCGTCGCCTTCTTGGTTCATCAACGCTGCGATGCGATCTTCAACCGCTTTTACTTGCTTAGCGATAGACTCTTCATTCCAGCCTTTGAACTCTGCTGCGCGTTTCACAGCGTGTTCACCGGCAACGCGGCCAAATACTACGAACTCAGCCAGAGAGTTAGACCCTAGGCGGTTTGCACCGTGTAGGCCAACCGACGCACATTCACCCACCGCGAATAGGCCTTTGATGCGAGTTTCACAAGTACCATTGGTTTCGATACCACCCATGGTGTAGTGAACGGTAGGACGGATTGGGATTGGCTCTTTTGCTGGGTCAACGTTCACGTACGCTTTTGCTAGCTCACAGATGAACGGCAGACGCTCTTGCAGGTACTCTTCACCTAGGTGGCGAAGGTCAAGGTGTACTACATCACCAAGAGGGTGCTTGATGGTGTTGCCTTTCTGCTGCTCGTGCCAGAATGCTTGAGAAACTTTGTCACGTGGACCCAGTTCCATGTATTTGTTTTTCGGCTCGCCCACTGGTGTTTCAGGGCCCATGCCGTAATCTTGTAGGTAACGGTAGCCGTTCTTGTTAACGATGATACCGCCTTCACCACGACAACCTTCGGTCATCAAGATCCCCGTGCCCGGTAGGCCTGTTGGGTGGTATTGAACGAACTCCATGTCACGCAGTGGCACACCGTGGCGATAAGCCATTGCCATACCGTCACCGGTCACGATGCCGCCGTTAGTATTACAGTGGTAAACACGACCTGCGCCACCTGTTGCTAGAACAACCGACTTTGCTTTGATGGTAACAAGCTCACCTTCAGACATATGAATCGCGATAAGGCCTTGTACTTCGCCTTCTTCAACGATCAAATCCACCACAAAGTACTCGTCAAATCGTTTGATTTGGTCGTACTTCATCGAAGTCTGGAACAGAGTATGAAGCATGTGGAAGCCAGTTTTATCGGCTGCGAACCACGTTCTTTCTACCTTCATACCGCCGAATCGGCGTACGTTTACTTCACCGTTTTCTTTACGACTCCATGGGCAGCCCCATTGTTCCATTTGGATCATTTCGCGAGTCGCGTTTTCAACAAAGTATTCAACAACATCCTGTTCACATAGCCAGTCGCCACCGCCAACAGTATCGTTGAAGTGGTTGTCTAGGCTATCTTCGTCTTTAATTACCGCTGCTGAACCGCCTTCTGCTGCTACCGTGTGCGAACGCATTGGGTAAACTTTAGAAATCAGTGCTACTTCCAGATCAGGATTAGCTTCAGCTGCTGCAATAGCTGTACGAAGACCAGCGCCGCCTGCGCCGATGACTGCGATATCTGTGGTAATTGTCTTCACAGTTATTCTCCAGTGTGATGCGGAGTATTCCGCTTGTTATTATAAAAAGCCTATTTAGAGAGCAGTAAACGGCATCAACCGATTATCACCTCTAAGCCTTAAGTGGTAGGTTCAGTGTAAGAGAGGAGGGTGTTTGAAAAATTGATGTATTTAGGTTTTTGCTCCGGTAATGCATATGGAGGCATAGAAATTATAGGTTATGTGACTGCAATCACGGCAATCAATTATTGATAACGATTCGTCCACAGGGCTTGTGTTAACGGCTTGTTGAGTATGATTTTTGTTATCAATGTTGGGTGGGGTTGAATATTAATAATTGTATTGTAGAACGTGATTTTATGGCTTCATCTAAACAACACGACGGTTTAATTAATACAAAGATAGAAGCTTACAAAAGCAGCGAAAAGTGATAATTTTCGTCGCCTAGAATTCAGTGATATGGAACTTAGTAATGCACTCTACATGGCAACCTGCCGCAACCATTAAGCAGTTAAAGCAACGTGCTGATATCCTTAGTCAAATCCGCCATTTTTTTGCAGAGCGAGACGTGATGGAGGTCGATACGCCAGCCATGAGTCACGCCACGGTGACGGATGTGCATTTGCATACTTTCAAAACTGAATTCGTTGGCCCAGGTTACGCGCAAGGGCAACCTCTGTTCTTTATGACAAGCCCTGAATTTCATATGAAGCGCTTGTTAGCTGCAGGAAGTGGTTGTATTTACCAAATTTGTAAGTCGTTTCGTAATGAAGAGAACGGCCGTTACCACAACCCTGAATTCACCATGCTGGAGTGGTACCGTGTCGGTTTTGACCATCATAAGTTGATGGATGAGATGGACCTGCTATTACAGCAAATCCTAAAATCAGGCAAAGCAGAGCGCATGACTTATCAACAAGCCTTCATCGACGTGCTAGGCGTGTGTCCACTTGAAGATTCGATGGATACTCTAAAACAAGCGGCAGCCAAGCTTGGGTTAAGTGATATTGCTGATCCTGAAGAGGACCGCGATACCTTGCTGCAATTGCTATTTAGCGTGGGTGTTGAAGAAAAGATTGGTCAGACGGTACCTGCATTTGTTTATGACTTCCCAGCTTCACAGGCAGCATTAGCCAAGATTAACCCGAACGATCCGCGAGTGGCTGACCGTTTTGAGGTGTACTTCAAAGGCATTGAGCTAGCAAACGGTTTCCATGAGTTAGATAAGCCACAAGAACAGCTTAAACGCTTTGAAGATGACAATGCCAAGCGTATCGAGATGGGCTTGTCGCCTCAACCGATTGACCATAACTTGATTGAGGCATTAAAAGCGGGTTTGCCTGATTGTGCGGGTGTTGCATTGGGTATCGATAGGCTAATCATGTTGGCTTTAGGTTACGACCATATCGATGACGTGACCGCTTTCCCATTCCCGCGTTCTTAATGTTAGTTAGCTAGAGAAGTTAGCGAGCAGATCGATTAGCTGACCAGAATACCAGTACCCACTACGGCAACAATGGCACCGATCCAAGCATAGGCGTTTGGTCTTTGCTTGGTGTACAGCCAGAGAATGGGTAGCAACATGATAGGTGTGGTTGAAGAGAGTAGAGCAACCATGCCGACATTGCCTTCCTGCAGTGCATACAAGATCAGCGTCATACCTACTGCCATCGCAAGAAAACCGTTTACTGCAGTAATCGCGAATATTTGAGTATTCATCGGGTTCAGTGCGCGTGAAAGCTTAGCGCCTGTTAAGCGAAATGCGGAGTGACCAACAAAGGCGGTGATCATTCGAATCGCAGAAGCGGCTACTGGGTCGATGCTAGTTTGCATCACAGGTTTGGCAATAATACCGCCCAATGCTTGGCAGATAGCCGCAGTGATGCCCAGAGCAACACCAATCCACACCGTACCCTTGATGGTTTCAAGCTGGTTGTTTGCTTGGCCTCGACGACCAAAGAAGATCGCAGTTAATACACCACTAAACACCAACGCCGAGCCAATAAGCTCGCCAGAGGTCATGCTCTCGCTAAACAGGAAGTAACCGAGAATCGCAGAAAATACGGCGTGACAAGAGAACAGTAAGCCAGCTTGGCGCGGGCCCATTCGGTTCAAGCAGGCAAATAGGGCGGTATCACCAATGAAGATACCAATCAGGCCAGACAGCATCATCGGCGTGATTAGCTCTGTTTCGACAGTTGACCAGCCACCAGTAAACCAAGCCATGCTCGATAAGATGACCGCAGTACAGCCCATACGCCAGCGGCTATAGGCAAAAGAACCTAAGTGTTGAGCTGGCTTTACGGACATTAGGCTTGCGATAGCCCAAAGAAAAGCAGCGGCGAAAGCCAACCATTCGAACCCCATCGATTAACAGTCCTTGTGTCTGGGATAAATTAGCTCATCAATATGCATCAAACCGAACTGAGAACAAAGCGATTCTTAATAAATGCACCGCTTTGCTCCTCAGTGATAGGTTTGCTTCGGTTATCCGTTTCGCTTGCTTGAGTCGCGAGGCTTTATACCTTAAAGCGCTCCACATCTCGACGCATCGATTCAGCTGCACTACTCATCTCATTTGAGCTATTACGGCTGCTTTCAGCTTGTTGGGCTAGGTCGTCAGAGGCATCTTTGATCCCTTGTGTATTTCGGCTGATGTCTTCACTTACTGCTCGTTGCTCTTCTGCTGCGCTGGCTATCTGCAGTGCCATGTCGTTGATTTCACTAATGGCTTGCGTGATTTTAGACAGGCTGTCGTGTGCTTGCTCTGCGAAGCCAACACTGTTTTCTGCCAATTGAGTGCTGGTGGTCATGCTATCCACCGCATGTTCTGTATTCTTTTGTAGGGTATCGATCATCACACGGATCTCTTCCGTTGAGCCATGCGTTCTTTGGCTTAGCACTCGAACTTCATCGGCGACAACCGCAAACCCACGACCTTGCTCTCCAGCACGTGCCGCTTCAATGGCAGCATTCAATGCTAATAGGTTGGTTTGCTCAGCAATGCCTTGAATGGTGGATAAGATCTGGTTGATGCTTTGTGCGTTGTTTTCCAGCTCTCGGATCACATTGGCTGCGTCTTCCACTTGGGTCGCAAGGCGAGTGATGGCATCACGGTTCTGTTTAATTACTTCTTGGCCGTCATTACAAGCGGTTGCAGAGGCTTGAGAAGCGGATGCGGTTAATTCTGCATGGCTCGCCACTTCGGCGGCAGTTGCTGACATCTCATGAATTGCAGTCGCAATCTGGTTGATATCGTTTTGTTGATTCTCCACTCGAATAGAGGATTGCGTTGCCAGTTGGTTCGCTTTTTCGGCGTGGTTGTTCAAGTCATGGCTGTGCTCAACGACGCCTTTCAGCATGATCTGCATTTGACTTAAGAATTGGTTTACCAGCTCAGCAAGCTTACCTATCTCATCCATGCGGGTGATATCGATACGTTGTGTAAGGTCACCTCGACCTTGAGCAAGTTGGGTCAGCGCTTCTGACAAGGTTTGTAATGGGTAAAGCAGTCGGTTGATGACCATGGTGCTAGCGATTGAAATCACGATGTACAGAACAAGTGAGGTTAGTGCGATGAATTGAATCGCATCCGTGACCGCCGAGAACGCTAGCTCTTTATCGATAACAATGCCCAGAGACCAATCGGTATTCGGCACGTTAGCAATGTAAACCAACTTATC
Organism: Vibrio chagasii; assembly: GCA_041879415.1. Lineage (NCBI taxonomy): Bacteria > Pseudomonadati > Pseudomonadota > Gammaproteobacteria > Vibrionales > Vibrionaceae > Vibrio > Vibrio chagasii. Next base: position 2,712,742 of record CP090851.1, on the reverse strand, counting down.
TCCCTGACCCGGCCAAGCCAATGTGGTGATCGTTTGGTTCTGAATCAGTTGTGACACTCGGTTTGCGGTCAACTCTGGATTTAAGCTTGTGAGTGGTTTTTGACTTAATGCTTCATCGCTGTACGCAACGATGTTGTTGTTACCATCCACCAAGAAGGCGAAGCCATCGTTATCCAGTTTTACGTTAAGAACTGTATCGATAATGCTCGTCACGGTTAAGTCCGCAGCTAGTACACCCTGTTTTTGACCGCTAAAGGCTTTCGCAAAGCTGATGACGATACTGCCATCGAAATCTTGATATGGTTCAGTAATGATAAGATCGGATGCGGCGTTGGCATCTTTGTACCAAGGGCGGGTACGAGGATCGTAGTCTGCTGGCCAGCTTTCCGTTTTATCACCATAAGCGATCGTGCCGTCACTAAAACCCGCATAAACCGATAGGAATTGTCCGGCTTGTTTGGTGATCAATAACTCACGGTCTGAATTACTGTTGCTTGAAATGGTTGGCTCATTGGCTAGCATCATGTCACTGCGAGTCGAAAGCCAATCGGCAATGTAGTTGGTCGTTCCTACACTGACATTCTTCATTTCTTGGTTGATCGCGACCTCAGTCTCTTGAGTGAGTTGGTTAACCGATATCCAGGCTTGGGTGCCACTCACGACAGCGATAATGATCGCAATAGCGACCTGAATCTTAAATTTAATAGTATGTCTCAAGGTCCATTCCTCTCTGATTAGACAAAACTAGGGCGTGTTGACCTTGCGTGATTAAATTTTGTTCGAGATAAAAGCGTTTTAATCGCGGCGAGGGAGAAGTAGCCTAGTCACCCTAAGCAAATCTCCCTCAACAAAGAGTAAAACGCTTTTAGCCGAACCCTTCGGGCAGCGTTTGCTAGTCATTTCTACTGTGTTATCGGCTTCTCATGTAGGTTAGCTACACATCAAAGCCTCTGCCTTGTAGAAACACCCAGCAATTCGCTGCAAAAATCAGCTCGAAAGGTCAATACGCCCTAATGACGTTGACGTACTTAATAATGAATTAATGTGTCTTTAATAAGCGTATAGTGCCGCTGTCTTAGGCAGAATGAATGTGTTTAAAATCATAAATTATAAATATATTTACTCTGCTTTTTGCAAAACAGTGAAGTAAAGTCACAGTTGCTTATTGATTTAAAAATCAACTGCTTGTTCTGGGTGTTACTCGTGATGCAGCGCGAATAGGCGCTAAATTTACATTTAGCGCCTTGGTTCGTAATAGAAATGAACGCTGAACGTCTACTAGGTGATGATAAACAGAGCGAGGTAGACCAAGAGCAAGCCGACAATACCTAATATGATCCCCATCTTCGCCATGTCTTTGCTTTCGATAAGCCCGGTTGAGTAAGCCAGTGAATTAGGTGGCGTTGATACGGGAAGAATCATACCGAGTGATGCAGAGAAGGCGACCACAACCAGCAAGCCTTGTAAGCCACCAATCGTTGCCAAGCTCTCCATAGAAGCGCCAATTGCCGCAGCTATTGGCATCAGCAAGTTGGCCGTAGCGGTGTTCGACATGAAGTTCGCCATTAACCAACACACGATAGACAGCGTGATGACTACGGCTGCAGGAGAGAGTGACTCATAGTCAATCGCATGTGCCAATGCAGACGCCAAGCCTGTTTTATCTAAGCCGATACCAATCGCAATACCACCGGCGACTAGCCACAACACATCCCAGTTGATCAGCTTGAGCTCTTCTTTACCCATAATGCCCGTCAAGGTGAAGACCGCTAATGGAATGATAGAGACCACATAGGTGTTCATACCATGCAGCTTGGTGGTCATCCACAATAGGATGGTGGCGGCAAAGGTGACGTAAACCACGATCGCTCGCCAGCTCTTTCTGAATTGCCCATCGAGTTTAAGCACCATGTTTTTCTGTGTGGAAGGGAAGATTTTCTGAAGAAGGAACCAAGCAATGGTGAGCTGGATGATCACAAAGGGTAAGCCCATCATCATCCAGCTCAGGAAGTCGATGGTGTTTTCACCGGTCAGATATTGCAGTGCGATGGCATTGGGAGGCGTACCGATTGGTGTTGCGATACCACCAGTATTAGCGGCAATCGGAATACACAATACGAGTGCTTTGATCCCCATATCGCCTTTGGGTGCAGAAGCCACGATAGGGCCAAGCAGAGCTAGCATCATGACCGTGGTTGCGGTATTCGACATAAACATTGAGAACACGGCGGTGATCAGCATTAAGCCAAGCATGATGAAGCGCGGTTCTGTACCGAATGGTTTCAGCAGCACTCGAGCTAGGTTGTTATCGAGTTCGTACTTAGATGCCGAGATTGCGAGAGCAAAGCCACCCATGAATAGAATGATGATTGGTGATGAAAATGCACCGAATATGTCGGTATATTTGATTAACTCACCGAGATCGTGCCCTGCTGGTGGGTTTCTAAATAAGTGCAGACCTTTGTCGGAAATCATCACCAGTTCAAGTGCAATGATCAGTATCGAGGTAGCGAAAACCGGAACGGGTTCAAGTACCCAAAGCAGGGCAGCAAGTAGGAATATCGCCAGCAGGCGGTGTTGAATCAGCGTCAGGTCATCGATAGGTATTGAATCTATTGGCATGAATAACACGCCTAAGGGAATCGCAAAACAAATCAACAGCTTGACCAGAACGCCAACATTGAGTTTAGGCATGTACAAAGACCCTATGAATAAAATATCTTCAAATAGAGTAAGTTATCTGGATTTTTGGTACTTGGAGACGGGTTGGAAAATCAAAAAGTTGTTTAAGGTTTCGGCAACTGTTTTGTTTTTGGTCAATCTTTTATAGCGCTGATTTATGCATTGCTCTTTTAGGTCAGGTTTTAGGGGGATTGGAAGGTTAGAGAGCTGGGTAATAAAAAGGCGCGTTATTCATTCAAATAAAGCGCCTTGAAAGCTAAATGAGTTTACTCAAATTATTACGCTTGGTCTGTGCTCTCTAATGAATCAACAGCTTCAGCCTCAACGTCTTTACCAGCGATGTGCGCGTAAGGCGTACCAAGAACCGTTTTCTCGCCATTTTGCATCGTGTCGTCGAACTTGATTGCATCTTTCGCAAATAAGTTGATCACGGTTGAGCCAAGTTTAAAGCGACCCATCTCTTCGCCTTTCTTCAAGATGATTGCTTTGTCACCTTGTGCTGGGTAATCCCACTTGTAAACCGAGTTGCCACGAGGTGGAGTAATCGTGCCAGCCCATACTTGTTCGATGCTACCTACGATAGTCGCACCAACTAATACTTGTGCCATTGGGCCAAATTCCGTATCGAAGATACACACTACGCGCTCGTTACGTGCGAATAGGTTTGGAACGTTCTCTGCCGTTAGCGGGTTTACAGAGAAAAGATCACCTGGAACGTAGATCATCTGACGCAGTGTACCGTCACATGGCATGTGTACGCGGTGGTAATCACTTGGAGATAGGTAAAGCGTTGCGAATTCACCATCTTTAAACTCTTCAGCAAGACTAGCATCACCACCTAACAGTTCACGTGCAGAGTAGTCGTGGCCTTTCGCTTGAATCAGTTGGCCGTCAGTGATTGGGCCAAATTGGCTTACGCGAGCGTCAGCTGGGTGAACGATAACAGAGTCACCTTCAGCGATAGGGCGCATGCCCTCTTTCAATTCACGTACGAAGAATTCATTGAATGTTTTAAAGTGTTTTGGATCGCTATGTAGTGCTTCATCCATGTTCACTTTGTATTGTTTGATGAACCAATTGATGATCGCTGTCGTTAAGCCGCCCGCTTTAGCAGACGCCAGTTTGCCGACTAGACGAGTTAGTCCATGTTGTGGAATCCAGTACTGCAATCCAACTTTAATCTTATCCATTGTATTAATTTCCAATGCTATGTGTTTTTCAATTCAATCTGTCGATGACGCTTTAGGGCGCGAGATGTTACTTAAATTCGCGCCAATTGTCAGTAACTGCACATATTTGTTCACAAAAACGCGATTAAAGATCCGCTTTTTTGTTTCGTGAATACTGACGGTTGTCTTTGTTGTTGACCATGCTCTCAATGATGCGGTGGTAGTTGTCGAAACGTAGTCGACTGATTTTCCCATCTTCAACGGCTTCACGCAGGATGCAGCCTGGATCATCATTATGCTTACAGTCTCGGAACTTACAGCCGCCGAGGTAAGGCTTGAACTCAACGAAAGCTTCAGTGATTTCATCGGCTTCTAAGTGCCATAGACCAAATTCACGAACTCCAGGAGAATCGATTAGGTCGCCACCTGAAGGGAAGTGGTACAAGCGAGCTGCTGTGGTGGTGTGCTGACCAAGGCCTGAGTTTTCTGAAACTTCACCCTCTTCGATATCAAGTGTCGGCATTAGCGCATTCACTAGGCTAGATTTACCTACACCAGATTGGCCAACAAAGATGTTGATACGGCCTTTGAGTTCAGCTTCGAGCTCTTTGATACCGTAGCCAGACTCTTTACTCACGAACATCACTTTGTAGCCGATCTCTTCGTAAATCTTTAGTGTCTCTTGGTACTCAGCAATTTGCTCTTCAGTCAGTAGGTCGACCTTGTTGAGTACAACAAGCGGTGCGATTTTTACTGTTTCTGAAGCAATTAAGTAACGGTCGATAATATTAAGTGATAGCTCTGGAAGTACAGCAGACACGATAACCATCTGGTCTACGTTAGCTGCGACAGGTTTTAGGCCGTCGTAGTAATCTGGGCGAGTTAGCATTGAGGTTCTTGGCTCAACGGCTTCCACAACGCCTGAAATACCAGCCATTGATTCTAGGCCTGCACGCCAAGTCACTCGGTCACCAGAAACTAAAGTCTCGATACTACGGCGTAAGTTACAACGATGAACTTCGTTTGTTTCAAGATCCTCGATATCAGCATGTTGACCAAAGCGCGTAATCACGAGTCCGCTTTTGGTGCTACCAAGCATGTTCTCATCCCATTGGATTGAGTCTTCTTTCTTGAGTCGCTTGTTCTGGTTGCTACGTACGCGACGCACCTGACCTTTAGTTAACTTCTTTTTTTTAGCCACAATTTTTCACTTAACACATCTAACTTGATGATTGGGAACTCAAACTACTGTTGCTGGTGCCATTTGATTTCGATGGCCCTAAAGCTAGTTTGAGTATAGTTATTTGGGTATAGTACCTCTTTTAAACATAAACAAATAGGCGACGCCTTATGTCCTTTAGCGATCAGAACCTAATTTGGGTAGATCTAGAGATGACGGGACTGGATCCTGAAACTCATAAAATCATTGAAATTGCGACTATTGTGACTGATAGTGAGCTTAACATCCTTGCTGAAGGACCTGTTTTGGCTATTCACCAACCTCAGAGTGAATTAGACAAAATGGACGAATGGTGCACAACGACGCACACTGGCAGTGGTCTAGTGAAGCGAATTCAAGAAAGTACCATCACTGAGCAAGACGCTATCGAACAGACGATCGCGTTTCTTGAAAAGTGGGTACCAAAAGGTAAATCGCCGATTTGTGGTAACAGCATTGGCCAAGACCGCCGTTTCCTATACAAGCACATGCCTGAATTAGAAGAGTACTTCCACTACCGTTATGTTGATGTTAGTACGCTTAAAGAGCTAGCTCGTCGTTGGAAACCTGAAGTATTAGATGGTTTTTCTAAGTCAGGAAGCCACTTAGCATTAGACGATATTCGCGAGTCAATTGCCGAGCTGCAGTACTACCGAAAAACAATTATTAACATCTAGCCGGATAAACTGATCACGTTTGTCTAACTTTTCAGGGACATAAGAGCTAATTTTTTTGCAAATCTGTGTGCTTTTACAGCAGTTGAATAAAAAGTTTCGTAATTTTGCATTAAGGACTTGCATCACAAAAAAATGCTCTTATAATTCGCAGCCCTGAACGGCGAAAGACGTTTTCAGAATGCGACACTAGCTCAGCTGGTAGAGCGCAACCTTGCCAAGGTTGAGGTCACGAGTTCGAACCTCGTGTGTCGCTCCAATTTGTAGATTAACGCGAAAGCGGTAATCGAAAGGTGAAAGACCTTTCCGTGATGCGACACTAGCTCAGCTGGTAGAGCGCAACCTTGCCAAGGTTGAGGTCACGAGTTCGAACCTCGTGTGTCGCTCCAATTTGTAGATTAACGTGAAAACGGTAATCGAAAGGTGAAAGACCTTTCCATGATGCGACACTAGCTCAGCTGGTAGAGCGCAACCTTGCCAAGGTTGAGGTCACGAGTTCGAACCTCGTGTGTCGCTCCAAATTAGAGACTCATCAACTTAATTGATGCATCCGGACGCGGGATGGAGCAGCTTGGTAGCTCGTCGGGCTCATAACCCGAAGGTCGTCGGTTCAAATCCGGCTCCCGCAACCACATTATAGTTAAACGCATTAGCGGTTAACTTATGCGACACTAGCTCAGCTGGTAGAGCGCAACCTTGCCAAGGTTGAGGTCACGAGTTCGAACCTCGTGTGTCGCTCCAAATTAGAGACTCATCAACTTAATTGATGCATCCGGACGCGGGATGGAGCAGCTTGGTAGCTCGTCGGGCTCATAACCCGAAGGTCGTCGGTTCAAATCCGGCTCCCGCAACCACATTATAGTTAAACGCATTAGCGGTTAACTTATGCGACACTAGCTCAGCTGGTAGAGCGCAACCTTGCCAAGGTTGAGGTCACGAGTTCGAACCTCGTGTGTCGCTCCAAATTAGAGACTCATCAACTTAATTGATGCATCCGGACGCGGGATGGAGCAGCTTGGTAGCTCGTCGGGCTCATAACCCGAAGGTCGTCGGTTCAAATCCGGCTCCCGCAACCACATTACAGTTAAACGCATTAGCGGTTAACTTATGCGACACTAGCTCAGCTGGTAGAGCGCAACCTTGCCAAGGTTGAGGTCACGAGTTCGAACCTCGTGTGTCGCTCCAAATTAAAGACTCATCAACTTAATTGATGCATCCGGACGCGGGATGGAGCAGCTTGGTAGCTCGTCGGGCTCATAACCCGAAGGTCGTCGGTTCAAATCCGGCTCCCGCAACCACATTACAGTTAAGCGCATTAGCGATTAACTTATGCGACACTAGCTCAGCTGGTAGAGCGCAACCTTGCCAAGGTTGAGGTCACGAGTTCGAACCTCGTGTGTCGCTCCAATTTGATAAGTTCCCATCTACTTTAAATGATGGCATCCGGACGCGGGATGGAGCAGCTTGGTAGCTCGTCGGGCTCATAACCCGAAGGTCGTCGGTTCAAATCCGGCTCCCGCAACCACATTATAGTTAAGCGCATTAGCGATTAACTTATGCGACACTAGCTCAGCTGGTAGAGCGCAACCTTGCCAAGGTTGAGGTCACGAGTTCGAACCTCGTGTGTCGCTCCAATTTGATAAGTTCCCATCTACTTTAAATGATGGCATCCGGACGCGGGATGGAGCAGCTTGGTAGCTCGTCGGGCTCATAACCCGAAGGTCGTCGGTTCAAATCCGGCTCCCGCAACCACATTACAGTTAAACGCATTAGCGGTTAACTTATGCGACACTAGCTCAGCTGGTAGAGCGCAACCTTGCCAAGGTTGAGGTCACGAGTTCGAACCTCGTGTGTCGCTCCAATTTCTTTCTAAGCTATCTGGCTTGGATATAGGCCTTGAGCCTAAGCTCTTTCTTTAATGCTGCGAAGCATAATCCCCCAAAAAAGCAAATAATCCTCCATCAATGGTGGATATTTTTTTGTCTTAAATTTTTCTTAGCAACTGGAATGCTAGTAATCATCAGGTCTCTGAAGTAGATACTTGAGGTTTTTCACATCTATAAACAGACTTATCCACAAATAGTTAGATGTGGATAACTTGGTTGATAAAGTTATTTCAGGCTTAATTCTTTGCATCTCTCAAAAAGATCTTTCTTGTTTTCAATATATTAGCTAAATCTTGATGTTTGTAACTTATTGTTTTTTATAAGTTTAGATGCGTATGCGGGATTTGGTGAAAGATCGTTAACTTGTTGTTTTTTGATCTTAATCATTTATCGGTACTGTGTTTAACTTTGTGTAGGTGTCGGAAGTTTGCGAGAGTTCTGAATTTTTTCCACATTGTCAAAATTGAGAACAAGGTCAAACATTGTTCTAAAATTATGTGCAACGAGTTGTCTTAAATGTTGGACTGTTAGTAATAGCTAGCCTGCCAAACATTGGCATATATAGGGCTAAGCATCTCTTGGTAGTCCTTTCTCAACAATGCGTATCAGCCGGTGCTTTTTAGTTGCGACTTTGCTGTTACCTTTTTGAACCTCAATAATGCTCGGCAATTGCTGTAATTGTTTTTCTAAAGCCCACTCGATATGAACATCTAACATGTCGTTATTACCTCGGTGAGACTCTAAGGTTTCAACAATACGTTGTTGGAATGGTGCATTACCCATAGCAACATAGATATTGCGTAACCATTGCGTATGGCCAATACGTCTAATCGCAGAGCCTTCCATTTTCTTTAAGAAGGTCGCTTCATCCCAGCTTGCGAGTAAAACGAGGTCGGCTTCTTTAAAATCTTCTCTACGGTGGAAGTCTTTTTGTTCAGTGATATCAGCGTGACGATTCCATGGGCAAACCAACTGGCAGTCATCGCAACCATAGATTCGGTTCCCAATTGCTTCTCTGAACTCTTCCGGGATTACACCATCGTATTCAATCGTTAGATATGAAATGCATTTTCGAGCATCGACCACACCATCAGCAATAATGGCACCGGTTGGGCAGGAGGTGATACATGCGGTGCATTTGCCACATTCGTCAACACTCGGCTCATCGACAGGAAGAGGGATGTTCACGAGTAGCTCTCCAAGGAAGAACCAAGAGCCTGCGTCTTTATCGAGAATGAGTGAGTGTTTACCTGTCCAGCCAAGCCCTGCCTTTTGAGCAAGTGGTCTTTCTAAAATAGGTGCAGAATCAACGAAAGGGCGAGAGTCTAAACCTTCGACCTCTTTTTCGATTCTTTGCCCTAGCTTTTTCAATTGGTTACGGAACAATTTGTGATAATCGCGGCCTAAAGAATAACGGCTGATGTAACCTTGAGTGGTATCACTGAGGTTTGAGGCAAACTGAGCTTCTGGTGGTAGGTAGTTCATTCGGGCGCTGATCACTCGAATGGTTCCTGGGTGAAGTTCATTAGGACGTGCGCGCATCATGCCATGACGGGCCATCCAATCCATTTCGCCGTGATGACCCGCATCTAGCCATGCTTGAAGAGGGGCTTCGTGTTCACTGAGATCAACATCGCAGATACCAACTTTTTGAAAGCCTAGCTCTTTTCCCCAAATTTTAATTTTTTCAGCAAGATGGTCTAGATTCATGGCTTCATTCTTATAGAGATAAGGATAACTAAAATTCGGTTCGGCAAAAATGGGGGCGGATCTTAACGGATCTTAGTTGTGTTGACCAGAACAGACGTGTTTTGAACAGTATTTTTCATAGAACTTACACTTGAGTGCTTGTCTCTCAAAAGCATCACGGTTTACTATTCTTGTTCTTTTGATTTTTATATAGTCAACGATCGATTTTTAGAGAACGTATTCATGAGCACTAAACAATTTACTTTGAAAGATGAACAAGCAACGATTCAACTAGGAACGGAGCTTTCTAATCTTTGCTCACAGCAGACAACGATTTATCTGCATGGTGATCTTGGCGCAGGTAAAACGACGTTTAGTCGCGGCTTTGTAAAAGCACTTGGTCATCAAGGAAATGTAAAGAGCCCAACGTATACTCTAGTTGAACCTTATCAACTTGCAGATTGGCAGGTGTATCACTTTGATCTTTACCGCCTAGCCGATCCTGAAGAACTCGAGTTTATGGGGATTCGTGATTACTTTACGCCTGACGCGATCTGTTTGGTTGAATGGCCAGAGAAAGGCCAAGGACTGCTACCAGAAGCGGACATGGATATTGATATTCGTTACCAAGACGATCACCGTATTGTTTCTTTAACCGCTAATAGTGAATACGGACAGCGCTTACTTAGTCAGTTGGAGTTATGTTGATTTCTAGACGCCTTTTTCCAACAGTATCCATGATGGCTGCTGTTTTCTCCTTACTATTTTCATCACTGGTTTCTGCGAATTCACTAAAAGGTTTGAGGGTTTGGCCTTCACCTGAAGAAACGCGTGTGGTTATCGATCTTAAATCTGAGGTCGATTTTAGCTATTTCACACTGAGTAGCCCAAGCCGCTTGGTTGTCGATTTAAAAAATACCGAATTGGCCACTAAGTTACCGGTGGTGGTGAAAGACAGTCCAGTACTTTCTAAAGTTCGTAAAAGCTCTCCTCCACAGAAAGGAACCTATCGATTAGTTTTCGAATTGAAGAAATCTTCTAAAGCTGAGCTCTTTAAGTTGAGCCCAACACCGGGCGGCCAATATGGGCACCGCTTGGTTATCGATCTGCCTCATGGTGCGGCGAGCAAGAGCAAACCTACTGCAAAACCAAGTAAGCCAACGGTAAGCAAAGACATCAATCAGGTTAAGCGTCAGAAAGATATTTTGATCGTGATTGATCCTGGCCATGGTGGTGAAGACCCAGGCTCGATCGGTCCAAGTCGTAAATATGAAAAAGATGCGACGCTGAGTATTTCTAAGAAATTAGCCGCTCAATTGAATGCGATCCCGGGTATCAAAACTCGTATGACTCGTAATGCTGACTACTTTGTAAACCTCAATCGACGTGTTGCTATCGCTCGTGAGAATGAAGCACACCTATTGATCTCTATTCACGCGGATGCCTTTACTACACCTCAACCACGAGGCGGCTCGGTGTTTGTACTGAATACTCGACGTGCGAATACAGAAATCTCCCGTTGGATTGAGAATAAAGAGAAACAATCAGAATTGTTGGGAGGCAGCGGCGCTGCTTTCACTAACAACATTGATGATAAGAACGTAAACCAAACCTTGTTGGACCTGCAGTTTAGCCACTCTCAGAAAGAGGGCTATAAACTGGCAACAGCGATTCTATCTGAAATGGGTAAAGTCGCTAAGCTACACAACAGTAAGCCGATTAATACGAGCTTGGCAGTATTGCGCTCACCGCAGATCCCATCGGTATTGGTAGAAACGGGCTTTATTTCAAACCCAACGGAAGAGAAGTTACTTTTCCAACGTTCGCACCAAGATAAACTTGCGCGTGCTGTGACTAAAGCCGTGGTGAAGTACTTGAAAGAGAACCCGCCTGAAGGGATTATCTTGTCTAATGCGACATCATCAACAGGCAGTGTTAGTCAGCACAAGGTGTCTCGTGGTGAGTCGTTATCGGTGATTGCGAGTAAGTACGGCACATCGACACAAGCATTGATGAAGTACAATAACCTGAAGTCAAGCAGCCTAGCGATTGGCCAAGTGCTGAAGATTCCAGGTAGCGCTTCAAGCTCCTCATCAAGTAGTGCGGTTAAGACCAAGACTATTACTCACACGGTTAAGTCTGGAGAATACCTAGGTAAGATAGCTAGCCGTTATAAAGTGTCTGTGGCTGATATTAAACGTGAGAACCGTCTAAAATCAGAAACAGTGAGAGTGGGTCAAAAGTTACGTATTACGGTTGAGGTTAAAGATGTTCCTCTGCGCAAGCATAAAGTCGCAAGAGGTGATTACTTAGGCAAGATTGCCGCGAAGTACGGTGTGAGTGTGAACAGTATTCGCCAAGCGAATAAGCTCCGCTCTGATGAACTGGCGATTGGACAAGTGCTGATTATTCCTCATAAATAATCGAGTTTAACTAACATAGAAGTGCCTTCTAAACATGGAAGGGCTTCTATGGATGGCAGTAAGGTAGCTATAAATATGACGATCAAAATACTGCCAGCTCGCTTAGCGAACCAAATCGCAGCGGGTGAAGTAGTAGAAAGGCCAGCCTCTGTTGTAAAAGAGCTGGTTGAGAACAGTTTGGATTCCGGTGCAACACGTATCGATATTGATATCGAGAAAGGTGGCGCCAAGATGATCCGTGTTCGTGATAACGGTAAGGGCATCGTTAAAGATGAGCTTGCTCTCGCACTAAGTCGCCATGCTACCTCTAAAATCCATACTCTTGATGACCTTGAGGCGATCGTCAGCCTAGGTTTCCGTGGTGAAGCGCTAGCGAGTATTAGCTCAGTCGCGCGCTTAACCATGACTTCACGCCCTGCTACTCAAGATCAAGCTTGGGCGGCGCACAGTGAAGGCCGAGATATGCAGGTAAAATTGCAGCCTGCCGCGCATCCAATTGGCACCTCGGTTGAAGTGCTGGATCTATTTTTCAATACCCCGGCACGCCGCAAATTCTTACGTACTGAAAAAACCGAATTCACTCATATTGATGAGCTGCTTAAGCGTATTGCATTAAGCAGCTTTGATGTAACGATCAACCTGCGTCATAACGGCAAGATGATTCGTCAGTACCGCGCTGCTAAGACAGAGGTTCAAGCTGAGAAACGCATTGCAGCGGTATGCGGTAATCCATTTGTTCGTCATATGCTTAAGATAGAACTTGAGCACCAAGGGTTGAAACTTCATGGCTGGATCACCACGCCAGAGGGGGCAAGACAGCAAAGCGACTTACAATACTGCTATGTGAATGGCCGTATGATGCGTGACAAACTGATCAATCACGCGATTCGCCAAAGCTACGAAACTAGCTTGCGTCCAGACCAATTTGCTACTTACGTACTCTTCATTGAATTGGACCCACATCAAGTCGATGTGAATGTTCACCCTGCTAAACATGAAGTGCGCTTCCATCAGGCTCGTCTGGTGCATGATTTTATTTATCAAGCACTGAGCGATGGCCTAGCACAAAGTAAGCAAATCGATGCGGCGCCTATCAATCAATCTGCTTTCCACCAATCAGAAGCCCCTAATTATCAGCAAGATAGTTCGATACCTGAAGCGGAAGAGACGACGAGTTTTAGTGCGCCAGAAAGTAATGTCCCAGCTCATTTGGAACAATCGCAGGTTTCTGAAAGAGTGCGACATGCGATTGAGCAGACTCCAGCCTATCCGAGAAAAGCAGAACCTGAGCAAGCTTATGATCAGCCTCAGCACAGCGTTAATGATGGTGGTCAGCACTATGGCTTAGCGTCTAACAGAGGCTCTTCAAGCAGTGGTTCTTCAAGTAATTTAGGTTCACCGGCTAACCATAACTCATCTGCTCGTGAAACCAGTTTTACCGGTTCGCCTCGTCAAGAGTGGATAGAATCACGACCGGCTCCGAAGAAAGAGAAAGAATCACATCAACACCACGCTGAGCCTGCACCTTCGAAGCGCGAGGTTAGTGCTTATAAAGAGCTGTTGAAAACGCCAGATTTTGAGCGTCAAACCGTCGAGCCATCAGATGCTCAACAGCCGGTGAAGCAAACAGCGCCAAGCGATACTGAGTTGTCTCAACAGAAGCTGTCTCAGTCGAAGCCAAGAACACCAGTCACTGAATTAGGTAAGGCGGTCTCGATTGTCGAGCGTCAGTACCTGATGATGGGCAATAAGAATGGTTGCGTGTTGGTCTCCTTGGCTAAAGCGGAATTATTGCGCGTTATTGGCCAGCTGGATACACGAAGCGGGGCATTAAAAAGCCAGCCATTACTGGTGCCTTTATCGCTTAAAATTGGTAGTGAATTGGTTGAGGTAGCGAAGACATTAAACCAACCACTGGCTCGTCTTGGTATTGAGCTTAAGGTTCGAAATAGCGAAGCCATTATGGTGATGGGGGTTCCTTCTCCATTAAGGCAGCAAAACTTACAAATTCTGATCCCAGATCTGTTATCGTACGCGGCTTCAATAAATGCCCAGAGTACAGTGAAGCAACCTGATGACCTGTTGCCAGGTTTAGTTAACTGGATCGGGATTCAAACCGCACAAGTAAAAAGCGACTACACTTTATCTGAAGCGGTTCAATTAGTTGGGGAACTTGAACAACTTTGGCATGGTCTACTTCCATTAGATGATCCTGAGTTTGTTAATCCTATCGACTTTTCGGCGACTATTGCGGCATTTATGGCTTAGTTTATTGATAAATTAAGCATATTTACGGCTTAGGCTGTGTATGATTTTATTTTTACGATGGACGCTTTTTTGAACGCAAATCCCTCGTGACAAAAGCCCTTTGCTATAAAGCGCTATAACTGAGAAACAAATACTAAATATCATGACTGAAAAATTACCTTTAGCGTTGTTTTTAATGGGCCCAACGGCATCAGGAAAAACAGATTTAGCTATCCGCCTACGTCAGAAATACCCAGTAGAGATCATCAGCGTCGATTCGGCACTTATCTACAAAGACATGGATATCGGCACCGCTAAACCGGATGCAGAAGAGCTTGCGCTCGCGCCTCACCGCTTGATTGATATTCTTGACCCAAGCGAAGCGTACTCTGCGGCAGATTTTCGTCGTGATGCATTGAAAGAGATGAACGAGATCGTTGCCCAAGGCAAGATCCCTCTTTTAGTGGGCGGCACTATGCTTTACTACAAAGCGTTGTTGGAAGGTTTATCGCCACTACCGGCTGCGGATCCTGAGATTCGTAAGCAGATTGAAGCGGAATCTATTGAGCAAGGTTGGCAAGCATTACACGATCAATTAAGAGAGATTGATCCCGTATCCGCTGAAAGAATACACCCAAATGATCCACAAAGGCTTTCAAGGGCATTGGAAGTTTATCGAATTTCGGGTAAAACATTAACAGAGCTAACTCAAACGAAAGGCGATAGCCTGCCATTTCGTGTAAAACAATTTGCAATAGCTCCCAAGGAAAGGAAAGAACTCCATCGCCGCATTGAGCTGCGTTTCGAGAAGATGATCGAAGCAGGCTTTGAAGAAGAAATGAAGGCGCTGTACGCCAGAGAAGATCTTCATCCTGAATTGCCATCGATTCGATGCGTTGGTTATAGGCAGATGTGGGATTATTTAGACGGTAATTGTGATTTAGACGAAGCGGTTTTCCGTGGTGTCTGTGCAACCCGTCAGTTGGCCAAGCGACAGATCACCTGGTTGCGCAGTTGGGATGATTTAACTTGGTTGGATAGCGAAAACATTGATCAAGCGTTAGAAACTCTTTCAGATGCAATAGCATCTGATTAGTATTGCTGTGTATAATGTGATCGCTTTTGCGTGAATATACTCTGGAAAGGATCCGTTATTGAGGCTTTTTAAAATCACAGCCTTTCAATAACAACGGAGTTTTTTTATTCATTTAGCTCAGATGCAAAGGCCGCACCTTTTTGTGCACCACTAGCTAAATAATTACAACAAAATACAAAATAAGGAAAATAAAATGGCTAAGGGGCAATCGCTACAAGACCCATTCCTAAATGCACTCCGCCGTGAGCGCATTCCAGTCTCAATCTACCTTGTAAACGGCATTAAGCTGCAAGGTCAGATCGAGTCTTTCGATCAATTCGTGATCTTGCTGAAGAACACTGTAAACCAAATGGTTTACAAGCATGCGATTTCTACTGTGGTTCCTGCTCGTGCAGTAAGTCACCACAGCGGCGAGCAACGTGCTCCATCTGATCGTGCTGAGAAGACAGAAGATTAATCGTTCAATTAACACAGCAAATGCTGTGATAAGGAGTTGGTTGCTTGTTTGACCGTTATGAATCCGGTGAGCGAGCCGTACTTGTTCATATCAACTTCACGCATGAGGGAGAATGGGAAGACCTAAGCGAATGCGAAATGCTGGTCTCCTCTGCGGGGGTAGAAACGCTACAAGTGATTACTGGTAGCCGCCAATCCCCACTCCCTAAATACTATGTCGGAGAAGGTAAAGCCCTAGAAATCGCACAAGCTGTTCAGCTGACCGGTGCTGAAATTGTGATTTTTAACCACTCCCTCTCTCCTGCCCAAGAGCGAAACCTCGAGCAATTGTGTAAATGTCGTGTGATTGATCGCACGGGTTTGATCTTAGATATCTTTGCACAACGTGCGCGAACTCATGAAGGTAAGCTACAAGTTGAGCTCGCTCAGCTTCGTCATATCTCTACCCGATTGATTCGTGGTTGGACTCACCTTGAAAGGCAGAAAGGTGGTATTGGTCTTCGTGGTCCAGGTGAAACTCAACTGGAAACCGATCGACGTTTGTTGCGTGACCGTATAAAGGCAATATTACGTCGTTTAGCTAAGGTAGCTAAGCAACGTGAACAAGGGCGACGTGCTCGTAATCGAGCTGAGATCCCAACCGTTTCTTTAGTTGGTTATACCAACGCGGGGAAATCAACGCTTTTCAATCGAATCACTAGTGCCGGTGTTTATGCGGCAGACCAACTGTTTGCAACGCTAGACCCAACACTACGTAAGATTGATTTGCCAGATGTCGGGCCTGCGATTCTCGCAGATACCGTAGGTTTTATCCGTCATCTACCACACGACTTGGTCGCTGCGTTCAAGGCTACGTTACAAGAGACGCAGGAAGCTGACATTTTGTTACATGTTGTTGATGCCAGTGATGACCGCTTTCGTGAGAACATTCAGGCTGTTCATGATGTATTAGAAGAAATCGATGCTCATGAAGTGCCAACCCTTGTAGTCATGAACAAGATTGACTGCATGGAAGACCAAAAACCTCGCATTGATAGAGACGAAGAGGGCGCACCACGCGCTGTTTGGGTTTCTGCAATGGAAGGTGAAGGTATCGAACTGCTGTTTGAAGCTTTAACTGAGCGTTTAGCGAGTCAAATGGTTCAATACCGACTGTGTATTCCGCATCAACATCAAGGCCGAATTCGTAGTTTATTTTTCCAGCTGAAATGTATTCAACAGGAAGAGTATGATGAAAATGGTAACTTGTTGATAGATATCCGAATGCAACAGATAGATTGGTCTAAACTTGAAAAAAGAGAAGGGGCGCTCTTGGGTGACTTTATCGTTACCTCAGAGACTGCTACAGTATAACGTCATATCAAATGATGGAGCTTTCTAATGGCGTGGAATGAGCCTGGAAATAACAACGGCGATAACGGCCGCGATAATGACCCTTGGGGTAATAAAAATAATCGCGGTGGCCGAGATCAAGGACCGCCAGACCTAGACGAAGTGTTTAACAAGCTGAGTCAAAAGTTGGGTGGCAAGTTTGGTAAAAAAGGTGGTAACGGAAACGGACCATCTATTGGTGGTGGCGGTGCAATTGGCTTTGGTGTCATTGCCGTTATTGCTATTGCTATCTGGTTCTTCGCAGGTTTCTACACCGTTGGCGAAGCAGAAAGAGCAGTTGTACTTCGATTAGGTCAATTCGACCGTATTGAAGAACCTGGTCTTAACTGGCATCCACGTTTCATCGATCAAATCAGTGATGAGCAACTAGTAAACGTTCAAGCGATTCGTTCTCTACGTGCTTCTGGCACCATGCTAACGAAAGACGAAAACGTAGTTACGGTTGAAATGGGTGTTCAGTACCGTGTTTCTGACCCGTACAAATACTTGTATCGTGTAACGAATGCGGACGACAGCTTACGTCAGGCGACGGATTCTGCGCTTCGTGCAGTAATCGGTGACTCACTGATGGACAGCATCCTAACAAGTGGTCGTCAACAGATCCGTCAAAGCACTCAAGAAACGCTTAACCGCATTATCGATAGCTACGATATGGGTATTCTTATTGTTGACGTGAACTTCCAGTCAGCACGTCCACCTGAGCAAGTTAAAGATGCATTTGATGATGCTATCGCGGCTCGTGAGGATGAAGAGCGTTTTGAACGTGAAGCTGAAGCTTACCGAAATGACATTCTTCCAAAAGCAACAGGTCGTGCTGAGCGTTTGAAGAAAGAAGCGGTTGGTTACTCAGAGCGCACAGTTAATGGTGCTCTAGGTCAAGTAGCTCAGTTCGAGAAACTGCTACCTGAATACCAAGCAGCTCCAGAAGTAACACGTAACCGTATGTACCTAGATACAATGGAAAAAGTGTACTCAAGCACATCTAAAGTCCTGATTGACTCTGAATCAAGCGGTAATTTGTTGTACCTACCAATTGATAAGCTAGGTGCTCAAGGTGGTTCTCAGACGGGCACTCGCTCAACAAAGGCACCATCGACTTACGATCAGATTGAACTAGAAACTCAACCTGAACCAGCGTCGAGCTCTCAGTCTCGTTCAGATAGCTCACGTCAAGGGAGATACTAATAATGCGTAAATTAATGATCCCTGTATTGGTTGTTACGTTAGCTTTGCTACTGATGTCAGTATTCGTGATTCCTGAAGGCGAGCGCGGTATCGTGATTCGTTTCGGTCGTGTATTGAAAGATACTAACGACATCTCTCGTATCCACGAACCAGGTCTGCACTTCAAACTGCCATTATTCGACCGTGTGAAAACTCTTGATGCACGTATTCAAACAATGGACGGCCGTTCTGACCGTTTCGTAACGTCTGAGAAAAAAGACGTGATCATCGATTCATACGTTAAGTGGCGTATTCAAGACTTCGGTCAATACTACCTAGCAACAGGTGGTGGTAACGCACTAACAGCAGAAGCACTTCTTGAGCGTAAAGTGACGGATGTTCTTCGTTCTGAAATCGGTTCTCGTGAAATCAAGCAAATCGTATCAGGTCCTCGTAATAACGATGTACTGCCAGATTCTGCTGATAGCGAAGAAGTTACTACAGTTGCTGCTGCTGAAGCCCTAGAGGTGGATGGTGAGCGTGACAAGATCATGGAAAACGTACTTGCAGATACTCGTGAAAGTGCGCTGAAAGATCTTGGTGTTGAGATTGTTGATTTCCGAATGAAGAAAATCAACCTTCCAGACAACATCAGTGACTCTATCTACAAGCGTATGCGTGCAGAGCGTGAGTCGGTTGCTCGTAAGCACCGTTCTCAAGGTCGTGAGCGTGCTGAAGTTATCCGTGCTCAAGCTGAGCTAGAAGTAGCAACAGTACTTGCTGAAGCTGACCGTACTGCTCGAGTAACTCGTGGTGATGCAGATGCAGAAGCGGCGAAGATCTACTCTGATGCATACAACAAAGATCCTGAGTTCTTTGGCTTTATGCGTTCACTGCAAGCTTATGAGTCATCATTTAGCGATAAGAGCGACATTCTAGTACTGGATCCGAAGACAGACTTCTTCCAATACATGAATCAAGCGAGCGGTGCGCCAGCGAAATAAGCTGAGCAGTTATTGAAGCAGCAAACGCTGAATTTTAATAGCCAGACACGCTAATACTTAAAAGGCTCCCATTGTGGGAGCCTTTTTGCTTTTTGGGATTCTGCTATTTTTATCTGGTTTTAAGCTGCTATGAGAGAATGGTGGCTCGAACTATCTATCTGCTAGAAATGGTAAGGAACTATGCAGAGAGCTATTGTGGATGCGATGACGCGAATTAGTGATGTGTCATAAAGGCGATCACGGCGCCAGCGACTACCAGGCAGCCACCAATGCGGCGCAATTGAGTATCGGGTTGCTCGCTTAGCTGAGCGACCATATTTCTCCAGCCATTTGGTGCGATTAATGGGCCAAGCCCTTCAACGATGAGAACAAGCCCAATTGCGAGCCAAATTGAATCAGACATGATGCTGCCTTATATCTATAAAAATACAATGATATCAGCATCTTTAGCGATCTGCCCTTCGTAATCGCTGTTTTATTTTTGTACAGCGTTAACGTTTATGAACAAAAAGTGACTGCAAGAAGTGTGATTCAGTGCTAGAATCCATTTTTAATTAGCAACAGAAATTGGAAAGATGGGAAATAACGTAGTCGTTCTAGGCACCCAATGGGGTGATGAAGGTAAAGGTAAAATCGTTGACCTTTTAACTGAAGATGCAAAATACGTGGTTCGCTACCAAGGCGGTCACAATGCAGGTCACACACTTGTAATTGACGGTGAAAAAACCGTTCTTCACTTAATTCCATCAGGCATCCTGCGCGATAACGTTAAATGTGTTATCGGTAACGGTGTTGTACTTTCGCCTGAAGCACTTCTTAAAGAAATGAAGCCTCTTGAAGAGCGCGGCATCCCAGTTCGCGAGCGTCTTTTCGTTTCTGAAGCTTGTCCTCTAATTCTTCCTTACCACATCGCTATCGACAACGCGCGTGAAATCGCTCGTGGCGCGAAAGCTATTGGTACAACTGGTCGTGGTATCGGTCCAGCTTACGAAGATAAAGTTGCTCGTCGCGGTCTACGCGTTGGTGACCTTTTCGATAAAGAAATGTTCGCTGAAAAACTAAAAGAAGTAATGGAATTCCATAACTTCCAACTAGAGCACTTCTACAAAGCTGAAACAGTAAGCTACGAAGATGTACTTGAGCAGTGCATGGGTTACGCAGATCTACTAACTTCAATGGTTATGGACGTAACTGATGAACTAGACGCAGCACGTAAGCGCGGCGACAAGATCATGTTCGAAGGTGCTCAAGGTACTCTACTAGATATCGACCACGGTACTTACCCATACGTAACGTCTTCTAACACGACTGCTGGTGGTGTTGCTGCAGGTTCTGGTTTTGGTCCTCGTCACATCGGTTACATCCTTGGTATTACTAAGGCTTACTGTACTCGCGTTGGTTCAGGTCCATTCCCAACTGAGCTATACGATGGTCTAGACAAGCAAGACCCAGTAGGTAAGCACCTAGGTGATGTTGGCCACGAGTTTGGCGCAACGACTGGTCGTCTACGTCGTACTGGTTGGTTCGATGCTGTTGCTATGCGTCGTGCAATCCAAATCAACTCTCTGACTGGTATGTGTCTGACTAAACTAGACGTTCTAGACGGTCTAGAAGAAATCAAGATCTGTACTGGCTACAAGATGGCTGACGGTTCTATCCTAGAAGTTTCTCCAATGGCTGCTGAGTCTTTCGAAGAAGCAACGCCAATCTACGAAACAATGCCAGGTTGGTCTGAAACAACATTTGGTGCTAAGTCAATCGACGCGCTTCCACAAGCTGCTCTTGATTACATCAAACGTATCGAAGACCTAACAGGTGTGCCAATTGATATCGTATCAACTGGTCCAGACCGTAACGAAACTATCATCAAGGTTCACCCATACAGCGCATAATGCCTGATTGAGTGATTACCATTGCACCTTTAGTGCTTTGATAATTAAATCGTTTTCTAAAAGCCGACTTTCTTAAGTCGGCTTTTTTATACCTGCAATTTGAGGGGCGAGCTTTCTGTGATAATCTTTTGAACGCCATCTGGCAAAATATTGCCCATTAGCGGCAAGTTTTGTCTAAAGCGATACGCTGAGTTGCCGATACAGATATCATAGTGAGTGAAATGTAATTGAGTTTGGGTCGCCCAAAGGCTCGATGCGTTTTTAAAACCGATAAAAGAGTGCAGGTATGAAGCTACGAATTGTGGCAGCTTCATTAATAATGGCGCTGAGCTCACCCTTGAGTCATGCAAATTTGGCTGATGTCGGGGAGCCGGTTCCAATATATACAGAAGCTGAACTGATTAATTTAATCGAGAATAATCAACACCTAGAGCGAGTGAAAGCTGATAAGTGCCAGTTAGTTGAAGATATCGTTGCTCGTGCAACGCGTATTAGCTTGCCTTCTTATGAGTTTTTATACGGCGATATGCTGGCGTGGGGCGTGTGTGTTCCTCAAGATGTAGAGCTTGGTCTTTACTATATGGAAAACGCGGCACACCAAGGTTTACCTGCAGCACTAGAGCAATTGGGGCGTTATTATTCTCGTGGAACCTTGGTTCAACAAGACCAAGAACGTGCGATCCCATACCTGCGCGAAGCAGCCTCTCTGGGAAACCTGAGTGCCAGTATTCATCTAGCAGAGCTGTTGTTGCGTGACTATGGTAGCCCGTTAGATTACGAAGATGCCTACCGCTGGTTATACAACTCAGTCACGGCAGATCAAAGACAACACAAGCGCATTACTGTATTGCGAAGTGGTCTGGAAAAGAGAATGCCAGACAATATTATCGCGCGAGCAAAACGACGCGACGTATTCTGGTAATACCGAGCTAGAAACCTGTAATGATTCCTGCACTCATTGTTACAGGTTACAAGATATAAAAAGCCCCGCCTAATCGAATTAGTGCGGGGCTTTTTACGTTTAGATGATCATGTTATTCGATAGCGAACTTATTGAACTACTTCACCAGATTCGATAACGGTTTCACGAACTACCTTGGTAAAGTCGAGCGCTTCCTGACGAATCTTATCTTCATCTACCGTTAGCATGTCGCGATCTTGCATTATGATCTTGCCATCGACGATCGTGTGACGAACATTGCCAGAGTTAGCTGAATACACCAGTGCTGAATACGGGTTGTAAACAGGAACCATATTTGGAGCTTTAGTGTCGATCACTATGATGTCTGCGAGCTTACCTTCTTCAAGTGATCCGATCTTATCTTCCATGTGTAGTGCTTTTGCTGCGCCCATTGTCGCCATGTCGATCACTTTGATCGGCGGCATTGCTGCACGATCTTTATTGACTAGCTTATGAACTTTCGCAACTTGGTTGAATTCATCGATAGTGCTCAGAGTGTTGCCAGACATCGGGCCATCAGTGCCTAAACCAATACGTACATTCTCGTCATACATCTGTAGTGCAGGTGATACACCTTTTGCTGATTTGATGTTCGCACTCATGTTATGAGCGACACCCATATCTGACTTTTTAACAAGCTCAATGTCATGGTCATCAACTAGGATCATGTGTGCACCAACCAGGTTTTTGTTGAGTGCGCCAATGCTATCCATGTATTGAACTGGCGATAAGCCTTCTGAACGCTCGGCGATCTTCTCTACTTCACGATGCGATTCTGCAAGGTGGATCATCACTGGCACATCTAGCTCTAGTGATAACTTAGAAATTTTCTGCAGGATCTCTGTGGTGTTGGTGTAAGGCGCATGTGGTGCAAATGCAGGAGTAATACGTGGGTGATCTTTGTATTCTTCAATGAAGTTCAACGCGTACTTGATACCTTCTTCGGCGTTAGCAGCATCGGCAACCGGGAACTTAATCACGGTTTCACCAAGGATGGCACGCATACCAATTTTATCGACGGTTTTTGCGACTTCATCTTCGAAGTAGTACATGTCGGCGTAAGTCGTCACACCGCCTTTGACCATTTCAACGTTACCTAAGTTGGCACCAATGCGTACCATATCGCGTGATACTAACTTCTTCTCGAGCGGGAAAATGTAGCGGTGTAGTCGGTCTGGCACATCATCAGCCAGTGAACGGAAAACCGTCATTGATACGTGAGTGTGAGTATTGATTAGACCTGGCATTACGATATCGCCATCAACGTCCAGCACTTGCTCAGCCTTGTATTGCTTTTCTAGTGAAGCATCGCCAACCGCAATGATTTTATTGTCTTTGACGACAACCGTTCCGCTCTCATAAACCGTTTTGTCTTGGTTCATGGTTAGAACCATCGCATCGGTAATCATTAGGTCAGCTTTTTCCATCGCAGAACTTGCGAATGAGAATAGCGTAAGGCTCGCCATTGCTGAAGCCAATAAGGTGCGTTTTAATTTCATATCAATACTCAGAACAGGAGTTGGTAAAAGTGTCTGGATAATAGTGCATTTCATTCACGAGGCAAACGTTTGTTTTATCGTTTGCGCAAAATTCTGATGGTAGTCCGATACTGTGAAGTGATGTTTCACAAAATGAAGATATGTATCAATCTGAGGTTATTTTCGGGTTTTCTAAAGCATATCTGTAGCTTACCTCTAGCATCGGATATACTAGGGGTATATACCTTCCTTGCTTAAGCAGGCCCGCCTATGTCAAAAAACACACCGATGTCAGAAAACACGACAGCTACCACTAACGTTGATCCTTTTGCCGATCGAGAGTCGAAGAATTACGACAATCCAGTACCAAGTCGAGAGTTCATTCTATCGTTTCTAACGGAAGCGAATATTCCAATGAACCGTAACGACCTATTCGAAGCGCTTGGCCTTGCTGGAGAAGAGCAATATGAAGGCCTACGCCGTCGTTTACGTGCTATGGAGCGTGATGGACAATTGGTCTTCACTCGTCGCCAATGCTACGCGCTACCTGAAAAGTTAGAGCTAGTGAAAGGTTACGTGATTGGTCACAAAGACGGTCATGGTTGGGTACGCCCTGATGGTAGCAAAGGCAAGGATGACGATATTCTACTGCCGCACCATCAGATGAAAACCATCATGCACGGTGACTACGTGTTGGCTCAGCCAACGGACAATAGCAAGCGAGGCCGTCGTGAAGGTCGTTTAGTTCGCGTACTTGAAGAACGTACTACGCCAATCGTTGGTCGTTTCTTCTTGGAGTATGGTCACTCTTATGTGGTTGCTGACGACTCACGTATCAGTCATGACATCCTTATCCCAACCGAGCATAAAGGCGGAGCTCGAATGGGTAATGTGGTTGTGATTGAAATTACTGACCGTGGCGGTCGCTCTCGTAACATGATGGGTAAGGTAACTGAAGTACTTGGTGAAAACATGGCTCCGGGCATGGAAACCAAGATTGCGATTCATACCCACCAGATCCCAAATGAGTGGCCAGAAGCTGTTGATAAACAAATTGCTAATTTGGGTGAGCATGTACCTGAAGAAGCGAAAGAGGGGCGTGTTGACCTGCGTAAATTGCCATTGGTAACTATCGATGGTGAAGATGCTCGTGACTTCGATGATGCGGTTTATTGTGAAGCGAAGAAAGGTGGTGGCTGGCGCCTATGGGTAGCGATTGCAGATGTGAGTTACTACGTTCGCCCTGACACTGCGTTAGACAAAGAAGCGATCAATCGTGGTAACTCGGTATACTTCCCATCGCAAGTTGTCCCAATGTTGCCAGAAGTGCTTTCTAATGGCCTATGTTCATTGAACCCTCAAGTAGACCGTTTGTGTATGGTGTGTGAGATGACTATCTCAGACAAAGGCAAACTGTCTGGCTACAAGCACTATGAAGCGGTGATGAACTCTCATGCTCGCCTTACTTACAATAAAGTAGGCGCGATCCTAGATGGCAACGAAGAACTTCGTGAGCGTTACGCACAAGAAGTGCCGCATCTAGAAGAGCTGCACAGAATGTACAAAGTACTGAAGCAGACTCGTGACGAGCGTGGTGCAATTGAGTTTGAAACGGTAGAGACTAAATTCATCTTCAATGCGGATCGTAAGATTGACCGTATTGAACCCGTTGTTCGCAACGATGCACACAAGATCATCGAAGAGTGTATGATTCTGGCGAACATCGCGTCTGCATCTTTGGTGGAGAAAGCGAAAGAGCCATCGCTGTACCGTATTCACGAAACTCCAGGTGAAGAGCGCTTAGCAGGCTTTAAAGACTTCCTAAGTGAGCTTGGTTTATCGTTAGACGGCGGTTTATCTCCTTCACCAACGGATTACGCAAAGCTGATGCAGCAAATTAATGAGCGTGAAGATCGCGAGTTGATTCAAACCATGCTGCTACGTTCGATGAAGCAAGCAGTATACAACGCTGATAACGTAGGTCACTTTGGTCTAGCGCTAAAACGCTATGCTCACTTTACTTCGCCGATCCGTCGTTACCCTGACTTGCTACTGCACCGTGCGATTAAGTACCTTATTGCGAAAGAAGAGGGGCGTAACAGCGAACGTTGGACACCAACCGGCGGTTACCACTACACTTTCGATGAAATGGACTTCTACGGCGAGCAGTGTTCAATGACTGAGCGTCGTGCCGATGACGCCACTCGTGAAGTGAACGACTGGCTGAAATGTGAATACATGCAAGACCACGTCGGTGAAGTGATGGACGGTGTGATTGCCAACGTAACGGGCTTTGGCTTCTTTGTGCGTCTAACGGAACTGCACATTGATGGCCTGGTACACATCTCGGCGCTAGCGAACGATTACTACCAATTTGATGCTGTCGGTCAGCGCTTGGTGGGTGAAAGCTCTGGTAACATCTATCGTTTGGGTGATTCGGTTAAAGTTAAAGTTTCTGCGGTTAACCTAGAAACTCGCCAAATTGATTTTGATTTGGAAGACACTGCTCGTCAGCCTCGTGGCAAAGGAAAAACCGCCAAGAAGCGTGCTGCTGAAGCAATGAAAAAGGCGAAAAGTAAGAAACGCGCCGCAGTGAAGAGCAACAAACCGGGTGTCGCAGCTAAACCATTAGTTGAGCCAACTAAGCGACCAGATGGTAGTTCAGAAGCTTCTGAGAAAAAGAAAAAATCGCGTAATAAGACCGGTGCAGCAAAAGCTCGAGCGAAGAAAAAGCGCTCAGCAACGCGCAAGGCTAGGGCGGATAAGTCTTAGGACATCGCCAAGCGTTAACAACGAATGTAATGCGAGAGTATCGGGCGTGAAACGCATACTCTCGAAATAAACAACGCAGAGCTGAATGCATTGGAGTTAGTGCCGTTCATCTCTGAGCAATAAGAGTAATTTGAGACAATGAGTAACGAATTTATTTACGGTATTCACGCGGTGAAAGCTGTACTAGAAAAAGACCCAGCGCGTTTCATCGAAGCATATGTGCTGAAAGGTCGTCAAGACGAGCGCCTTTTGCCACTACTGAATCAGCTACAACAGTTTGGTGTATCCATTCAACAGATGGGCCGTAAGCCGTTGGATGACAAAGCACAAGGTGCAAACCACCAAGGTATTATCGCTAAGGTGAAGCCTGCTAAGCAGCTTAACGAAACTCACCTAGATGACATCCTAGCTCAACACGAGCAGCCATTGCTGTTGGTTCTCGATGGCGTAACAGACCCTCATAACCTAGGTGCTTGTCTGCGTAATGCGGATGCGGCTGGTGTTGCTGCGGTTATCGTACCTAAAGACCGCTCTTCGCCGTTAACAGCAACGGTTAGCAAGGTTGCATGTGGTGCTGCTGAAACAGTTCCTCTAGTACGTGTAACCAACTTAGCTCGCACAATGCGTGCTCTGCAAGAACAAGGTGTATGGTTCGTGGGTACAGCGGGCGAAGCGACGCACGATATCTACCAAGCGAAGCTAACCGGCCCTCTAGCTGTAGTAATGGGTGCAGAAGGCGACGGTATGCGTCGTTTAACGCGTGAAACCTGTGATGACCTAATCAAGATTCCGATGGCAGGTAGTGTATCAAGCCTGAACGTGTCAGTGGCTTCTGGTATTTGTCTGTTTGAAGCGGTACGTCAGCGTCTAGCGCAGTAAATTACTAATCGAATTGATTTATTTCTAACGCCCACCACATGCTGGTGGGCGTTTTTTTAAGGGCATAGAGTCAGAAATCGAAAGAACCACGGATGGTAAGGGGCTGTTGCTCTTTCGTGGTTGAATTTTGTTCGAGATAAAATCGTTTTAGGTGCGGCGAAGAGTATGTAGCCTAGTCATTCTAAGCAAATATTCTTCAACAAAGCATAAAACGATTTTAGCCGAACCCTTCGGGCAGCCTTTGTGGTTCATTTCTACTGCGTTATCGGCTTTTTATGTAGGCTAGCTACACGTCAAAGCCTCTGTCTTGTATAAATTTCCCACAAAGAGCTGCAAAAGCCAGCTCGAAAGATTAACAGCCCCTAAATGGCGAAAGAAAAACTGTTTTATTATTCGCCAAATACCACTTGCCAATACAGGGTTCTTTCTATAATATTTGCCGTCCTTAAAACTCGGTCATTTATCTTTAGTTCCTTGCTTCCTCTGGACGACCGAGCCATTCGTGGAAGCTAATAATCCGTAAGGAGCAACCAAATGCGTCATTACGAAATCGTATTCATGGTTCACCCTGATCAAAGCGAGCAAGTTGCTGGCATGATCGAGCGTTACACTGGTTCTATCACTGAAGCTGGCGGTACTATCCACCGTCTAGAAGACTGGGGTCGTCGTCAAATGGCTTACCCAATCAACAAGCTTCACAAAGCTCACTACGTTCTTATGAACGTTGAAGCTGGTCAAGAAGTGATTGACGAGCTAGAAACTGCTTTCCGTTTCAACGATGCAGTTCTACGTAACATGATCATGCGCACTAAAGGCGCTGTGACTGAGCAATCTATTATGCTTAAGCAAAAAGAAGAGCGTGCAGAGCGTGCTCCTCGTCGCGAAGAGCGTACAGAAGCTAAACCAGAAGCAGCTGCTGAGTAATTCTTTTTTGGCTTAATGCCTTAAAAAATTCTCAACTTGTTTTAAGTCTTTCACCACTTTCTAAGTTTTGAAAGGCTGCATTATTAAATTTAAGATCAGGAGATAGCCCATGGCTCGTTTCTTCCGTCGTCGTAAATTCTGCCGTTTCACTGCAGAAGGCGTACAAGAGATTGACTACAAAGACGTAGCAACTCTTAAAAACTACATCACTGAAGCTGGTAAAATCGTTCCTAGCCGTATCACTGGTACAAGCGCTAAGTACCAGCGTCAACTAGCTCGCGCTATCAAGCGTTCTCGTTACCTAGCTCTACTACCGTACACTGACAAGCATCAGTAATCGGTAATAGTTAATAATAGTTTAAGAGGACTAAGATAATGCAAGTTATTCTACTTGATAAGATCGGTAACCTAGGTGGCCTTGGCGACCAAGTAAACGTTAAATCTGGTTACGCTCGTAACTTCCTTATCCCACAGGGTAAAGCAGTTATGGCAACTAAAGACAACGTTGCTATGTTCGAAACTCGTCGTGCTGAACTAGAAGCTAAAGTTGCTGAGCAACTAGCTGCTGCTGAAGCTCGTGCAGAGAAAGTTAACGCTCTAGAAGGCGTTTCTATCGCTTCTAAAGCTGGTGACGAAGGTAAACTATTCGGTTCTATCGGTACTCGTGACATCGCTGACGCTATCACAGCGGCAGGTGTTGCAGTAGCTAAGAGCGAAGTACGCCTACCTGAAGGCGCTCTACGTAACATCGGCGAATTCGAAGTAAGCATCCAACTTCACTCTGAAGTTTTTGCTACTGCGAAAATCGCTATCGTTGCAGCTGAGTAATTT
Organism: Vibrio chagasii; assembly: GCA_041879415.1. NCBI lineage: Bacteria > Pseudomonadati > Pseudomonadota > Gammaproteobacteria > Vibrionales > Vibrionaceae > Vibrio > Vibrio chagasii. Next base: position 2,683,904 of record CP090851.1, on the reverse strand, counting down.
CAGTACCAAGACGAATTCTTTCTTTATGAAAGTTTTAAACACCAGCTTCGGCTGGTGTTTTTTTATGTCTGGAATATAGGAAAGGGTAAGGGAGGGTTACAGTAGGTAAAAAGCTTACTATGATCAAAAAGCTCTGATGGCTGAACAAACAGCCATGGAAATTAGAATTGGAACAACAGGTTTATGGAGAGAACCGAGTCTTCTTTATCTAGCCCCTCGGGTACCTTGTCGTGGTACTGGCGAGAGTGTGCAATCTTCAGCGCGATATTGTCAGTAATATCGTTGATCGCTTCTAACTCGGTATCGAACTTCAAGTTACTGTGACCAGACACCAATGTTACATCGGCTTTTAGCTGCAAATTCTTCAACACCTGCCAAGACGTATTCACGTTACCACGGAAAATCGCTTCTTCAACGATCTCTGGGAAGATGATGTCATCATCGTCGATCTCATCGAGGTTTGGTTCTTGGTAACGGAAACCCGGGCCCACTTCCACTTCCAATACAAACTCTTCGGTATTCGAAAACTGGTAACCCAGACCACTCGAAACGGTGTAGTCCTTAAAGTAAGCGCTGTAGCGTGAATCGACGCCTTTAAAACTGCCGTAAAGATAGGTTTTAGGACTTAACTTGTAGTCACTCTGAGCCGTGTAAGTCGATTGCCTTTTATCTTCTTCGCCATCTTTGTAGAGGTTGTAGTATTTCCATTCGCCACTGGTTCTGTGGCGGCCAGCGGTGTACTCACCGTTTAGGCGTGCGTTTAGAGAGCGTGAATCGGAATTACCAGTATGCGACTGATATCCAAATTCGACTTCAGTTTTTAGTGGGCTTGGCAGTTCTGTGTCACTCGTATCACTTGGGGCGATATCCATATCTTTTTCTTCAGGTGCTGGTGCAACGACGATCGGCTCAGCAGTAGGTTCTGGTACTACTATCGAGTCGAGGATTGCATCAACATCGGTTTTAGCATCATCAGCTAAAGCCATCGGAGTGCTCAAGAGACCAGTGCATAAAATACCAGTGCTCAGAGCCAATAGTTTGGACACGCATACCTCAGTTATACAGTGAATGAATGGCGAGATCGTAATGCTACCCTTGGTTAATTCCGTCAGCAATAAGTAAATTCTTCCTGAAGAATAAAACAAACTCATAGGATCGGATTACAAATGAGTGTTCTTGGGTATAATGAACGATCATTATTAGTTATTGAGTGTAGTCATAGTGGATACCAAAAGTCAGAAATCAGCCAAAGATCAGGTGGACGCCATCAAGGTCCCGCCACATTCATTAGAAGCTGAGCAATCTGTTATTGGCGGTTTGTTATTAGATAACGAACGCTGGGATACGGTTGCTGAAAAGGTTGTGGCCAAAGACTTTTATAGTCGTCCTCACCGTCTGATCTTTGAAGCGGTAAAAGATATCCTTGAAGAAAGCTCTCCTCTGGATCTTATTACACTCTCTGAACACTTAGAGCTGCGTGAGCAACTTGAAGAAGTGGGTGGCTTTGCCTACCTTGCTGACCTAGCTAAGAACACGCCAAGTGCGGCTAACATTAACGCTTATGCGGATATCGTCGCTCAGCGTGCATTGGTTCGCAGCTTGATTGGTGTGGCGAATGAGATCGCTGATTCTGGTTACGATCCACAAGGTCGTACATCAGAGGACCTGCTCGACCTTGCTGAAAGTAAAGTATTCGCGATTGCCGAAGGTCGTGCAAGTGAAAACGAAGGCCCTCAAAACGTAGACAGCATTCTTGAGAAGACGCTAGAGCGTATCGAAATCCTGTACAAAACTCCGCAAGATGGTGTGACAGGTGTCGATACCGGCTTTAATGACCTCAACAAGAAAACGGCAGGTCTACAAGGTTCTGATTTAATCATTGTGGCGGCACGTCCATCGATGGGTAAAACCACATTTGCGATGAACTTGTGTGAAAACGCGGCGATGAAACAAGATAAGCCAGTGCTTATCTTCTCTCTAGAGATGCCAGGCGAACAGCTGATGATGCGTATGCTTGCATCCTTGTCTCGCGTGGACCAAACCAAAATTCGTACCGGTCAACTTGATGACGAAGACTGGGCTCGTATCTCTTCGACCATGGGTATCCTCATGGATAAGAAGAACATGTACATTGATGACAGCTCTGGCCTAACGCCAACCGAAGTACGTTCTCGTGCGCGTCGTATTGCTCGTGAACATGACGGTCTTTCAATGATCATGATCGACTACCTTCAACTGATGCGTGTACCTTCACTGTCTGATAACCGTACCCTTGAGATCGCCGAGATTTCACGTTCCCTTAAAGCGTTAGCCAAGGAGTTGAACGTTCCAGTTGTGGCACTTTCTCAGCTTAACCGTTCCCTAGAGCAGCGTGCCGATAAACGCCCAGTTAACTCGGACTTGCGTGAGTCGGGCTCGATTGAGCAAGATGCCGACTTAATCATGTTCATCTACCGTGACGAAGTGTATAACCCAGACAGCTCACTGAAGGGCATCGCTGAAATCATTATCGGTAAGCAACGTAACGGTCCAATCGGTTCGGTTCGTCTGACATTCCAAGGGCAACACTCCCGTTTCGATAACTATGCAGGTCCTGCATTTGATGACGAGTAATCGCTAATGACGTATATGAAAGCGGCGACCGCGAGCATTGATTTGAATGCGCTTGAACATAACCTGAACCAGATAAAGTCAAAAGCCCCGCAGTGCAAAGTGATGTCTGTTGTCAAAGCAAATGGCTATGGTCATGGCTTACTGCACATTGCTAAGCACTCTAAAAGCTCAGATGCCTTTGGTGTGGCCCGTATTGAGGAAGCACTGCAGCTGCGTGCTGGTGGTATTGTTAAACCTATTTTGTTGCTCGAAGGCTTTTACTCTTCGGGCGACTTACCGATTCTTGTCACTAATAACATTCAAACAGTTGTGCATTGCGAAGAGCAATTAAGCGCGCTAGAGAATGCTGACTTAGAAACACCGGTTATGGTGTGGCTAAAGGTCGATAGCGGCATGCACCGCTTGGGCGTTCGTCCAGAGCAGTACCAAGATTTCGTTGAGCGTCTGCATCAATGTGCGAATGTGGCTAAGCCTCTTCGTTACATGAGCCACTTTGGTTGTGCTGATGAGCTGGATCGAACGACTACGGTAGAGCAGACTGAACTGTTTTTGTCTCTTACTGATGGTTGTGAAGGGGAGCGCTCACTGGCCGCTTCTGCTGGTTTGTTGGCTTGGCCTGATAGCCACCTTGATTGGGTACGCCCTGGAATTATCTCTTACGGTGTATCGCCGTTTGTTGATAAATCAGCACAAGAGCTTGGCTTTATGCCTGTGATGACCCTTACCTCTCACCTGATTGCAGTTCGTGATGTTAAAGCGGGTGAAAGCGTAGGATATGGTGCTAACTGGACCAGTGAGCGTGATACTAAGGTGGGTGTTATCGCGATTGGTTATGGTGATGGCTATCCTCGAACTGCACCCAACGGTACACCTGTGTTTGTAAATGGACGAAAAGTGCCTATTGCAGGCCGAGTCTCTATGGACATGTTGACGGTCGACCTTGGGCCGGATGCTCAAGATAAAGTCGGTGATGAAGCCACACTTTGGGGTAAAGAGCTACCTTCAGAGGAAGTCGCAGAGCATATCGGTACGATCGCTTACGAGTTAGTTACGAAACTTACCTCGCGTGTAGCGATGGAATACGTGAAGTAGCTATGGATTCAGTACAGTAAATGATATTCAAGCGAACCACTCGACACCTAGTGATGTCAGCAATGGCATTACTCGGTGTGAGCTTTTCTTCTTCAGCCCTGAGTGAAGAAAAAGATTCAGCCTTTGTCCCTTTTTACTTCAGCACTGAAACCATGGGTAATACCTTTGGGGTTGCTGGTGTCGCAAAGGGTGTTTGGCAACCTCAAGCCGCTTTGTTTGGTATGGCGCTGTATTCAGACAAAGACAGCTACGTCGGTTTCCTATCAGCTTTTAACTTTGCACTGTCTGAGAACATACTGTTCAGTACTCAGATGTACCAAGCTCGTTTTAACGAAAACCCGTATTACATTGGCTCTCAAGGCGATAACGATTCATCGATTGATGACAAAACCATCGCTGATGGCTTAGAAGAAAACTATCAGTTTGAGTTTAAGTATCTGTTGCCATGGGGCAATGTTGCTGAGCATGGTTTATTAGGTGCGTTTCAACCAATTAAAGATGTGAGCTTTGCTTCACCAGTCGAGTCGGGTGTCAGCTCGATAATCTTTACGCCTTTTTATACTTCCCGTGAGTTGGAAGGTTTAAATAATAGTGAAGAGGCGACAGGCTTTAGCTTAGCGTTTGATTGGGATAACCGTGATAGCACACGCAACCCAACCAAAGGTTCTCATACCAACCTTGAGTTCACTACTGGCGCTGAAAGTTGGTCTAACGACGACTTATGGTTGAAGTGGACATTTCAAAACAGTCAGTATTTTGCGTTAGGCCCGTTAGGTGATGTGTTTGATCAGCAAGTCTTAGCATTTGATTTCTATACTGCTGATACACCGACTTGGGATAACTGCACAGGGCAAGATTGCGCTCGCCCACCAGAAACGGAGCAGGCGCGATTAGGTGGTTTATACCGCTTAAGAGGTTATACCGGAGGGCGTTACCATGGGCGTTCTGCAGTCCATTACTCTGCCGAATATAGGGTAATTCCAGACTGGCAACCACTGGATGATATTCCACTGATTAACTACTACGACTTACCTTGGTGGCAGTGGGTAGCATTTGCCGAAGTCGGGCGCGTTGCCGATGAGTACGACATCAAAACACTGCATACCGATATGAAGTGGAGTTTGGGCGGCGCGGTTCGCTTCCAAGTTGAAGGTATTGTTGTTCGTGCTGAATTGGCGCGAGGCGGCGATGAGGGGACCTTTAGGGTCATGATAAACCAGCCTTTCTAAGCTAAGACTTATCTGCTTAATTTTCTATTACTCAAGGGGGACGCATTTCTGTGTCCCCCTTTTTATTTCGCTACTCTAGGCTTGGTTACGATGAACTATTCTCCTTGGATAGTAGCAATCACAGTGCGGCTACCACCGTAGTCTCGGTGTTCTCCCAAGTAAATGCCCTGCCATGTTCCTAAAGCTAAACGACCATTGGTGATAGGGATTGTCACACTGTTGCCAAGTGTCGATGCTTTAATGTGAGCTGGCATATCATCATCACCTTCATAAGTATGTTTGTAATAGGGCGCTCGTTCGGGCACAAACTTATTGAAGTGTGACTCCATATCACTACGGACGGTCGGATCGGCGTTTTCATTGAGCGTCAAGCTGGCAGAAGTATGCTGAATAAATAGATGTAATAAACCAACAGATAAAGAGTTCACATCGTGTATCTGTTGTTCAATTTCATCAGTAATGAGATGAAATCCACGCTTTTGTGCATTTAGGTGTATAGTCTTCTGAATCCACATACGCCATCCTTTATAATGTATTTGGAAAAAAAGTGGTTTGAGGCTATCTTTTGAACTTGAATTTATCAGGTCTCGCTCACATTTAATTATGTTAGAGCCAGAGTCTGTACCGATTCCTGTCTCAGGAAATCTAATCCTGATTTATCTCAAGGTACAGCTCTTCATATACGGCATAATACGTCGTGAAAAAAAATTACAAAGAATCTTTCAGTGGTGACGCGGTTTGGTCATCACAGAAAAATATAAACTTTCGCCTAATCGGGGGTTCTATTCATCACCCAGGTGACGTTTAGAATAAAACCTACAGTAACATCGGGATAGATACCATGTTGAAAAATATCAACCCAACGCAAACACAAGCGTGGAAAGCTCTAACAGCTCATTTTGAGTCTGCTCAAGATATGGATATGAAAGAGCTTTTTGCTCAAGATGCAAAACGTTTCGAGAGCTTTTCTACTCGTTTCGGTTCAGACATCTTGGTCGATTACTCTAAGAACCTAATCGATGCAGAAACGATGCAGCACCTATTCGCTCTTGCAAACGAGACTGAAGTTAAGTCTGCAATTGAAGCGATGTTCAGCGGTGATGCAATCAACAAGACTGAAGGCCGTTCAGTACTTCACACTGCACTGCGTAACCGTAGCGACAAGCCAGTAATGGTTGATGGCAAAGACGTAATGCCAGCAGTTAACGCTGTACTAGCTAAAATGGAACTGTTCACACACCGCATCGTTTCTGGTGAGTGGAAAGGTTACACAGGTAAAGAGATCACAGATGTTGTGAACATCGGTATCGGCGGTTCGGATCTTGGTCCATACATGGTGACTGAAGCACTAACGCCATACAAAACTCGCCTAAACATGCACTTCGTTTCTAACGTAGATGGTACGCACATCGTTGAGACGCTTAAGTCTCTAAACCCAGAAACAACGCTATTCCTAGTGGCATCAAAAACATTCACTACTCAAGAAACAATGACGAATGCACACTCTGCACGTGATTGGTTCTTAGCAGAAGCAGGTGATGAAGCGCACGTTGCTAAGCACTTCGCTGCGCTATCGACTAACGCAACTGCGGTAGCTGAGTTTGGTATCGATACTGATAACATGTTCGAATTCTGGGACTGGGTTGGTGGTCGTTACTCACTATGGTCTGCGATCGGCCTTTCTATTTCTCTTTCTGTAGGCTTCGATAACTTCGTTGAGCTGCTAGAAGGTGCTCACGAAATGGATAACCACTTTGCTTCAACTGAGTTTGAAAGCAACATTCCAGTAATCCTTGCGCTTATCGGCATTTGGTACAACAACTTCCACGGCGCTGAGTCAGAAGCGATTCTACCTTACGATCAATACATGCACCGTTTTGCGGCTTACTTCCAGCAAGGTAACATGGAATCAAACGGTAAGTTTGTAGACCGTGAAGGTAACCCAGTAGAGTACCAAACGGGTCCTATCATCTGGGGTGAGCCAGGTACAAACGGCCAGCACGCGTTCTACCAACTGATTCACCAAGGCACTAAGCTGATCCCATCAGACTTCATCGCGCCTGCAATCAGCCACAACCCAGCATCTGATCACCACCAGAAGCTAATGTCTAACTTCTTTGCTCAAACTGAAGCACTAGCATTCGGTAAGACAAAAGAAACTGTGGAAGCTGAATTCCTAGCGGCTGGCAAAACTGCAGAAGAAGTAGCTGAACTAGTACCTTTCAAAGTGTTTGAAGGTAACCGCCCAACGAACTCTATTCTTGTTAAGCAAATTACACCTCGCTCTCTGGGTAACCTGATCGCGATGTACGAGCACAAGATCTTTGTTCAAGGTGTTATCTGGAACATCTTCAGCTTCGACCAATGGGGTGTAGAACTTGGTAAGCAACTAGCAAACCAAATTCTTCCAGAGCTTGCTGATGACGCAGAAGTGACATCTCACGATAGCTCAACGAACGGTCTAATCAACGCATTCAAAGTGCTTAAAGCTTAATTGGGTTGATAGCATAAAAGTAAACGCCAACCTTAGGGTTGGCGTTTTTGTATCTATAGGGTAAGCAATGGTTGAATTGCAGGTAATAAAAAAGGCTGACGTATCGACGCCAGCCTTCTAAATATTTTGCTGTAACTATTTCTATTCGAAACAGATCTCGATGAAGGCATTACCCCACTGAGATGAGAAAGGCATGATGATGATTGCGCCTTCGCATTTGTGACGAATAGTGTGGCCTTTACCAGAAACCACAATCGGTGTTGCCATGTCGAAGTCGAAGCCGCTTTCCGCAAGAATACGCTTTGCACCACCAGTTACCATGTTGGTGATCTCACCAACCATGTCGGTTACTTCTTCGTTCAAACCGTTTGGTCGCTCACCAAGCATGTTTTCCATGATTTCCAGAGCCAGACCTTCATCAAAGGTAATCGACATTGAACCACGAGATTGTGGACCAACCATACCGATTAAACCAGAGACATCACCACGAGCGATTTCATCTTTCTTAACTCTTGGTTTTTGTGGCTTCAATTCTAGAGAAGCCATCGTTTTTAGAACGTTCATCAAAGAAGCTAAAAACGGGTTTACAAATTCAGCGCGCATAATGTTCTTCTATAATCTTATTCTTTCATATCGGAGGAGCAAGATTGGCAAATGCCATGCGATTCAATGACGTGGTTGGTCAATTGAAAGCCATGCTTCTCAGCGTTACTCGCGAGCAGAGTCACAAGGGAATCGTCTTGTAGTTCTACCACTGTGCCACATTTATCGCAGATCAGTAGTTGGGAGAAATGTTTGTTGGCGTTACAAGAACAGCAGCATATAAAGCTATTGGTTGACTCAACTCTGTGAATGAAACCTTGCTCCAACAAGAAATCCAAAGCGCGATATACTGTAGGTGGCTTGGCTTGCGGCTCACTGACTTTCAATTGCTCTAATAATTCATAAGCACTAGAGGCTTTCTTATTAGAGAGGATGAGCTCAAACACTCGCTTTCTTTGAGGCGTTAATCTAACGCCACGCGATGCGCATATCCCTTCAACTTGCTCTATTAATGTGTGGTCCAAATTCTTCACCATTCAATCGGACATCCTTAAACAAACCCTATTTTCAGGTTATTTCGGCTAAGGAGCCATTGATTTCTATTAAAGTCAGGTACAGAGCGTATTGTGACCCACGACTTTGAATAAGACAAGGTAACTCAAAATGACATTGTGACTCAAGGCATAACTGATTAGTGAGGCTGAATTAGAGATCTGGTGAATGATTTATAAAAAAGTGTGAGGCAAAGTTCATATAGCACAAACAGAGCATAGCCTTTACAATAGCCGACTTTGCTTTTGCTGGGTATTCCAGCATCTTTGTTTGACTCGCTACTAGGGTACTTTGCCATGACACATTCATGTAGGTTGTCTGTCGCTCCAATGCTCGATTGGACTGACCGCCACTGTCGTTACTTTCACCGTTTGCTATCTCAGCAGACTCTTCTGTACACGGAAATGGTAACAACGGGCGCGATCTTACACGGTAAGGGCGATTTCCTAGAATATAGTGAGCAAGAGCATCCACTGGCTCTTCAACTTGGTGGCTCTAACCCAGTTGATCTAGCGGCTTGTGCCAAGCTTGCAGCTGAGCGTGGTTATGATGAAGTCAACCTTAACGTAGGTTGCCCTTCAGACCGAGTGCAAAACGGTCGCTTTGGGGCGTGCTTAATGGCGGAGCCAGAGCTAGTAGCAGACTGTGTATCAGCAATGAAAGAAGTGACTGATATTCCAATCACGGTGAAAACTCGCATTGGTATTGATGACCAAGACTCTTATGAGTTTCTGACGAAGTTCATCTCAACGGTTTCTGAAAAGGGTGGTTGTGAGCAATTCACTATTCACGCACGTAAAGCGTGGTTGAGTGGTCTTAGCCCGAAAGAGAACCGTGAGATTCCACCTCTGGATTATGATCGAGCTTACCAGATCAAGAAGGACTTCTCAGATCTAGTGATCGCAGTAAACGGCGGCATCACCACATTAGAGCAGACAAAAGAGCATCTTCAGCACCTGGATGGCGTGATGATCGGTCGCGAGGCTTACCATAGCCCATTTATTCTGGCGGAAGTGGACCAACAGATCTTCGGCTTAGATACGCCAATCAAGAAACGCTCGCAAGTTGTCGAAGAGATGTACCCGTACATCGAACGTGAGCTTTCAAAGGGTGCAAGCCTAGGACACATTTCTCGTCATATGCTTGGCCTGTTCCAAAGCATGCCGGGGGCAAGACAATGGCGTCGTTACATCAGCGAAAATGCGCATAAGAAAGGCGCGGGCATCGAAGTCATGCAGACAGCATTGGCTAAGATTCCTAAAGAGCTGAACGTATAGGTTAAATTCGCCATTAAAGGCTAAATTTACCACTCTAATTTGCTTAAAAAGCCACGCATGAGAATGTGTGGCTTTTTATTTTATTGATAAATAAGGGTTTTATTGGTTCTGGCGACTTGGTACAGAAGCTGCAACGTTAGAGATTAGGAAAGATAGGTCATTAACTCATTAGGGAGACCATTATGTTTGAATTAATCTTTGTTCTTATTTTCGTTGCTACGCTACTTGTGACAGGCATTACCTTTATGACGGTATTAGCGGCAACTGGAGTCGCATTAGCCGTAATGTTGCTGCTTGGTATGATGAGTGTGGTGTTTAAATTACTGCCTTGGTTGATTGTGATTGCAATCGGCGTGTGGTTTTTCAAAAACTTTGTACATAGCTCGAATCAGAGGCGCTACTAAAGTCATGACACCGTCAAATATCGGCTTGCTGTCGGTTTATCGTTTTAGTCTTTAAGATGTGTGGTAGAATTTTCCCCAATAATCTATGAATGTGCATACACTTAGCACAACGATATGGAATTGGAGCTATCTCAAATGAATAAAATGCCATTAATTGCTTTAGTGGGAATGCTATCTTTAAGTTCAGCGGTATCTGCTGAGGAAGAGTTTTCTTACACGGCTAAAGTCGGTGCCGATATGTGGTGGGGAAGTACCAAGCTAAATGAAGTGAGACAAGACGAAGACTCTAACTCTCCTTCTGTGTATTTCGCATTTGAGCATAATGCCCCAATGCTGCCAAATGCTAGCTTCCGTTATACGTCTATTGATACGGATGCATTGGCTTTTGATAAGTACGACTACACATTCTACTACACCTTGCTAGAGCACAAGTTGATGAACTTCGATGCGGGTCTGACGTTTACTCAGTACTCAAACTCGAATTACATTGAACCAAAAGCGACAGGTGCGAAAACATCGACCTTTGATGAGTTTACTTGGAGCTTCTACGGCAACGCAGAGATCAACGTTCCTGACACTAACTTCGATATCATTGGTACCATGGAATTCGGTGATAGCAGTGGTATTAAGAGCACAGATTTGATGGCGGGTGTTCAGTACAGAGTCCCAGTATCAGAGTCTGAAATCGCTTTGCGCGGTGGTTACCGTGTTATCGACTTAGACTCTGATGAGTTCTTTGAGTCTGAGCTAGGTAAAAACTTTGTCATGGTAGATGGCTGGTTTGCTGGCGCAGAAGTACGATTCTAAGCCGACCCTAAAGAACATCTAAATCCAATTTTAAGAACGCCGCTTTATTAAGTGGCGTTTTTTATATCTGTTGGTTATACCCAAGTGGCTTCAAGATGCTGGATTCAGAGTGTTGTCATTGAGCCGAGTTCAAGGAAAACGACGCAGCGGAATAGCTTGCTCTTTCCAAGTTGTTTGACGCAGTAATCGGTTCAATGACACGCTCCCAAAGGGCGAGTTGTCTTGGCTTGTATACTTTGTTGTCGATTCTTGATTTAGGCCCACTAGACCTTTAAATCGTCGCCGCGTCTACAAACCGAGTCATTCTCGCTGAACCAAGCATCTTGAGGTTACTTGGGTATATATCTTTCTGGAATTAGTTAGCACATTCATCACTTTCGACCATCCTTATACAGGAAGCTGATTAACGTCTATTCTTATAAGGTCTATATTGTTGGGTTAGAACAAGGGATGGAATATGACACTCAATGAATTACGCAATTTATATCGAGAAAATTTGTTAGTTGAAGCCATCATAGAGCCCTCAATACAAGAAGGGTCTTGGGTTGTGGAGTTTCGTCATATGGGAGGCGGCTTTGTACTGCTTACTGATGTCCATGGTGAGGAGTGTCATTACGCAGATTTAGACCTAGCATCTAAGTCGGCAATGGCGGTCGGTTTTCAACAAGTTCGTATTGAAAACCAGTAGCTCATTTACCTATTTAATCGCTTTTTACTTCCAAAAAGTTATAAAACATACTTTTCTATTCTTTCTTGTTATTAAAAGGAGTGGTTAATCTATCGTCACGCAATGATTAGGGATGTCGTGACCATGTCTTTAAATAAGAAAGAGTCTTCACAAAATAATAATGCACAGTCTGGGGCGAACGAGCTACCTGGATTAGCTGCACCGCTTAATGACCAACAACTGGGTCATCTTCAACAAACTGTTTCCGAATTATCTTCTCAGCAATTGGCATGGGTCAGTGGTTACCTATGGGGTGTGAGCCAAGCTCAACCTGTAGGTGCAGCCGCACCTATTACTCAAGCAGCTGCGGCGGTTGCTGCAAAACCTGCAGGCAAGCTCAGCATTATCTTTGCTTCTCAAACCGGTAATGCTAAAGGCGTCGCTGAATCACTAGAGGCAGAAGCAAAAGCCCTAGGTATCGCCGTCGAGCTTTTCGATGCCAGTGATTACAAAGGCAAGAACCTAGCTAAAGAGACGCACGTTATTTTCGTGGCTTCGACTAATGGCGAGGGTGAAGCGCCAGATAACGCGATTGAGCTGCACGAGTTCCTACAATCAAAGAAAGCGCCAAAGCTACCAAACTTACAATACGGTGTGATTGGTCTGGGCGACTCAAGCTACGAGTTTTTCTGCCAAACCGCGAAAGACTTCGATAACTTCCTAGCCAAGCTTGGTGCCAAATCATTTGTTGACCGTCTTGATTGCGATGTGGATTACGAAGCTGCAGCAACAGAGTGGCGTGCTAAAGCTCTATCACAAGTACAAGAAACATTGTCGACGGGCGCTGAGGCCGAGGTAGTTCAATTACCAGTAGGTCAAGCCGCTGCTGGACATTCACAGTACACCAAACAAAACCCATACACCGCAACATTGCTAACAAGCCAAAAGATCACGGGTCGTGATTCGGGTAAAGATGTTCGTCATATTGAGATTGATTTGGATGAGTCCGGTATTACTTATCAACCGGGTGACGCACTGGGTGTGTGGTATGAAAACAGTTCAGAATTGGCGAATCAGATTCTTGCCAAGGTTGGGCTATCGGGTATTGAGAGCGTAGATGTGGATGGTGAAAACCTTTCTATCCATAGTGCTCTAGTGAGTAAGTTCGAGATCACGGCTTCAAACCCTCAACTTGTGACTAAGTTTGCTGAGCTATCTGGTAGCAAGAAGTTAATCAAGCTGGTGGAGGATAAAGACAAGCTTCGTGAATACGCGGGCAACACGCAAATTGTTGATGTATTAGCTGAGAAGAAAACCAAACTATCGGCTGATGAGCTTTTAGGTCTGTTGCGTAAGCTTACACCTCGCCTGTACTCAATCGCATCGAGCCAAGCTGAAGTGGATGAAGAAGTTCACCTAACCGTTGGCTTGGTTGAATACCAAAAAGGTGAAGAGTCTCGCTTAGGTGGAGCATCAAGTTTCCTAGCTCAGCGTTTAGAGGAAGGTGGTGAAGTGAAGGTGTTCGTTGAGAACAACAATAACTTCAAGCTACCACAAGACGACAATACTCCAATCATTATGGTCGGCCCTGGTACTGGTATTGCACCATTCCGCAGCTTTGTTCAAGAGCGAGAAAACAATGGCGCTCAAGGTAAGAGTTGGTTGTTCTTTGGCGACCGTACCTTTACTCAAGACTTCCTATACCAAGTTGAATGGCAGAAGTACCTCAAATCTGGAGCGCTAACTAAGCTAGATGTTGCTTTTAGCCGCGACCAAAAAGAGAAAGTGTATGTTCAAGACCGCTTAATCGAGCAGGCGGAGCAAGTATGGCAATGGCTACAAGAAGGTGCGTACTTTTATGTGTGTGGCGATGCGACTCGAATGGCGAAAGACGTACATGAAGCACTAATTACGATTGCTGAACAGCAGGGCAATCAAAGCCGCGAACAGGCAGAGCAATTTATTAATGATTTACGTAAAGCGAAACGTTACCAAAGGGATGTGTACTAATGAGCAAGCAAGTAATAGAGCAAGAAGTGCTAGGCCAAGTACTTGGTCCATTGGCTGACAATGAACGTCTAAAGCGTGAGAGTAATAACCTGCGCGGTACGATTGAGCAAGACCTACAAGATCGTATCACTGGCGGCTTTACAGCAGACAACTTTCAACTGATTCGTTTCCACGGTATGTACCAACAAGATGACCGTGATATTCGTAACGAGCGTGCCAAGCAAAAGTTAGAGCCTCTGCATAACGTTATGCTTCGTGCACGTATGCCTGGTGGCATCATTACTCCTAAGCAGTGGTTAGCAATAGATAAGTTTGCCGATGAAAGTACATCTTATGGTTCAATTCGTTTAACGACTCGTCAAACGTTTCAGTTTCACGGCGTGTTAAAGCCAAATATCAAGCTGATGCACCAAACGCTAAATAGCATTGGTATTGATTCAATTGCTACTGCGGGTGACGTAAACCGAAACGTTTTGTGTACGACAAACCCTGTTGAATCTGAACTTCACCAAGAAGCCTATGAGTGGGCGAAGAAAATCAGTGAACACCTACTTCCTAAAACTCGTGCTTATGCTGAGATTTGGCTTGATGGCGAGAAATTAGAAACAACCGATGATGAGCCAATCTTAGGTAATAACTATCTACCGCGTAAATTCAAGACAACAGTTGTGATTCCACCACAAAATGATGTCGATGTTCACGCTAACGATCTTAACTTTGTCGCTATTGCTGAAGATGGAAAGCTGGTGGGCTTTAATGTGTTAGTCGGTGGTGGCTTAGCAATGACGCACGGTGATACTTCTACTTATGCTCGTAAAGCTGACGACTTTGGTTTTGTACCACTAGAAAATACGTTAGATGTTGCGGCAGCGGTTGTTACCACACAGCGTGACTGGGGGAACCGCTCAAACCGTAAGAATGCAAAAACTAAGTACACACTAGACCGTGTAGGTATTGATGTGTTCAAAGCGGAAGTTGAAAAGCGTGCGGGTGTTAAGTTCTCGGAAAGTCGCCCTTATGAATTCACGGAGCGTGGTGACCGTATCGGCTGGGTTGAAGGCATTGATGGTAAGCACCACTTAGCGCTTTTTATTGAAAATGGTCGCTTGCTTAATTTCCCTGGTAAAGCATTGAAAACCGGTGTTGCAGAAATTGCTAAGATCCACAAAGGCGATTTCCGTATGACTGCAAATCAAAACTTAATTGTTGCTGGTGTCCCCAAGAGCCAGAAAGCAAAAATTGAGAAGCTAGCTCGTCAATATGGTTTGATGGATGACGCGGTAAGTGAACAGCGTAAAAACTCGATGGCGTGTGTGGCATTTCCTACGTGTCCACTAGCGATGGCAGAGGCAGAACGTTTTCTTCCTGAGTTTGTTACTGATGTTGAGGGGATTCTTAAGAAACATGGATTACCGGAAGACGATAACATCATCCTTCGTGTAACCGGTTGTCCAAATGGTTGTGGCCGTGCAATGTTGGCTGAACTTGGTTTAGTAGGCAAAGCACCAGGTCGTTACAATATGCATTTAGGTGGCAACAAAGCCGGCACTCGTATTCCTAAGATGTATAAAGAGAACATCACATCAGCTCAAATCTTAGAAGAGATTGATTCGCTGGTGGGCCGTTGGGCTGCAGAACGAGAAGAGAACGAAGGGTTCGGTGATTTCACCATCCGAGCTGGCATCATCCAAGAGGTGATCATTTCAAAGAGGGATCTGCATGCATAATTCTGTCGCTTCAAAATTGAAGTTAGCAGAACTGCTCGCACTGACCAAGACGGAGCAGGTACTTCGTCTTGGACAGATTAACGCAGAGTTAGAACAGCTAACTGCTTTAGAAAGAGTGAAATGGGCACTAGAAAACTTAGAAGGAACACATGTTGTGTCTTCAAGTTTTGGAATCCAAGCAGCACTCATGCTGCACTTAGTCACTCAGGCAAAGCCGGATATTCCGGTTATTCTTACCGATACCGGGTACCTATTTCCAGAAACCTATCGTTTTATAGATGAGTTAAGCCAGAAGCTCACCTTAAACCTACAAGTATTTCGTGCTCAGCAAAGCCCTAATTGGCAAGAAGCGCAATATGGGAAACTGTGGGAACAAGGACTAGAGGGTATCGAAAAGTACAACAAGCTAAATAAAGTCGAACCGATGAGAAGGGCGTTAGATGAACTTGAGGCTGGTACTTGGTTCTCCGGGTTGAGAAGAGAGCAGTCCCAATCACGTGCAAACTTGGCAATCTTATCTATCCAAAATGGTGTGTTTAAGTTCTTACCTATAATCGATTGGACCAACAAAGATGTTCACTACTATTTAGAAGAGCACGGTTTGAGTTATCACCCGCTTCGAGAGCAGGGCTACCTTTCAGTTGGAGATACACATACAACTAAGAAGTGGGAGCCAGGTATGACAGAAGAAGAAACCCGCTTTAACGGGTTAAAGCGAGAATGTGGGCTTCATGAGGACGATGGCGAACAATATGGCTCTGGTATTTAGGTTCATTGCTGATTAAAAAGCTGCTTTAGGGCAGCTTTTTTGCTTTTCTGGGGGGCAAAAAAACAACCCCTGTGGATAACTCTGTGATTAGTTTGTAGGTACTTTGTAGTTAAACTTGCATAAATAGGGGTTTGGTGGTTTATCCATCATGTAAGCCTTGTTTTTGCATTTTTCTCAAATAAACACTTGCCAATGTGAGCGACATCTCTATAATGCCGCCTCACTGACACGGCAGACGCCATAAGGCTTCAGCAAAGAATGTTGGTTAGGCAACTGGCTTCAAGCGATTGTTCGCTTCTACTTTTAGAAAGTAGAAATTAATTTTCAAAAGTGTTTGACACTGAAGATTAAGTCGCTAGAATAGCCGCCTCTTCCGAAGTGATGTAAGTCACAACGAAGAGAAGTTCTTTAACAATTTAAACCTATCAATCTGTGTGGGCACTCGTTGATGAATATCAAAAATGAAACTTCGGTTTCAACTTGATTTCAATGAACTGAGTGACCAATTCGAATCGTAAGATTCGGCACAGTCAATTCAACATTACTATGTAATGTAATCAGTATTCATTGAGTCGACAAAATCTTAAATTGAAGAGTTTGATCATGGCTCAGATTGAACGCTGGCGGCAGGCCTAACACATGCAAGTCGAGCGGAAACGAGTTATCTGAACCTTCGGGGAACGATAACGGCGTCGAGCGGCGGACGGGTGAGTAATGCCTAGGAAATTGCCTTGATGTGGGGGATAACCATTGGAAACGATGGCTAATACCGCATAACGCCTACGGGCCAAAGAGGGGGACCTTCGGGCCTCTCGCGTCAAGATATGCCTAGGTGGGATTAGCTAGTTGGTGAGGTAATGGCTCACCAAGGCGACGATCCCTAGCTGGTCTGAGAGGATGATCAGCCACACTGGAACTGAGACACGGTCCAGACTCCTACGGGAGGCAGCAGTGGGGAATATTGCACAATGGGCGAAAGCCTGATGCAGCCATGCCGCGTGTATGAAGAAGGCCTTCGGGTTGTAAAGTACTTTCAGTTGTGAGGAAGGGGGTGTCGTTAATAGCGGCATCTCTTGACGTTAGCAACAGAAGAAGCACCGGCTAACTCCGTGCCAGCAGCCGCGGTAATACGGAGGGTGCGAGCGTTAATCGGAATTACTGGGCGTAAAGCGCATGCAGGTGGTTCATTAAGTCAGATGTGAAAGCCCGGGGCTCAACCTCGGAACTGCATTTGAAACTGGTGAACTAGAGTACTGTAGAGGGGGGTAGAATTTCAGGTGTAGCGGTGAAATGCGTAGAGATCTGAAGGAATACCAGTGGCGAAGGCGGCCCCCTGGACAGATACTGACACTCAGATGCGAAAGCGTGGGGAGCAAACAGGATTAGATACCCTGGTAGTCCACGCCGTAAACGATGTCTACTTGGAGGTTGTGGCCTTGAGCCGTGGCTTTCGGAGCTAACGCGTTAAGTAGACCGCCTGGGGAGTACGGTCGCAAGATTAAAACTCAAATGAATTGACGGGGGCCCGCACAAGCGGTGGAGCATGTGGTTTAATTCGATGCAACGCGAAGAACCTTACCTACTCTTGACATCCAGAGAAGCCAGCGGAGACGCAGGTGTGCCTTCGGGAGCTCTGAGACAGGTGCTGCATGGCTGTCGTCAGCTCGTGTTGTGAAATGTTGGGTTAAGTCCCGCAACGAGCGCAACCCTTATCCTTGTTTGCCAGCGAGTAATGTCGGGAACTCCAGGGAGACTGCCGGTGATAAACCGGAGGAAGGTGGGGACGACGTCAAGTCATCATGGCCCTTACGAGTAGGGCTACACACGTGCTACAATGGCGCATACAGAGGGCTGCAAACTTGCGAGAGTGAGCGAATCCCAAAAAGTGCGTCGTAGTCCGGATTGGAGTCTGCAACTCGACTCCATGAAGTCGGAATCGCTAGTAATCGTAGATCAGAATGCTACGGTGAATACGTTCCCGGGCCTTGTACACACCGCCCGTCACACCATGGGAGTGGGCTGCAAAAGAAGTGGGTAGTTTAACCTTCGGGAGGACGCTCACCACTTTGTGGTTCATGACTGGGGTGAAGTCGTAACAAGGTAGCCCTAGGGGAACCTGGGGCTGGATCACCTCCTTATACGAAGATGTTCACGATAAGTGTCCACACAGATTGATGGTTTAGATTTAGTTAAAGCCAGAGCTTTAATGAATAACGCCAGTTATTGATTAAAGCTTTTTGCTTTATGCTCTTTAACAATTTGGAAAGCTGACTGATTAACTCTAAGAGTTAATCAAATTAAAAGTTCTCAATGTTTATCTTTTAGATAAACACAACACAAACACATTCAAGTGTCTTGTATTCAAAATTGAGTCCGGCAAACACGTAATAAGAATTAACCCTTCTTATTACAACCAAAAACCTTGGTTAGTTGCCATACATAAGACCCTTTCGGGTTGTATGGTTAAGTGACTAAGCGTACACGGTGGATGCCTTGGCAGTCAGAGGCGATGAAGGACGTATTAACTTGCGATAAGCCCAGATTAGACAGTAAAAGTCATTTGAGTCTGGGATTTCCGAATGGGGAAACCCACTTACATAAGTAAGTATCTTGTTGTGAATACATAGCAGCAAGAGGCAAACCGGGGGAACTGAAACATCTAAGTACCCCGAGGAAGAGAAATCAACCGAGATTCCGAAAGTAGCGGCGAGCGAAATTGGATTAGCCCTTAAGCTTTTAATGAGACAGACGAAGGCTCTGGAAAGTGCCGCAATAAAGGGTGATAGCCCCGTAGTCGACATCTCATCATCAGTGAAAACGAGTAGGGCGGGACACGTGATATCCTGTCTGAATATGGGGGGACCATCCTCCAAGGCTAAATACTACTGACTGACCGATAGTGAACCAGTACCGTGAGGGAAAGGCGAAAAGAACCCCTGTGAGGGGAGTGAAATAGAACCTGAAACCGTGTACGTACAAGCAGTAGGAGCACCTTCGTGGTGTGACTGCGTACCTTTTGTATAATGGGTCAGCGACTTAATTTTAGTAGCAAGGTTAACCGTTTAGGGGAGCCGTAGGGAAACCGAGTCTTAACTGGGCGTACAGTTGCTAGGATTAGACCCGAAACCAGGTGATCTAGCCATGGGCAGGTTGAAGGTTGAGTAACATCAACTGGAGGACCGAACCGACTAATGTTGAAAAATTAGCGGATGACTTGTGGCTAGGGGTGAAAGGCCAATCAAACCTGGAGATAGCTGGTTCTCCCCGAAAGCTATTTAGGTAGCGCCTCGGACGAATACTACTGGGGGTAGAGCACTGTTAAGGCTAGGGGGTCATCCCGACTTACCAACCCTTTGCAAACTCCGAATACCAGTAAGTACTATCCGGGAGACACACGGCGGGTGCTAACGTCCGTCGTGGAGAGGGAAACAACCCAGACCGCCAGCTAAGGTCCCAAAGTATAGCTAAGTGGGAAACGATGTGGGAAGGCTCAGACAGCCAGGATGTTGGCTTAGAAGCAGCCATCATTTAAAGAAAGCGTAATAGCTCACTGGTCGAGTCGGCCTGCGCGGAAGATGTAACGGGGCTAAGCTATACACCGAAGCTGCGGCTACGCACTTATGTGTGTGGGGTAGGGGAGCGTTCTGTAAGCCGTTGAAGGTGGTCTGTAAGGGCTGCTGGAGGTATCAGAAGTGCGAATGCTGACATGAGTAACGATAAAGGGAGTGAAAAACTCCCTCGCCGGAAGACCAAGGGTTCCTGTCCAACGTTAATCGGGGCAGGGTAAGTCGACCCCTAAGGCGAGGCCGAAAGGCGTAGTCGATGGGAAACGGGTTAATATTCCCGTACTTCTTACAATTGCGATGGGGGGACGGAGAAGGCTAGGTGGGCCTGGCGACGGTTGTCCAGGTTCAAGTACGTAGGCGGAAGAATTAGGTAAATCCGGTTCTTCTTAACGCTGAGATACGATGTCGAGCTACTACGGTAGTGAAGTCATTGATGCCATGCTTCCAGGAAAAGCCTCTAAGCTTCAGATTGTAAGGAATCGTACCCCAAACCGACACAGGTGGTCGGGTAGAGAATACCAAGGCGCTTGAGAGAACTCGGGTGAAGGAACTAGGCAAAATGGTACCGTAACTTCGGGAGAAGGTACGCTCTTATCAGTGAAGTCCCTTGCGGATGGAGCAGACGAGAGTCGCAGATACCAGGTGGCTGCAACTGTTTATTAAAAACACAGCACTGTGCAAAATCGTAAGATGACGTATACGGTGTGACGCCTGCCCGGTGCCGGAAGGTTAATTGATGGGGTTAGACTTCGGTCGAAGCTCTTGATCGAAGCCCCGGTAAACGGCGGCCGTAACTATAACGGTCCTAAGGTAGCGAAATTCCTTGTCGGGTAAGTTCCGACCTGCACGAATGGCGTAATGATGGCCACGCTGTCTCCACCCGAGACTCAGTGAAATTGAAATCGCTGTGAAGATGCAGTGTACCCGCGGCTAGACGGAAAGACCCCGTGAACCTTTACTACAGCTTGGCACTGAACATTGACCCTACATGTGTAGGATAGGTGGGAGACTTTGAAACCGCGTCGCCAGATGTGGTGGAGTCGTCCTTGAAATACCACCCTTGTAGTGTTGATGTTCTAACGTTGGCCCCTGAATCGGGGTTACGGACAGTGCCTGGTGGGTAGTTTGACTGGGGCGGTCTCCTCCCAAAGAGTAACGGAGGAGCACGAAGGTGGGCTAATCACGGTTGGACATCGTGAGGTTAGTGCAATGGCATAAGCCCGCTTGACTGCGAGAATGACAATTCGAGCAGGTGCGAAAGCAGGTCATAGTGATCCGGTGGTTCTGAATGGAAGGGCCATCGCTCAACGGATAAAAGGTACTCCGGGGATAACAGGCTGATACCGCCCAAGAGTTCATATCGACGGCGGTGTTTGGCACCTCGATGTCGGCTCATCACATCCTGGGGCTGAAGTCGGTCCCAAGGGTATGGCTGTTCGCCATTTAAAGTGGTACGCGAGCTGGGTTTAGAACGTCGTGAGACAGTTCGGTCCCTATCTGCCGTGGGCGTTGGAAAATTGAAGGGGGCTGCTCCTAGTACGAGAGGACCGGAGTGGACGAACCTCTGGTGTTCGGGTTGTCATGCCAATGGCATTGCCCGGTAGCTAAGTTCGGAATCGATAACCGCTGAAAGCATCTAAGCGGGAAGCGAGCCCTGAGATGAGTTTTCCCTGACACTTTAAGTGTCCTAAAGGGTTGTTCAAGACTAGAACGTTGATAGGCAGGGTGTGTAAGCGCTGTGAGGCGTTGAGCTAACCTGTACTAATTGCCCGTGAGGCTTAACCATACAACACCCAAGGGGTTTTGATGGACTCATATGATACAAACGCTTGAATGAGTTTGAGAGAACAGAAACAGCTTTCCGAATTTTAAAATTTGCTTGGCGACCATAGCATTGTGGACCCACCTGATTCCATGCCGAACTCAGAAGTGAAACACAATAGCGCCGATGGTAGTGTGGGGCTTCCCCATGTGAGAGTAGGACATCGCCAGGCTTTAATTTCGACTTTGCTTAGAATCTAAGCAAGTCACCATAAAGTTCTAAATAAACTTAGAGTTTTATGTTGACTTCAACAGTCAATCGCGTATTATACGCATCCGCTTCGACGCTAAAGCGTTGATAGCAAAGCTCTTTAACAATTTAAACCTATCAATCTGTGTGGGCACTCGTTGATGAATATCAAAAATGAAACTTCGGTTTCAACTTGATTTCAATGAACTGAGTGACCAATTCGAATCGTAAGATTCGGCACAGTCAATTCAACATTACTATGTAATGTAATCAGTATTCATTGAGTCACCAAAATCTTAAATTGAAGAGTTTGATCATGGCTCAGATTGAACGCTGGCGGCAGGCCTAACACATGCAAGTCGAGCGGAAACGAGTTATCTGAACCTTCGGGGGACGATAACGGCGTCGAGCGGCGGACGGGTGAGTAATGCCTAGGAAATTGCCTTGATGTGGGGGATAACCATTGGAAACGATGGCTAATACCGCATAACGCCTACGGGCCAAAGAGGGGGACCTTCGGGCCTCTCGCGTCAAGATATGCCTAGGTGGGATTAGCTAGTTGGTGAGGTAATGGCTCACCAAGGCGACGATCCCTAGCTGGTCTGAGAGGATGATCAGCCACACTGGAACTGAGACACGGTCCAGACTCCTACGGGAGGCAGCAGTGGGGAATATTGCACAATGGGCGAAAGCCTGATGCAGCCATGCCGCGTGTATGAAGAAGGCCTTCGGGTTGTAAAGTACTTTCAGTTGTGAGGAAGGGGGTGTCGTTAATAGCGGCATCTCTTGACGTTAGCAACAGAAGAAGCACCGGCTAACTCCGTGCCAGCAGCCGCGGTAATACGGAGGGTGCGAGCGTTAATCGGAATTACTGGGCGTAAAGCGCATGCAGGTGGTTCATTAAGTCAGATGTGAAAGCCCGGGGCTCAACCTCGGAACTGCATTTGAAACTGGTGAACTAGAGTACTGTAGAGGGGGGTAGAATTTCAGGTGTAGCGGTGAAATGCGTAGAGATCTGAAGGAATACCAGTGGCGAAGGCGGCCCCCTGGACAGATACTGACACTCAGATGCGAAAGCGTGGGGAGCAAACAGGATTAGATACCCTGGTAGTCCACGCCGTAAACGATGTCTACTTGGAGGTTGTGGCCTTGAGCCGTGGCTTTCGGAGCTAACGCGTTAAGTAGACCGCCTGGGGAGTACGGTCGCAAGATTAAAACTCAAATGAATTGACGGGGGCCCGCACAAGCGGTGGAGCATGTGGTTTAATTCGATGCAACGCGAAGAACCTTACCTACTCTTGACATCCAGAGAAGCCAGCGGAGACGCAGGTGTGCCTTCGGGAGCTCTGAGACAGGTGCTGCATGGCTGTCGTCAGCTCGTGTTGTGAAATGTTGGGTTAAGTCCCGCAACGAGCGCAACCCTTATCCTTGTTTGCCAGCGAGTAATGTCGGGAACTCCAGGGAGACTGCCGGTGATAAACCGGAGGAAGGTGGGGACGACGTCAAGTCATCATGGCCCTTACGAGTAGGGCTACACACGTGCTACAATGGCGCATACAGAGGGCTGCAAACTTGCGAGAGTGAGCGAATCCCAAAAAGTGCGTCGTAGTCCGGATTGGAGTCTGCAACTCGACTCCATGAAGTCGGAATCGCTAGTAATCGTAGATCAGAATGCTACGGTGAATACGTTCCCGGGCCTTGTACACACCGCCCGTCACACCATGGGAGTGGGCTGCAAAAGAAGTGGGTAGTTTAACCTTCGGGAGGACGCTCACCACTTTGTGGTTCATGACTGGGGTGAAGTCGTAACAAGGTAGCCCTAGGGGAACCTGGGGCTGGATCACCTCCTTATACGAAGATATTCACGATAAGTGTCCACACAGATTGATACGGTTTAGAAAGTAAAGAGACGAAGAACTCCCAAGTTCTTCAATCCAGTGTCCCGTTCGTCTAGAGGCCTAGGACACCGCCCTTTCACGGCGGTAACAGGGGTTCGACTCCCCTACGGGATACCATCTTTAAGTGCATTTTCAATAGTGCTTTTAAAAATGGTTACTTCATTACGAAGTGATTAGCTCTTTAACAATTTGGAAAGCTGACTGATTAACTCTTAGAGTTAATCAAATTAAAAGTTCTCAATGTTTATCTTTTAGATAAACACAACACAAACACATTCAAGTGTCTTGTATTCGATTCAAATCTAATTTGAATCACATTGAGTCCGGCAAACACGTAATAAGAACTAACCCTTCTTATTACAACCAAAAACCTTGGTTGTTTACCATACATAAAGACCTCTTCGGGTTGTATGGTTAAGTGACTAAGCGTACACGGTGGATGCCTTGGCAGTCAGAGGCGATGAAGGACGTATTAACTTGCGATAAGCCCAGATTAGACAGTAAAAGTCATTTGAGTCTGGGATTTCCGAATGGGGAAACCCACTTACATAAGTAAGTATCTTGTTGTGAATACATAGCAGCAAGAGGCAAACCGGGGGAACTGAAACATCTAAGTACCCCGAGGAAGAGAAATCAACCGAGATTCCGAAAGTAGCGGCGAGCGAAATTGGATTAGCCCTTAAGCTTTTAATGAGACAGACGAAGGCTCTGGAAAGTGCCGCAATAAAGGGTGATAGCCCCGTAGTCGACATCTCATCATCAGTGAAAACGAGTAGGGCGGGACACGTGATATCCTGTCTGAATATGGGGGGACCATCCTCCAAGGCTAAATACTACTGACTGACCGATAGTGAACCAGTACCGTGAGGGAAAGGCGAAAAGAACCCCTGTGAGGGGAGTGAAATAGAACCTGAAACCGTGTACGTACAAGCAGTAGGAGCACCTTCGTGGTGTGACTGCGTACCTTTTGTATAATGGGTCAGCGACTTAATTTTAGTAGCAAGGTTAACCGTTTAGGGGAGCCGTAGGGAAACCGAGTCTTAACTGGGCGTACAGTTGCTAGGATTAGACCCGAAACCAGGTGATCTAGCCATGGGCAGGTTGAAGGTTGAGTAACATCAACTGGAGGACCGAACCGACTAATGTTGAAAAATTAGCGGATGACTTGTGGCTAGGGGTGAAAGGCCAATCAAACCTGGAGATAGCTGGTTCTCCCCGAAAGCTATTTAGGTAGCGCCTCGGACGAATACTACTGGGGGTAGAGCACTGTTAAGGCTAGGGGGTCATCCCGACTTACCAACCCTTTGCAAACTCCGAATACCAGTAAGTACTATCCGGGAGACACACGGCGGGTGCTAACGTCCGTCGTGGAGAGGGAAACAACCCAGACCGCCAGCTAAGGTCCCAAAGTATAGCTAAGTGGGAAACGATGTGGGAAGGCTCAGACAGCCAGGATGTTGGCTTAGAAGCAGCCATCATTTAAAGAAAGCGTAATAGCTCACTGGTCGAGTCGGCCTGCGCGGAAGATGTAACGGGGCTAAGCTATACACCGAAGCTGCGGCTACGCACTTATGTGCGTGGGGTAGGGGAGCGTTCTGTAAGCCGTTGAAGGTGGTCTGTAAGGGCTGCTGGAGGTATCAGAAGTGCGAATGCTGACATGAGTAACGATAAAGGGAGTGAAAAACTCCCTCGCCGGAAGACCAAGGGTTCCTGTCCAACGTTAATCGGGGCAGGGTAAGTCGACCCCTAAGGCGAGGCCGAAAGGCGTAGTCGATGGGAAACGGGTTAATATTCCCGTACTTCTTACAATTGCGATGGGGGGACGGAGAAGGCTAGGTGGGCCTGGCGACGGTTGTCCAGGTTCAAGTACGTAGGCGGAAGAATTAGGTAAATCCGGTTCTTCTTAACGCTGAGATACGATGTCGAGCTACTACGGTAGTGAAGTCATTGATGCCATGCTTCCAGGAAAAGCCTCTAAGCTTCAGATTGTAAGGAATCGTACCCCAAACCGACACAGGTGGTCGGGTAGAGAATACCAAGGCGCTTGAGAGAACTCGGGTGAAGGAACTAGGCAAAATGGTACCGTAACTTCGGGAGAAGGTACGCTCTTATCAGTGAAGTCCCTTGCGGATGGAGCAGACGAGAGTCGCAGATACCAGGTGGCTGCAACTGTTTATTAAAAACACAGCACTGTGCAAAATCGTAAGATGACGTATACGGTGTGACGCCTGCCCGGTGCCGGAAGGTTAATTGATGGGGTTAGACTTCGGTCGAAGCTCTTGATCGAAGCCCCGGTAAACGGCGGCCGTAACTATAACGGTCCTAAGGTAGCGAAATTCCTTGTCGGGTAAGTTCCGACCTGCACGAATGGCGTAATGATGGCCACGCTGTCTCCACCCGAGACTCAGTGAAATTGAAATCGCTGTGAAGATGCAGTGTACCCGCGGCTAGACGGAAAGACCCCGTGAACCTTTACTACAGCTTGGCACTGAACATTGACCCTACATGTGTAGGATAGGTGGGAGACTTTGAAACCGCGTCGCCAGATGTGGTGGAGTCGTCCTTGAAATACCACCCTTGTAGTGTTGATGTTCTAACGTTGGCCCCTGAATCGGGGTTACGGACAGTGCCTGGTGGGTAGTTTGACTGGGGCGGTCTCCTCCCAAAGAGTAACGGAGGAGCACGAAGGTGGGCTAATCACGGTTGGACATCGTGAGGTTAGTGCAATGGCATAAGCCCGCTTGACTGCGAGAATGACAATTCGAGCAGGTGCGAAAGCAGGTCATAGTGATCCGGTGGTTCTGAATGGAAGGGCCATCGCTCAACGGATAAAAGGTACTCCGGGGATAACAGGCTGATACCGCCCAAGAGTTCATATCGACGGCGGTGTTTGGCACCTCGATGTCGGCTCATCACATCCTGGGGCTGAAGTCGGTCCCAAGGGTATGGCTGTTCGCCATTTAAAGTGGTACGCGAGCTGGGTTTAGAACGTCGTGAGACAGTTCGGTCCCTATCTGCCGTGGGCGTTGGAAAATTGAAGGGGGCTGCTCCTAGTACGAGAGGACCGGAGTGGACGAACCTCTGGTGTTCGGGTTGTCATGCCAATGGCATTGCCCGGTAGCTAAGTTCGGAATCGATAACCGCTGAAAGCATCTAAGCGGGAAGCGAGCCCTGAGATGAGTTTTCCCTGACGCTTTAAGCGTCCTAAAGGGTTGTTCAAGACTAGAACGTTGATAGGCAGGGTGTGTAAGCGCTGTGAGGCGTTGAGCTAACCTGTACTAATTGCCCGTGAGGCTTAACCATACAACACCCAAGGGGTTTTGATGGACTCATAAGATACAAACGCTTGAATGAGTTTGAGAGAACAGAAACAGCTTTCCGAATTTTAAAATTTGCTTGGCGACCATAGCATTGTGGACCCACCTGATTCCATGCCGAACTCAGAAGTGAAACACAATAGCGCCGATGGTAGTGTGGGGCTTCCCCATGTGAGAGTAGGACATCGCCAGGCTTTAATTTCGACTTTGCTTAGAATCTAAGCAAGTCACCATAAAGTTCTAAATAAACTTAGAGTTTTATGTTGACTTCAACAGTCAATCGCGTATTATACGCATCCGCTTCGACGCTAAAGCGTTGATAGCAAAGCTCTTTAACAATTTAAACCTATCAATCTGTGTGGGCACTCGTTGATGAATATCACCAAATTTGTTTTCGCTTTTTAAAAGCAAAGGCAAATGTGAAACTTCGGTTTCAACTTGATTTCAATGAACTGAGTGACCAATTCGAATCATAAGATTCGGCACAGTCAATTCAACATTACTATGTAATGTAATCAGTATTCATTGAGTCACCAAAATCTTAAATTGAAGAGTTTGATCATGGCTCAGATTGAACGCTGGCGGCAGGCCTAACACATGCAAGTCGAGCGGAAACGAGTTATCTGAACCTTCGGGGAACGATAACGGCGTCGAGCGGCGGACGGGTGAGTAATGCCTAGGAAATTGCCTTGATGTGGGGGATAACCATTGGAAACGATGGCTAATACCGCATAATGCCTACGGGCCAAAGAGGGGGACCTTCGGGCCTCTCGCGTCAAGATATGCCTAGGTGGGATTAGCTAGTTGGTGAGGTAATGGCTCACCAAGGCGACGATCCCTAGCTGGTCTGAGAGGATGATCAGCCACACTGGAACTGAGACACGGTCCAGACTCCTACGGGAGGCAGCAGTGGGGAATATTGCACAATGGGCGAAAGCCTGATGCAGCCATGCCGCGTGTATGAAGAAGGCCTTCGGGTTGTAAAGTACTTTCAGTTGTGAGGAAGGGGGTGTCGTTAATAGCGGCATCTCTTGACGTTAGCAACAGAAGAAGCACCGGCTAACTCCGTGCCAGCAGCCGCGGTAATACGGAGGGTGCGAGCGTTAATCGGAATTACTGGGCGTAAAGCGCATGCAGGTGGTTCATTAAGTCAGATGTGAAAGCCCGGGGCTCAACCTCGGAACTGCATTTGAAACTGGTGAACTAGAGTACTGTAGAGGGGGGTAGAATTTCAGGTGTAGCGGTGAAATGCGTAGAGATCTGAAGGAATACCAGTGGCGAAGGCGGCCCCCTGGACAGATACTGACACTCAGATGCGAAAGCGTGGGGAGCAAACAGGATTAGATACCCTGGTAGTCCACGCCGTAAACGATGTCTACTTGGAGGTTGTGGCCTTGAGCCGTGGCTTTCGGAGCTAACGCGTTAAGTAGACCGCCTGGGGAGTACGGTCGCAAGATTAAAACTCAAATGAATTGACGGGGGCCCGCACAAGCGGTGGAGCATGTGGTTTAATTCGATGCAACGCGAAGAACCTTACCTACTCTTGACATCCAGAGAAGCCAGCGGAGACGCAGGTGTGCCTTCGGGAGCTCTGAGACAGGTGCTGCATGGCTGTCGTCAGCTCGTGTTGTGAAATGTTGGGTTAAGTCCCGCAACGAGCGCAACCCTTATCCTTGTTTGCCAGCGAGTAATGTCGGGAACTCCAGGGAGACTGCCGGTGATAAACCGGAGGAAGGTGGGGACGACGTCAAGTCATCATGGCCCTTACGAGTAGGGCTACACACGTGCTACAATGGCGCATACAGAGGGCGGCGAACTTGCGAGAGTGAGCGAATCCCAAAAAGTGCGTCGTAGTCCGGATTGGAGTCTGCAACTCGACTCCATGAAGTCGGAATCGCTAGTAATCGTAGATCAGAATGCTACGGTGAATACGTTCCCGGGCCTTGTACACACCGCCCGTCACACCATGGGAGTGGGCTGCAAAAGAAGTGGGTAGTTTAACCTTCGGGAGGACGCTCACCACTTTGTGGTTCATGACTGGGGTGAAGTCGTAACAAGGTAGCCCTAGGGGAACCTGGGGCTGGATCACCTCCTTATACGAAGATGTTCACGATAAGTGTCCACACAGATTGATACGGTTTAGAAAGTCAAAGAGACGATATTGGGTCTGTAGCTCAGCTGGTTAGAGCGCTCGCCTGATAAGCGGGAGGTCGGTGGTTCAAGTCCACTCAGACCCACCAATATCGACTTAGATGGGGCTATAGCTCAGCTGGGAGAGCGCCTGCCTTGCACGCAGGAGGTCTGCGGTTCGATCCCGCATAGCTCCACCATCTTTAAGTGTTCTTATTTCTTTAGAATAGAAAGTAGAATCTTTAAAAATGGTTCTTTTCTTTAAATAGAAAGTTGAATCAAGCTCTTTAACAATTTGGAAAGCTGACTGATTAACTCTACGAGTTAATCAAATTAAAAGTTCTCAATGTTTATCTTTTAGATAAACACAACACAAACACATTCAAGTGTCTTGTATTCAAAATTGAGTCCGGCAAACACGTAATAAGAACTAACCCTTCTTATTACAACCAAAACCTTGGTTGTTTACCATACATAAAGACCTCTTCGGGTTGTATGGTTAAGTGACTAAGCGTACACGGTGGATGCCTTGGCAGTCAGAGGCGATGAAGGACGTATTAACTTGCGATAAGCCCAGATTAGACAGTAAAAGTCATTTGAGTCTGGGATTTCCGAATGGGGAAACCCACTTACATAAGTAAGTATCTTGTTGTGAATACATAGCAGCAAGAGGCAAACCGGGGGAACTGAAACATCTAAGTACCCCGAGGAAGAGAAATCAACCGAGATTCCGAAAGTAGCGGCGAGCGAAATTGGATTAGCCCTTAAGCTTTTAATGAGACAGACGAAGGCTCTGGAAAGTGCCGCAATAAAGGGTGATAGCCCCGTAGTCGACATCTCATCATCAGTGAAAACGAGTAGGGCGGGACACGTGATATCCTGTCTGAATATGGGGGGACCATCCTCCAAGGCTAAATACTACTGACTGACCGATAGTGAACCAGTACCGTGAGGGAAAGGCGAAAAGAACCCCTGTGAGGGGAGTGAAATAGAACCTGAAACCGTGTACGTACAAGCAGTAGGAGCACCTTCGTGGTGTGACTGCGTACCTTTTGTATAATGGGTCAGCGACTTAATTTTAGTAGCAAGGTTAACCGTTTAGGGGAGCCGTAGGGAAACCGAGTCTTAACTGGGCGTACAGTTGCTAGGATTAGACCCGAAACCAGGTGATCTAGCCATGGGCAGGTTGAAGGTTGAGTAACATCAACTGGAGGACCGAACCGACTAATGTTGAAAAATTAGCGGATGACTTGTGGCTAGGGGTGAAAGGCCAATCAAACCTGGAGATAGCTGGTTCTCCCCGAAAGCTATTTAGGTAGCGCCTCGGACGAATACTACTGGGGGTAGAGCACTGTTAAGGCTAGGGGGTCATCCCGACTTACCAACCCTTTGCAAACTCCGAATACCAGTAAGTACTATCCGGGAGACACACGGCGGGTGCTAACGTCCGTCGTGGAGAGGGAAACAACCCAGACCGCCAGCTAAGGTCCCAAAGTATAGCTAAGTGGGAAACGATGTGGGAAGGCTCAGACAGCCAGGATGTTGGCTTAGAAGCAGCCATCATTTAAAGAAAGCGTAATAGCTCACTGGTCGAGTCGGCCTGCGCGGAAGATGTAACGGGGCTAAGCTATACACCGAAGCTGCGGCTACACACTTATGTGTGTGGGGTAGGGGAGCGTTCTGTAAGCCGTTGAAGGTGGTCTGTAAGGGCTGCTGGAGGTATCAGAAGTGCGAATGCTGACATGAGTAACGATAAAGGGAGTGAAAAACTCCCTCGCCGGAAGACCAAGGGTTCCTGTCCAACGTTAATCGGGGCAGGGTAAGTCGACCCCTAAGGCGAGGCCGAAAGGCGTAGTCGATGGGAAACGGGTTAATATTCCCGTACTTCTTACAATTGCGATGGGGGGACGGAGAAGGCTAGGTGGGCCTGGCGACGGTTGTCCAGGTTCAAGTACGTAGGCGGAAGAATTAGGTAAATCCGGTTCTTCTTAACGCTGAGATACGATGTCGAGCTACTACGGTAGTGAAGTCATTGATGCCATGCTTCCAGGAAAAGCCTCTAAGCTTCAGATTGTAAGGAATCGTACCCCAAACCGACACAGGTGGTCGGGTAGAGAATACCAAGGCGCTTGAGAGAACTCGGGTGAAGGAACTAGGCAAAATGGTACCGTAACTTCGGGAGAAGGTACGCTCTTATCAGTGAAGTCCCTTGCGGATGGAGCAGACGAGAGTCGCAGATACCAGGTGGCTGCAACTGTTTATTAAAAACACAGCACTGTGCAAAATCGTAAGATGACGTATACGGTGTGACGCCTGCCCGGTGCCGGAAGGTTAATTGATGGGGTTAGACTTCGGTCGAAGCTCTTGATCGAAGCCCCGGTAAACGGCGGCCGTAACTATAACGGTCCTAAGGTAGCGAAATTCCTTGTCGGGTAAGTTCCGACCTGCACGAATGGCGTAATGATGGCCACGCTGTCTCCACCCGAGACTCAGTGAAATTGAAATCGCTGTGAAGATGCAGTGTACCCGCGGCTAGACGGAAAGACCCCGTGAACCTTTACTACAGCTTGGCACTGAACATTGACCCTACATGTGTAGGATAGGTGGGAGACTTTGAAACCGCGTCGCCAGATGTGGTGGAGTCGTCCTTGAAATACCACCCTTGTAGTGTTGATGTTCTAACGTTGGCCCCTGAATCGGGGTTACGGACAGTGCCTGGTGGGTAGTTTGACTGGGGCGGTCTCCTCCCAAAGAGTAACGGAGGAGCACGAAGGTGGGCTAATCACGGTTGGACATCGTGAGGTTAGTGCAATGGCATAAGCCCGCTTGACTGCGAGAATGACAATTCGAGCAGGTGCGAAAGCAGGTCATAGTGATCCGGTGGTTCTGAATGGAAGGGCCATCGCTCAACGGATAAAAGGTACTCCGGGGATAACAGGCTGATACCGCCCAAGAGTTCATATCGACGGCGGTGTTTGGCACCTCGATGTCGGCTCATCACATCCTGGGGCTGAAGTCGGTCCCAAGGGTATGGCTGTTCGCCATTTAAAGTGGTACGCGAGCTGGGTTTAGAACGTCGTGAGACAGTTCGGTCCCTATCTGCCGTGGGCGTTGGAAAATTGAAGGGGGCTGCTCCTAGTACGAGAGGACCGGAGTGGACGAACCTCTGGTGTTCGGGTTGTCATGCCAATGGCATTGCCCGGTAGCTAAGTTCGGAATCGATAACCGCTGAAAGCATCTAAGCGGGAAGCGAGCCCTGAGATGAGTTTTCCCTGACGCTTTAAGCGTCCTAAAGGGTTGTTCAAGACTAGAACGTTGATAGGCAGGGTGTGTAAGCGCTGTGAGGCGTTGAGCTAACCTGTACTAATTGCCCGTGAGGCTTAACCATACAACACCCAAGGGGTTTTGATGGACTCAAAGATACAAACGCTTGAATGAGTTTGAGAGAACAGAAACAGCTTTCCGAATTTTAAAATTTGCTTGGCGACCATAGCATTGTGGACCCACCTGATTCCATGCCGAACTCAGAAGTGAAACACAATAGCGCCGATGGTAGTGTGGGGCTTCCCCATGTGAGAGTAGGACATCGCCAGGCTTTAAATTATGAACGACTTGTCAGCGACGACAAGTAGTCCACTGCGGAGTGGTAGTTCAGTTGGTTAGAATACCGGCCTGTCACGCCGGGGGTCGCGGGTTCGAGTCCCGTCCACTCCGCCACTTATTCGATAACCTCGCCTAGTGCGAGGTTTTTTCGAATCTAAAGTACAAAAAATTTTAGGGGTGTAGCTCCAATTGGCAGAGCAGCGGATTCCAAATCCGCGTGTTGGGAGTTCGAATCTCTCCACCCCTGCCACATTAAAAGGCTCTAGCAGAAATGCTAGAGCCTTTTTGCTTTCTGGAAGTGTTATATCAGAAGCCACTTCAGAAGTGCAGGGTCTTTACGCTCGTTCTGCTGCAAGGTTATTCCAAGATCACAGAGACTACCTCAGGTTAACTCCCCTCCAATCTACAATCTTATGCTTTAGCTGAAATCCCGGCGCGTTTGGCCTTTTAATTTCATTGGTGTCTTCAACTATAAAGTAAGTGTTGAGATAGCTATGACCTCTCGACTTCTCTAAAGTCGCATCTTAATAAACTAGCAGGCTGTAGTTTTTAGAAGAGTGTCTTATCGATAGGTTAGCCCACCTACCTATAGCTTTTCTGTAAATATGATCGTCAGGTCTTTAAGCATGACCTGGGGCCCCTCGAGTCATGAAATGCTTTTAGTTTGCTTCAAAGCATTCGGCTAAATTGTTTTTCTAGGTAGCGGCTCCACTACTTTTAAATTACTACTGATAGCCTCGGTATTTTTCGTAACTGATCTGACTATTTCGGCAAAGATACTATATTGAGTTTTTGTATCTTAAATGTGCAGTTCGATTAGATAATCATGGGAGCTTAGCCGTTGTATTGGGCTCTCTCATGCTGATGGGATCTGAGACAACCTAAGGTAGGAACGTTGGTAGAGAACAGGTACAAAAAAGGCCGCTTATACAAGCGGCCTCTGTTTATCATATGATTGTTAATCTAACTCTTTTTCAGCTTGTTTAGCTTTTTCTATCATCGGAGTAATCGTTGAGCCTTGAACCAGGATTGAGAACACTACAACGGCATAGGTCATGACAAGGATGATTTCTTTAACATCTATCGCCTTATCTTCAATTACCCAGATACCTGAAGGGATTGAAAGAGCCATTGCTAGCGCTAAGCCGCCACGTAAGCCACCCCAAGTTAGAATCTTAATTGACCATGGGTTGTAAGTTCTAAAGCGCTTAAATCCAATGTATGACAAGAAAACACTTAGGTAGCGCGCACTCAATACTAGAGGAACGGCGAACGCCATTAAGATCCAGTCTTCTTGGTGGAATTTGAACAGCAGCATCGACATACCAATCAATAAGAACAATACGCCATTTAAGAACTCGTCTATCAATTCCCAGAAGTGGTCTAAGTGGTCTTCACTCTCTTTTGAGAAGCCGATAAAGCGAGTCCAGTTACCAATCATGATACCTGATACCACCATAGCTAATGGACCTGATACGTGGAGAACTTCAGCAAAAGCATAACCTGCGGTTGGCACACCAATGGTGAGTAGCAATTCCATTGAGTGGTCATCAGTATTACTGATTAGGTAGTGGAATATAAGACCTAATGCAAAACCATAAACGATACCGCCAATAGCCTCTTGGACAAATAGCATGGTCACGCTGCCAACTGTCGGTGCTTCTGTGCCAAACGCAATGGTGAATAGAGTTACGAAGATTACCAAGCCAAAACCATCGTTAAATAGCGACTCACCTTCAATCTGAGTTGAGATTCGTTTCGGTGCATCGAGTTTCTTTACTATGGCTAAAACAGCGATTGGGTCGGTAGGGGAGATAAGAGAACCGAACAGTAAGCAGTATATGAGATCGAATTGGATGCCGATGAACTGACAGAATCCATAAAGAACAAAACCAATAAAGAAGGTCGAGAATAGAGTCGCACCGAGTGCGAGTACTGTGATTTCCCACTTTTGGTCTTTTAGGTTTGGTAGTTTTATCCCTAAACCGCCTGCGAATAGTAAGAAGCCTAATATCCCTTTAAGTAGGAAGTCTTCAAAGTTGATACTGGCAACCGTTTCAGAAGCAATGTCGGCCAACTGGAACCAGTTGTTTTGGCCCGCAATGATAATTAAAAGAGACAGCATCATTGAGCCTGCTGTGATGGCGATGGTTGTTTGCATTTTACCAATTTTGCTATTAACAAAAGCAATAAGCATGGCTGCAGCAGACAAGAAGCATAAGGTGTAATAGACCGACATTGGGGTACCAACATGTAACAAAGTATGAATATGAATTTTCGTTGTCTCATGCTCAAATAGCAAACACTTTTTGTCAGGACTCGGTAATCAATTTCCTCATTTAGACGTCTAGACTCCTTTTTAATGTGTGATAGGATGGAAGCATAATTAAAGGAATGAGGTTGTACCGTGGGAAGTAATGTAAGGCAAAAGATTGACGCTCTGTTAAAGCAACGAATTTTACTGATTGATGGTGGTATGGGTACCATGATTCAGGATTATAAATTGGAAGAGCAAGACTATCGTGGTGAACGCTTTGCGGATTGGCATAGTGACTTAAAGGGTAACAATGACCTTTTGGTGCTTACACAACCTAAGCTTATCAAAGATATTCATTCGCAATACTTGGAAGCTGGGGCTGATATCCTTGAAACCAATACTTTCAACGCTACAACCATTGCTATGGCCGACTACGATATGGAAAGCCTTAGTGAAGAAATTAACTTTGCCGCAGCCAAGCTAGCACGTGAAGCTGCTGATGAATGGACTGCAAAGACTCCTGAAAAACCTCGTTTTGTTGCTGGCGTATTAGGCCCAACAAACCGCACTTGTTCTATCTCTCCAGATGTAAATGATCCAGGCTATCGTAATGTGAGCTTTGACGAACTAGTCGTGGCTTACTCTGAATCGACTCGTGCACTGATTAAAGGTGGCTCTGACCTTATTCTTATCGAAACCATTTTCGATACACTCAATGCCAAAGCTTGTGCCTTTGCGGTTGAATCTGTCTTCGAAGAAGTTGGCATCACTTTACCTGTCATGATCTCCGGTACCATTACTGATGCATCAGGTCGTACGCTTTCAGGGCAGACAACGGAGGCTTTCTATAATGCACTTCGTCATGTTAAACCTATCTCGTTTGGATTGAACTGTGCACTAGGGCCTGATGAGTTACGTGAGTATGTTGGTGAGATGTCCCGTATTTCAGAGAGCTATGTTTCCGCTCACCCTAATGCAGGTTTGCCTAACGCATTTGGCGAGTATGACCTTTCACCTGAAGATATGGCTGAACACGTTAAAGAGTGGGCTGAAAGTGGCTTCTTGAACTTGATTGGTGGCTGTTGTGGTACGACGCCAGAGCATATTCGCCAAATGGCGGTAGCAGTTAAAGGCGTAGCTCCCCGCCAATTGCCAGACCTACCTGTGTCGTGTCGTTTATCCGGTTTAGAACCTCTGACTATTGCTAAAGAATCTTTGTTTGTAAACGTAGGTGAGCGTACTAACGTTACTGGCTCTGCACGTTTCAAGCGTTTGATTAAAGAAGAGCTTTACGACGAAGCATTGAGCGTAGCTCGAGAGCAAGTCGAAAACGGCGCTCAGATCATTGATATCAACATGGATGAAGGGATGCTAGACGCTGAAGCGTGCATGGTTAAATTCCTTAATCTATGTGCCTCTGAGCCAGAGATTTCAAAAGTCCCAGTGATGGTCGATTCATCAAAGTGGGAGGTTATCGAAGCTGGTCTGAAATGTATTCAGGGTAAAGGTATCGTTAACTCCATCTCTCTAAAAGAAGGCAAAGAGAAGTTCGTCGAGCAAGCTAAGTTGGTTCGTCGCTATGGTGCAGCTGTCATCGTGATGGCATTTGATGAAGTTGGTCAGGCTGATACACGCGAACGTAAAGTCGAAATCTGTACCAATGCTTACAACATTCTTGTTGATGAGGTTGGCTTCCCACCTGAAGATATTATTTTTGACCCGAACATCTTCGCAGTGGCGACGGGTATTGAAGAGCACAACAACTATGCAGTTGATTTCATCGATGCGGTAGGCGATATCAAACGCGATCTACCTCATGCGATGATCTCGGGTGGTGTATCGAACGTGTCATTCTCATTCCGAGGTAACAACTACGTTCGTGAGGCAATCCACGCTGTCTTCCTATATCACTGTTTTAAAAATGGTATGGATATGGGCATCGTAAACGCTGGTCAGTTGGAAATTTACGATAATGTACCAGAAGACTTGCGTGATGCTGTTGAAGATGTGGTACTAAACCGTCGTGAAGACTCTACGGAACGCTTGCTGGATATGGCAACCGAGTATCTAGAACGAGCTGTTGGTAAGGTTGAAGATAAATCAGCACTCGAGTGGCGTACTTGGCCTGTAGAGAAGCGTTTAGAGCACTCTTTGGTCAAAGGTATTACTGACTTCATCGTTGAAGATACTGAAGAAGCACGTGTCAATTCCGCTCGTCCAATTGAGGTAATTGAAGGTCCGTTAATGGACGGTATGAATGTGGTTGGCGATTTGTTTGGTGCAGGTAAGATGTTCCTTCCTCAAGTTGTTAAATCAGCCCGTGTAATGAAGCAAGCTGTAGCCCACTTGGAGCCGTTCATTAATGCATCCAAAGAAGTCGGCGCGAGTAACGGTAAGATCCTTCTCGCGACAGTTAAGGGCGATGTTCATGATATTGGTAAGAACATTGTTGGCGTCGTTCTTCAGTGTAATAACTATGACATCATTGACTTAGGTGTGATGGTTTCATGTGAAAAGATTCTCAAAGTCGCGAAAGAAGAAAATGTCGATATTATTGGCCTGTCGGGTCTGATTACTCCATCCCTTGATGAAATGGTACATGTTGCCAAAGAGATGGAAAGACAAGGCTTTAAGCTACCATTATTGATTGGTGGCGCTACGACATCTAAGGCGCATACTGCTGTTAAAATTGAGCAGAATTATTCAGAACCTGTGGTTTACGTTAATAACGCATCTCGTGCGGTAGGCGTATGTACCTCATTGCTTTCTGAAGAGTTAAAACCTGCCTTCGTTGAGAAGTTGGACTTAGACTATGAGCGCGTTCGCGATCAACACAATCGTAAGAAGCCTCGCACTAAGCCAGTGACACTAGAGCAAGCTCGCGCAAATAAAGTGGCGATTGATTGGGACGCATATACTCCGCCAGCACCAGCTAAACCGGGTGTGCATGTATTCAATGATTTTGATGTGGCAACACTGCGTAACTATATCGACTGGACACCATTCTTCATGACATGGTCATTAGTCGGTAAGTACCCAGCTATCCTTGACCACGAAGAGGTGGGCGAAGAGGCAAAACGTTTATTCAAAGATGCGAACGAGTTACTGGATCGTGTAGAGAAAGAGAAGTTACTTGAAGCCCGTGGTATGTGCGCGATGTTCCCAGCCAACAGTGTTGGTGATGACATTGAGGTGTATACCGACGAGTCTCGTACTGAAGTTCTAAAAGTTCTGCATAATCTTCGCCAGCAGACTGAGAAGCCTAAAGGCTTTAACTACTGTTTGTCAGATTACATCGCTCCAAAAGAAAGCGGCAAAGCAGACTGGATTGGTGGTTTTGCTGTGACAGGTGGTATTGGTGAGCGTGAGCTAGCGGATGAATATAAGGCCAATGGTGATGACTATAATGCCATCATGATTCAGGCTGTGGCTGACCGACTAGCGGAAGCGTTTGCTGAATACCTACACCAAGAGGTGCGAAAGGACATTTGGGGTTACGCTCCAGATGAAGACTTATCTAACGATGATCTTATTCGAGAGAAATACCAAGGTATTCGTCCTGCTCCTGGTTATCCTGCTTGTCCTGAGCATACAGAGAAGGGCACGTTGTGGGAGTTGATGGATGTCGAGAAAACCATCGATATGTCACTGACTTCTAGCTACGCGATGTGGCCAGGTGCTTCGGTATCAGGGATGTACTTCTCTCACCCAGATTCTCGATACTTTGCGATTGCTCAGATCCAACAAGATCAAGTAGACAGCTATGCGGGCCGTAAAGGTTGGGATATGTTGGAAGCTGAGAAGTGGTTAGGTCCAAATATTAATTAGGCATTAAATCAGCGAGTTAGTTGTCAAACTAGAAAGGAAAAGGGTTGCTTAATTGCAACCCTTTTTGTCTCTGTACTTTGAGCGTTGAACTCTTCTTAATTCATTATTACCTTATTCGAAGAGCTCTTGATGTAGCTTTTGAATTGCCTGTTTAGAGACTGACTCATTGAGCAGGAAGCATAAGTTATGAGGGCTTGCTCCGTAACAAATCATGCGCAGGTTGAAATCTTCAAGGGTGCTGAATACTTGCTTAGCGTAGCCTTTACTTTCACTCATGTTATTACCAATCAATGCCACCAAACATAGGTCATGTTCTACATCGACTGAACACAGTTCTTCTAGCTCAAGACGTGCTGCTTCTGGTAATTCAGGAGCACCACCAGATGTATCAGTTTGATCTAGGGTAAGTGAAACACTGATCTCCGAGGTAGTGATAAGATCAACGGAGATCTTATGTTTAGCAAGGATCTCGAATACTTTCGCAAGGAAACCGTAAGCATGGAACATATTAGCGCTACGCAGCGTAACCATGGTTTGGTTGCAGCGAAGGGCCAGGGCTCTGAACAGTGGAGAGCTTTCCACCTGTTGACGGATCCAAGTTCCACCTAGTTCTGGTGCTTTTGAAGAGCCGACAAACACCGGAATTTGGTGACGTAATGCAGGAACTAGCGTCGATGGGTGCAGGATCTTCGCTCCAAAGTTTGCCATCTCAGAGGCTTCACTGAAGCTGATTTCTGGGATTGGAGAAGCCTTAGGAGCAATACGAGGGTCGGTGGTGTAGATGCCAGGAACATCTGTCCAAATTTCTAAGCCAATCGCTTGTACTGATTCAGCAATGAGCGCAGCTGAGTAATCACTACCACCACGACCTAAGGTTGTTGTATTACCGTCACTATCTGCACCAATAAAGCCTTGTGTAACTACAACTTGTTGTTGGCACAGTGGAATCAGTTTCTCTTTCGCTAATACTGAAATATCTTCAAGCTGAGGTTCTGCTTTTCCGAAGTCATCATTGGTGCGCATCACTTCTCTGATATCGAAACGAACCGCCGGTGTACCGCGTTCACGAAGTATTTGAGCAAGAAGGTGTGTCGACATCAATTCACCACATGCGACCAAGTGATCGGTTAGCTTAGTGCTTGTTTGAAATGACGCAGCCTCAGCAGCGCTCGCAATGTCGTCAAGAATGGAGTGAACTTCTTTTTCGACGCTGATTGGGTCAGCAAGTTGGTCAAGAATTGCATTATGGATGTCCGTCAACTGGGTCATTACTTCCTGACGGCGAGTTTTGTCTTGCACACCGTTTGCCAGTTCGACAAGTAAATTGGTTACACCTGAACACGCAGAACTTACGACTAACTTGGTATTTGAGTTGTTTTCAATAATGGCAGCACAACGGCTCATTGCTTCAAAGTTGGCAACACTTGTACCACCAAACTTAGCGACATTAAAAGAACCAGCTACATTAGATGCACTCACGATATATCTCCCACGACTTCCTAAAATAAAATTACGGTTGGGTAATCCAACGTCCAATGTTTTTCGAAGAGAGTTTTAGAGCAAAAAGAGAGGAATTATGTGAATAGTAACCTCAGAAGCTCTTCACCATATAGAAATGGTGACAGTTGCCGGGATTCAGCCCGCTCAACCGATAATAAAGGTCCAGCATCCTTTTATTATCTCGGCACTGCTCCCCATAAATGCTTTGTATCGGAAATGCGGTTCCACAAAACACCTGCCTGGGCAGTGCTCCTCTTCTGCTAGATAGCCATTTCATTGAACGTGTTTGCGCTCACAATGTCAATTGGTAACTTGAGATAATTTAAAAATAATTTTAACAATTATGTGACAGTGGTTTGACCTCAAGACCTAAGGCTAATTGCTGACATGTTCGATTTGCTTTAGGGTGGAATATCAACACCATTAACGTAAGGGATTTACATGTCTAACTTAACAAATACTTCTACTATCGATAGCTTTTATCCACCACATCGAACGTTAATGGGGCCAGGGCCTTCTGATATCTCACCTCAAGTGCTTCAAGCATTGAGTCGACCAACCATTGGTCACCTCGATCCACTTTTTATTGCAATGATGGATGAGGTTAAACAACTTCTTAAGTATGCCTTTCAGACAGAGAATGAGTTTACGATTGCTGTATCAGCACCAGGAAGTGCTGGTATGGAAACTTGTTTTGTTAACTTGATTGAGCCTGGTGAAAAGGTCATCGTCTGCCGCAACGGCGTGTTTGGTGAACGTATGCGAGAAAACGTGGTGCGCTGCGGTGGCGAAGCAATTCTCGTTGACGACGAATGGGGTAAGCCGGTATCTGTCGAAAAGGTACAGCAAGCATTGACAGAAAACCCAGACGCAGTCGCGGTTGCGTTTGTACATGCTGAGACCTCTACTGGTGCATTATCGGATGCTCAAACTATCTCTGCGGTGGCTCGCCAGTTCGATGCATTGACTATTGTTGATGCGGTAACCTCATTGGGTGGTGTACCACTGTTAGTGGACGAATGGCTGCTCGATGCGGTTTATTCTGGTAGTCAGAAGTGCTTGTCTTGTGTTCCTGGTTTATCACCTGTGACTTTCTCTCAGCGTGCTGTTGATAAAATGAAAGCACGTCAGGCTCCTGTACAAAGCTGGTTCTTGGATCAGAGCCTAGTATTAGGTTACTGGAGCGGTGAAGGTAAGCGTAGTTATCACCACACTGCACCAGTCAATAGCCTTTACGCGCTGCATGAGTCTCTCGTGCTACTGAAAAATGAAGGCTTAGATAATGCTTGGTCTCGTCATCACGCCATGCATCAAGAATTAAAAGAAGGTGTAGAAGCATTAGGGCTGAAGTTCGTTGTTGATGAAGAGAGCCGTTTACCACAGCTTAATGCTCTTTACTTCCCTGAAGGAATTGATGAAGCGAAAGTCAGATCACAGCTTTTAGAAGAGTATAACCTTGAGATTGGTGCTGGCCTTGGCTCTTTGGCTGGTAAGGCATGGCGTATTGGCTTGATGGGCTACGGTGCTCGCAAAGAGAATGTGGCGTTGTGTCTTAAAGCGCTACAAGACGTACTTAAATAACCGAATTAGAATAGTTTCAAAGAAAAGCGCACGAGGATCGTGCGCTTTTTTTGTTTGCTTTAAAGGTAATACTACGAGTTAAAATTGGCTACTACTCTGCCGATGAGACGTTGTTTTCAGCTTGAGATATTTTCTTGTATTGAACCTGTGAAAAGTCTCTGTTTGGGAATAAAAACTTTGCTTCACTGCGGATTTGTTCCGCTTTGCTCTCTTCCCCTAAACCTTGGTAAGCAAGGATCAGGTTACTGTAGAACGCTGGTCTTGGTTTACTCTTTATGATCTCTAGTGACCAATCAACGTAAGGCTGAATAAGGCTAGGGTCGCCTTTATAAAGACCAATGTTCAGGTAGGTGCTGTATATGTCCCAATCGTAGCGATCTTTCCAAACTACAGGGTTAGTGACTTGTTTGAGAATATCTGGGTTTTTAGGTTTAGATAGCTCAAATTTGGTCAGTACATAGTTGGTATGTAGTGCACTCAACATGTAAACACTCACCAGAATTGGTAACACTAAGCTGGTCACTCTAAATAACGTTTTACTGATGATGCTAAATGGCTGCTGATAATGACGCGAAGCGCGCTGGTCAACCCAATAAATCAAGATGATAAAGGTTATCCAGTGTATCGCTGAGTGATAGAACGGGTACTCTAGCTGAGAGTGTAAAAGTATCGGTATGAACAGAGCCAGTAAAGCTAAGCGTGTTCCTTTCGCTGAGCTCGAGATACGCGACAATACTAATACTGCGGCAATCAATATTCCTATGATAGGTACAATACCGCCCTCAACTCCCCAGAATAGAAACTCATTGTGGGGGTGATCCATTGCTGGAAGCCCCGGATGATAGTTTGAATTGAGTTGATGCTGACGAGCGGTATACAGGGTGTACTCTGATTCAAATTTTCCGTAGCCGTAACCAGTAAATGGTTTCTCTACCAACATGTCTAATGTTTGCGGGAAGGTGTAAGCTCGAGGGCTCTCTAGGTTCGCTTTTTTACTCGCTATACTATCTGTAGTGCTAAGGCTGATTACTGAAAACGCAACTACGATACCGACAGCAACGGATGCACACCATCCGTAGAATCGTTTCTTGGTCGAGAACTTGTAGAGGTAAGGCAGAATACATATGAAGCCAATGAGTGCAGCTAACCAACCTGTGCGTGATGCGATGATGATCAGCAGTGGCACCGTTAACGTTGGTGTTAGGTAGAGTAAAAATGATTCGCTAATCTTATGGTTGTACTTGGCTGGCTGCCTCGCTAATAGGTAAGCAGAGAGTACAAAACCCGTCGCTAAAAAGCTGGCCATCACGTTAGGCTGTTGGAAGATTCCATACGGGCGATTAGCTTCAGTGTTGTAACCAAATAGGTTACCAGGCTCCAGCAAAAAATATTGCACATAGCCAAACAATGCCTGTATGACGACAGCAAGTACGATGAACCACAGC
Organism: Vibrio chagasii; assembly: GCA_041879415.1. Classification (NCBI taxonomy): domain Bacteria; kingdom Pseudomonadati; phylum Pseudomonadota; class Gammaproteobacteria; order Vibrionales; family Vibrionaceae; genus Vibrio; species Vibrio chagasii. The sequence continues at coordinate 2,640,584 of CP090851.1, read as the reverse complement.
ATGCGTTGTTTATGTTTATTACTGAATTTGAATTGTTGAAGAACCACGAATAAGGCAAAGCCAGCCCATAACCCAAGTAATCGACCTGAAGCCCCTTGCGGCGAAGCATTGCTATATAGAATAGGCAACGTGAGTATCACGCAGCTTATCAGCAAACCTATGGTTAACTTGGAATACTTGAGAACTCGATTGGTCGCTAGTTGATAAAAGCCAATCGCTAAAGTGAAGCTTAGAGCCAGCCAAGTCGTCGGATTAAAGGATAGGGCAAGGCCAGAACCACCTGGGTTAGGCATGAAAAAATGCATGGCGAGTAAGAACACAACAGCTAATGAAGCAAGGAATGCTTTGTTGAGAGGTAGTTGAGTGACCTGATGCTCTAGCTGGGTTCCGCTAGTGTGTATTGTTGCCATAAATCCCTAACCTTATAAAAACGGAGCTTGTTCTTTCTGAAACAAGCTCCGTTACTTTAACATTTTTCTGTCTTCCCGCAGGACGCTATTTTACACCTAGTTCAAATTTAACATAGGCTTGAGGAAGCGTGCTGTATGTGAACCTTCGACTAGTGCCACATCTTCAGGTGTACCTTCTGCAACAATTTTACCACCACCTTGACCACCCTCAGGGCCGAGATCGAGTATCCAGTCTGCAGTTTTAACGACATCCAAGTTGTGTTCAATTACCACAACGGTATTACCGTGATCACGCAGTCGATGCAATACGGTTAGTAGCTGTTGGATATCGTGGAAGTGAAGCCCTGTTGTTGGTTCATCCAGAATGTATAACGTCTTTCCTGTATCTCGTTTAGACAGCTCACGCGCTAATTTAACACGTTGAGCCTCACCACCAGATAGGGTAGTAGCGGCTTGCCCCAAACGAATGTAAGAAAGGCCGACATCCATGAGAGTTTGCAGCTTGCGAGCGATCACTGGAACCGGATTAAAGAACTCACGTGCGTCTTCTACGGTCATTTCCAGTACTTCGTCGATGGTTTTACCCTTGTAGCGAACTTCTAGTGTTTCACGGTTGTAGCGCTTGCCCTTACACACATCACACGGCACATAAACGTCTGGTAAGAAGTGCATTTCTACCTTGATAACACCATCGCCCTGACAGGCTTCACAGCGTCCGCCACGCACGTTAAAGCTGAAGCGTCCCGGTTTGTAACCGCGCGAACGTGACTCTTGTGTTCCAGCGAACAACTCACGAATAGGGGTGAATATTCCTGTGTAGGTTGCAGGGTTTGATCTTGGCGTTCGACCTATAGGGCTTTGGTCAATATCGATGACCTTATCGAAGTGCTCTAAGCCTTTAATTTTCTTATGTGGTGCAGGTACTGCTGTCGTTGCACCGTTGAGTTGGGTGTGAGCAATTTTAAAGAAGGTGTCATTAATCAGTGTCGACTTACCTGACCCTGATACACCAGTAATACAGCTGAATAGGCCAACTGGGATAGTCGCGGTGACATTTTTCAAGTTATTACCGGTAGCCCCAATGATCTCGACGACTTTTTTCTTGTCGATTGGTGTTCGTTGTTTTGGTACTTCAATCTCTTTTACGCCACTCAGGTACTGACCTGTCAACGAGTTTGGGTTGTCGATGATATCTTGCATAGTACCTTCTGCGACGACGTGGCCGCCGTGCACGCCAGCACCTGGACCAATATCAATCACATGGTCGGCACAACGAATAGCGTCTTCATCATGCTCAACGACAAGCACAGTATTGCCTAAGTCTCTTAGGTGAACCAAGGTTTGCAGCAGGCGTTCATTGTCACGCTGGTGGAGGCCAATCGATGGTTCATCCAATACATACATAACCCCCACTAAGCCTGCACCAATTTGGCTTGCAAGTCGGATACGTTGCGCTTCACCACCTGAAAGTGTTTCTGCACTGCGTGATAGGTTGAGGTAGTTCAAGCCGACATTAACCAAGAAGTGCAGGCGATCATTGATCTCTTTCATTACCTTATCGGCGATTTGTCCGCGTTGACCGTCTAACTTCAACTCTTGGAAAAATTGCAGTGCGTCAGCAATGCTCAGTTCAACGATTTCAGGCAGTGTAGTATCGCCAATGAAGACATTGCGAGCTTCTAATCTCAAGCGTGTACCATTACAGCTAGAGCAGGATTTCGTTGATATGTACTTAGCAAGATCTTCACGGACCGCATTTGATTCCGTATCACGGTAACGGCGTTCTAGCGTATTCAAAATACCTTCAAATGGGTGACGTTTGACTCGAATATCACCACGATCATTGATGTATTTGAACTCAACTTCAGTGCGACCTGAGCCTTTCAGAATAATCTCTTGAGTCTTCTTCGGTAGAGAATTAAATGGTGCAAACAGATCGAAACCATAGTGCTCAGAGAGTGATGTTAGCATCTGGAAATAGTAGTAATTCTTTTGATCCCAGCCCTTAATAGCTCCATCTGCAATACTTAGATTCTCATCTAAGATCACTCGGCTTGGATCAAAGTACTGCTGAACTCCAAGGCCATCACATGTACCACATGCACCAGCTGGGTTGTTGAATGAGAATAGGCGAGGTTCAAGCTCTTGCATGCTGTAACCACACTTTGGACAAGCGAAGTTAGCAGAAAATACGATCTCTTCTTGGTCTGTTTCATCCATCCAACCAACGACAGCAATACCACCAGAGAGCTCTAACGTGGTTTCGAATGATTCGGCTAAACGTTGTTGAAGGTCAGGGCGAACCTTGAACCTGTCTACTACGACTTCAATGGTGTGCTTTTTATGAAGTTCTAGTGCTGGTGGATCGGATAGGTCGCAGGTCTCACCATCAATACGCGCTCGGATAAAGCCCTGAGCTGCTAAGTTTTCCAGTGTTTTTACGTGCTCACCTTTACGCTCTTTAACGATTGGTGCTAACAGCATCATCTTTGAACCAACAGGTAGCTCAAGTACCTTATCCACCATTTGGCTGATGGTTTGTGCTGCAAGCGGTGTATTGTGCTCTGGGCAGCGAGGTTCTCCGACCCGTGCGTAAAGAAGCCTTAGGTAATCATAAACTTCTGTAATAGTACCGACCGTCGAGCGAGGGTTGTGAGACGTCGATTTCTGTTCTATCGAGATAGCAGGAGATAAGCCTTCGATGTGGTCGACATCAGGTTTTTCCATAAGGGATAGAAATTGACGAGCGTAGGCAGACAGAGACTCAACATAACGGCGTTGCCCTTCAGCGTAGAGGGTATCAAACGCAAGTGATGACTTACCTGAACCAGAGAGACCTGTGATAACAATCAGCTTATCACGAGGGATGGTAAGGTTTACGTCTTTGAGGTTATGCGTACGAGCGCCTCTAATTTCTATTTTATCCATCTCAACAGACCATGTAATTTTTAGTGGCTAAAGTATTACATAGAGTGAGATTTGTGCAAAGTTTTACTGGATAAAAAAACAGTAATAAAAAAGGGCGACTCCAAGAGCCGCCCTTTACATCGTATGAAATGTTACTTACCAGTCAGCAGTTATGCTTCTTTCTGTGTTGAGTGTTTGCCTAGCTCAACTTGCTGTTGGTCTTTTTTGTATAGGTTTTCAAAGCAGTAGTTTGTTGCTTCGATGTAGCCTTCTACGCTACCGCAGTCAAAACGCTGACCTTTAAATTTGTATGCCAATACACAACCTGCTTTTGCTTGTTTAAGCAGTGCATCAGTGATTTGGATCTCACCACCTTTACCTGGTTCCGTTTGCTCGATCAGTTCGAAGATGTCAGGAGTCAGGATGTAACGACCAATGATCGCTAGATTACTTGGTGCCGTGCCTTGCTCTGGCTTTTCCACCATGTCATCAACACGGAACAAATCGTCTTTGATCATTTCACCTGAGATAACACCGTACTTATGGGTCTCTTCTTCAGGAACTTCTTGAACAGCAACGATAGAACAGCGGAACTGTTTATATAGGGCAACCATTTGTGCTAACACGCCTTGTTGCTCATTCACACATAGGTCATCGGCCAGTACCACTGCGAATGGTTCGTCACCTACAAGTTCGCGACCAGTCAAAATAGCGTGACCTAGGCCTTTCATTTCGCGTTGGCGGATATAAGTGAAGTTCGCAGCTTCAATCGTTTCACGGATATTAATCAGTAGGTCTTCTTTATTTGTACCACTGATCTGATGTTCAAGTTCGTAGTTCTTGTCGAAGTGATCCATGATTGAGTGCTTACCACGGCCCGTTACGATACACATTCCGTCCATACCGGCTTCGATCGCTTCTTCAACGCCGTATTCAATCAGTGGTTTGTTTACTACTGGCATCATTTCTTTCGGCATTGATTTGGTTGCTGGTAAGAAGCGTGTACCGTAGCCTGCTGCCGGGAAAAGGCACTTTTTGATCATCGTAAGACCCTTTATCTATAATAATTATTGATTCAACCTGAGTGGTTGATATTTCTGAGGGCAACTCTAGCACAAATTTTGTCGAAAATTCAGCAACAATCCGTATGGCTAACCAGAGCTTCCCTCAAAATTATCGTCACTTTAAGAAGTGGATCAATTATGCAAGCAAGTTCTGGTTGGCCCATGCGATTGCTTGGACTCTATTTTTTACCGCCAACTTGCGGAATATTTGGTAGAGGTGAGACTTCACGGTGAACTCACTGATAAAGAGGTCATCGGCTATTTGTGTGTTTGATGAGCCTGATTGGAGACAACGAATAACCTGAATCTCGCGAATGGTGAGATCAACATTGGTAGGCGTTGTGTTGGTGTTGACCATATTACGGTAGTAAAACAGCAGTTGGTTGGTGACCTTTCTTGGCAGCCAGTTATCGCCATCGATTACCTCTTGTAAACCATGAGCAATTTTGTCTTTTTTATCAGTGTTATAAAACAGTCCTTTTAATACACCGTAAGTTAAGAGCTCTGAGGTCGGCAGTTGATGTGGGACATTAAATAAAATGATCTCATGATTCTTCCATATTACAGTCAGGTTAGGGCAGATAGCCAATAGCTTTGGTACTTCTTTATAGTCGACAAGAAGAATGCGATTACTCTGCTTCCTATCGACTAACATTAGGTCGTCTGGCGTCATCTTATACAAGATAATAGATAGGTGTTTTTCTATCTCTTTTACGTGTAAGTAAGTATCACTTGGGTCGATGCACATAAAGTGTAAAGTGCGAGCATATCGAGACTTTCTCATTGAAATGTCCTTTGTAAATAGAATGGGAATTCACGTTGTCATGCAGGCTTTGGCTTCTCTAGCACCATCGTTGTGACTTGCGTTGAATATCAATTCTCAAAGTAAATGAGTGGTTTGTAAGTGGAGAAAAAAGCAACATCGCTCTGAATATCATGATTTGTTACGTTTTTATTCTTTGTCGTGAGGAGAGAATAGGAATGCGATTTATCACAGCAGAAAAGCATGCTATTCTTGTGCGCTAAAAATTTTCTGAGACTATGAATTTAGACGGAGCAAATCATGGCTAGCCGTGGAGTTAACAAAGTTATATTAGTGGGTAACCTAGGTAATGACCCAGAAATTCGTTACATGCCAAATGGCGGCGCAGTAGCGAACATTACCATTGCAACGTCAGAGTCATGGCGTGATAAAGCAACTGGCGAACAGCGTGAAAAAACAGAATGGCACCGTGTTGCTCTGTTTGGCAAGCTAGCTGAAGTTGCTGGTGAGTACCTACGTAAAGGTTCTCAAGTTTACATTGAAGGTCAACTTCAAACTCGTAAATGGCAAGACCAAAGCGGTCAAGATCGCTACACAACGGAAGTTGTGGTTCAAGGCTTTAACGGCGTTATGCAAATGCTAGGCGGTCGTGCTCAAGGTGGCGCACCAGCTCAAGGTGGCATGGGTGGCCAACAACAGCAAGGTGGTTGGGGTCAACCTCAACAACCACAACAGCAACAATACAGTGCTCCAGCTCAACAGCAGCCGAAAGCACCTCAACAAGCTCCTCAGCAGGCTCAACCTCAATATAATGAGCCACCGATGGATTTTGATGATGACATCCCATTTTAAGCCCTGTTTTTAATATATTATAAAGACAGTATTAATTTGGAAAGAGCCGCGATTATCGCGGCTTTTTGTTACCTAGAATTCTTAACTCTTTATTTACAACGTCAATTTATAGTATAAGTAGCAATACGGTATAATGTGAGTTGAAAAGGATTTCGTTATTCATGAGATATACCCCCACACTAAAATTGAGCACCCGATTGGTCGCATTTGTCACCGTGATAGTTATCAGTGCGATGTTCATTCTTTTTATCGGTGGCACCCTCTCATTTAAGCGTATCGGGCAAGAGTATTTAGACCATTATTTGGTGGGTATTGTCGACGTTGTAGATAAGGAAATGGAAGATCCTGACGCTGCATATTCAATGCAACGTTGGATGCCTAAAATGTTGCAAGCAAGCAACATTGTTGAGATGAAACTCTCGAATAAGACCGGCATTGTTTATCGCTTCAAAGATACCTCCCCGCAGATTGATCCTAGTCGCCTTTATGAAAAAAGCTTTGTATTAGAGCGAAATACCGGTTACCGAATTGAATTTAAGGCTCTGCCTCCTTACATTGGATACAGCTATTCATTGGAGGCGATGTGGTCGATTACTTTAGCGGTCGCCTTGATCATTTTCTGTTTAGCTCGTGGTGTGCGATGGTTAAAAGAGCAGTTAATGGGCTCTGAAATGCTGGAAGAGCGTGGAAGGATGATTCTTGCTGGTCAGGTTGAAGCTCATGCAAAAGGTGATGAGCGAGAGTGGCCTTTTACTGCGAGTGAAGCTCTCGATGTTCTTATTGAAGAGTTAAAGGATGCTCGGCAAGAGCGTAGTCGCTTCGATACCTTTATTCGTACCCATACCTTCTTAGATAAACTCACTGGCACCGCCAATAGAGTGCTATTCGATAACAAGCTTGAATCGGCACTGCATGAAAGTGGTGCTCGTGGCGGTGTGCTGTTGATACGTATTGATGAGTGGGAACAGGTACGCGATGATAATGACAAGCAAGTTACAGATAACTTTATTATTGAGGTTGGCGAAGTATTATCGAATATCGTACAGCGCTACCCAGATGTTATTTTCTCTCGTTATTATGAAGCTGACTTTGCTGTATTTATCCCTCATCAAGGTGCCAAAGACATTGCGACGCTGGCTGCCCAGTGTTTAAGACAACTTGATAAGCTAACACCACCAGAGCCTTTAGAGGCTGATAATTGGTGCCATATTGGCGTGACCATGTACACCGAAGGTGAGCGTCATAGTCAGATTATGGATGAAACAGAAACGGCACTAAAAAGTGCGCAATTGGAGCGCATTAATAACTGGAGTCGTTTCCCTAAACAAAATAAAAATGAGCTTGATAGAGGCAGTGTTCGCTGGAGGACACTACTTGATACAGCACTGCTTCCTGATAATTTAGTAATCTTCGCTCAGCGATGTTATCTTATGTCTGAATTAGGTCAAGCTAATGAATTGCATAGAGAAATATTCACTAGAATTCAGGATCCTGAGAAAGGTTTATTGAAATCCTCTCGATTCATGCCAGCGGTAGAGCAAGTGGGTTACCAAGCTCAAATGGATCAATCGGTTTTGAGAGTGTTGTTGAAGTCACTGAAAGAATCGACTCAACCTATTCATTATTCAGTGAACCTCAATGTCACCCCTTTTTCTAGTAAGCAGCACTTCAAATGGTTCAGAAGTGAGTTGTTGCAGCTCTCTGCACAGCATCGTTCACAACTGGCTTTTGAGTTTCCTGAGGGGCACCTTATCGCTCATCTTGATTATATGAGACCGGTGGCAAAGATGCTGCGAGGACTTGGGTGTAAAGTGATTGTTGGCCAAGCTGGGCGAACTATTGTCAGCACTCACTACATTAAGGATTTGAAGGTTAACTATATAAAGCTTCATCGCAGTTTGATTAAGAAAATTGACCAAAGACATGAAAACCAGCTGTTCGTCCGCAGTTTAATTGGGGCATGTGGTGACTCTCCAACTCAAGTTATTGCGGTGGGGGTCGAGACAAAACAAGAAAAGAACACCTTGATAGAGTTAGGTATTAACGGCTATCAGGGAAGGTATTTCGACGAAGAACAACAAATTATCCCTTTACCTAATAAAGGCTCAAAGCCAGTGAAAGCTGAGTCTGTAGTAAAAGTTGGTCGAAGAAATCGATGGCGTAAGAGTAGTAGCTAAGTATGAATTTTAAAGCGATTGTAGACAAATTAAAGCCAAGCAAAAGCAATGGCAACACTCAAGTTGTCATGCTGGGTAACGATGCTGTCTATATTTCATCGACGGAACAAGAATCTCAAGTAACCAGTATTCCTTTAGTTAATGGTGACTGGGAAAGTGCGCTGAAAAAATCGTTGAATAGTGAGGCGTTTACCAGCAATAGCCTTCAACTTATTGTTTGCGCTAACTATTACCAAACCTATCAGCTTGATAAGCCGGACATCCCAGAAAGTGAATGGTCGGTTGCCTTGCCATTTCTACTCAAAGACCTTGTTGCGGAGAGAGTTACAGAGATCACCGCGAGTGCGGTTGCTCTACCAACTTCGAATAAGCTACAAGTCTATGTATTGCCGAAAAAGCTGCTAGACAAGCTGGTTAATATTACGAACTCGGCGCAAGTTGAGCTAAAAGGTGTGGCGCCAGAAGATGAAATCTGGGGTTATAGTGCAGGTGAACTGTCGAACTTTATCCTTTTACAACGCAGTACTAATTCGCACTTCAAGCTGGGGGCGTTTGTTGAACATACTGTTTGCTTCCAAAGAACCATCCGTAGCGTTGTACCCCCTTTAACAGGAGTGGCGTCCAGTGCTCTGCAATTAGATGGTCTTGCCTTAGAGCTTCAACGCTCTATTGATTATCTGTCTTCTCAAATTAAAGGCACGCAGCTTCATCAACTCAAGATCTGTTGTGATGAAGAGGATGAAGCTGAATTACAAAGTGCGTTAAACAGCACGTTGAGTTCAACGGTCTCTTTGCTCGTTGAAGGAGAGCGTGAAAGCTCTGAAAGCTTGTTGGTTCAACTTGCGGCTAAAAGAGAGGCGTTCAACGTCAATCTTTACCCTGAGCATTTAAAGCCTAAAAAAGAGTATTTTACTTTAGCGAATGTCGCTGCGAGTTGGGGATTGGTTGGTGCATTGTTGCTTGGCAGTTACTTTGTGATGAACTACCAAGCTTCCAACTTAGATGCTGAATTAACAGCTCTGCAACAAGAGTCGAGCCAGCTTAACAAGCAGGTTAACCAATTGAATAGTAAGTTAACTCAACATAAACCTTCTCCTGAGAAAGTAGCGGCAGTTGAGCGTCTCAAACGTGAGACTCAAGCAAAGAAAGAGGCGTTAAAGGCGGTTGGGCAATACGACGAATCTCAGCAAGTCGGGTATTCTGGCGTCATGAATTCCTTAGCTCAATTAGGCCGAAATGACATCTCTCTTTCGCACATCTATATGACCCATGACACGCTAGATATGAGTGGCTTAGCTCGTAATGCTAATGTTGTCCCTAACTGGATTGGTCAATTCAAAAATGAGCTTAATCTTGTTGGCCGTTCTTTTGAAAAACTGAAAATAGGTCGTAATGATCAAGACGTGGTGACCTTTGAGTTAAGTACTCGTAGGGAGAGCAAGTAATGCAGCAGTGGAATCAACTTAGCGATAAGTTTCTTGCATTAAGCCCAAGAGAAAAGTGGCTGCTTTTCGTGTGTGGTTTCGTTGGTCTCTCCATGTTGCTATTTACCTTATTGGTGGAGCCTGCATACCTCGAATTGCAAGCTAAAAACGCTAAAATGACGAGTTTGACTCAGTCAAATCAGAGGCAGCAAGGTGAGTTACTTGTTCTGCAAGCTAAATTGAACAAAGACCCTGATAAAGAGATCAACCTCGAATACAAAAAGTTGATGCGAGAGAGCCAAGAGCTGTCTCTTGAACTTGCCGAAATGGTTGATGGGTTGATCTCGCCATCCCAAATGTCGCAACTGCTAGAAAGTGTACTTAATGCAGGTAACGGTTTGAAGTTGGAGTCGTTGGAGTCACTTAAACCAGAAGCGATCTCGAACAACAAAGAGACCAGTGAATATTCAGGTTACTTTCTTCACCCGGTGAGAATGGAATTGACTGGTAGTTACTTTGACATTGCAGCTTACCTTGAGGCGCTTGAGTCTCTTCCTGTGAGCTATTACTGGCGTACATTTGAATACACAGTAGAAGAATACCCAAAAGCTCGACTTGTATTTGAGGTTTACACACTAGGTACCAGACAGGAGTTTATCGGTGGTTAGAACTCTATTGTTGCCATTACTGTTTGCCAGTTCACTGGCGTCGGCTGAGCAAGATCCAACTGCACCTCTGGGTTGGATGACGCCTCAACAAAAAACAGCGCCGGCAAAGAAAGCGCCAACTCATTATCGTTTACCGTCTTTGGAAAGTATCGTGTGTAAAGCGGATACGCCATGCTACGCCATTCTCAATGGTGAAATTGTTGCTCAAGGGGAGACGATAAGAGGGTATCGAGTTAAGAAAATAGATTCAGAATACGTCACTCTGCAGAGAAGCTCTAAGCAGTGGAAATTAGAGATGTTCTCTTTAGATATTAAGAATAATTAAGGTTTGAGTGAAGACATGCGTAAACTTGTAGTAGCAATCCTAGTGTCATCTTTGGTCGGCTGTTCGATGGGGCATCGTGATCCTGTTGAAATAAAAGAGTCTTTAAACGAATCTATTAATGAAGCGAACAGCAAGGCGCTTCATGAGCTGCCTTCGTCTGTACAAGATGATCTTATGCCTCAGCTTAATTCCGATGCTATGTCTCCGGGAATGGAGACAGTGAAGCGTTTTCGTATTCAAGCAAAAGGTGTCGAAGCGAGAACCTTCTTTGCTAGTTTAGTGAAAGGCACAGAATACAGCGCAGCGATTCATCCAAGTGTGTCTGGAAAGCTTACGTTGAACCTAACGGATGTGACGCTAGATGAAGTGCTGGCTGTGGCTCAGGATATGTATGGCTACGATATTGAAAAGCGTGGCAAGGTGATTCAAGTTTACCCTGCGGGCCTTCGTACGGTGACGATCCCTGTCGACTACTTACAGGTTAAACGTGCTGGTCGCTCATTGACTACGATAACGACGGGTACGATCTCTAATTCAGACAACAGTTCATCGAGCTCTTCAAGTTCTGACTCAAATTCATCGAACTCTTCAAACAATTCAAACTCTACCTCGAACGGTGGCACTGAGATTGAGACCACTTCTGAAAGTGATTTCTGGCCACAGCTTGAGGCTGCGGTTGCACACCTAATTGGTTCTGGAAATGGGCAAAGTGTTGTCGTGACGCCACAAGCGAGTGTGATTACAGTCCGTGCATTCCCTGATGAGATTCGTGAGGTTCGCGAGTTCTTAGGTGTATCTCAACAGCGCTTGCAACGTCAAGTTATCCTTGAAGCCAAAATCATGGAAGTGACGTTGAGCGATGGCTACCAGCAGGGTATCAGCTGGTCGAACTTATCTAAATCGATTGGTAGCGGTGGTGTAGTGGTTGAGCGCCCTGGTGGGACATTACCTCCACTTGATGCGATTAGCTCATTGCTCGGTGGACAAACTAACGTAACGATTTCAGATGGTAGCTTTGAAGCGGTATTGAGCTTTATGGACACTCAAGGTGATTTGAATGTTCTATCGAGCCCAAGAGTCACTGCGTCAAATAACCAAAAAGCGGTGATCAAAGTTGGTACTGACGAATACTACGTAACTGACTTATCAAGCGCTGTGGGTAGTGGTGATAATGCTAATGTTGCCCCTGAGGTCGAGCTGACACCATTCTTCTCGGGCATCTCTTTAGATGTAACGCCTCAGATTGACGATAAAGGCAATGTATTCCTGCATGTCCATCCTGCGGTTATCGAGGTAGAAGAAGAAGTTAAAGAGCTCAACCTCGGTTCAACTACGGGCGTCGTGCAACTTCCTTTGGCGAAAAGCTCTATTCGTGAGTCTGATTCGGTGATTCGAGCGCGAGATGGTGATGTGGTTGTTATTGGTGGTCTGATGAAATCAAACACCAGTGATGTGACTTCTAAAGTTCCATTCTTAGGTGATATCCCAGCTTTGGGTCACTTGTTCCGCAATACAAATCAGTTGACGCAAAAGACTGAGCTCGTGATCTTGCTTAAACCGACCGTTGTGGGTGTGAATACTTGGCAATCTGAGTTAGAGCGTTCTCGTGATCTGCTTCAGCAATGGTTCCCTGATGAAGAGTAATTGCTTACTTTCTCAATTGGCAGCGCTTCACTAAGTCGGGTGAATCTATGTATCAAGCTCATTTTGGTTTTGAACAGTTGCCATTTACCTTAACGCCGAATACCGATTTTTTTTACGGATTAGCCCCGCATTTTGAGGCGATTCAAACGGTCATTTCGGCGTTAGAGATGGGAGAGGGCGTCATCAAGGTGACTGGAGAAGTCGGCACCGGTAAGACTATGGTTTGTCGGATGTTGGTCAATCACCTAAAAGACTGTACCGCATTAATTTACTTTCCAAACCCTGTGTTGTCCGGAACTGACTTGCGTCATGCTGTCGCCAAAGAGCTTGATCTAGCTATTGAGAACGAAGCCACGCTGGTTGATAACATTCAACATAAGTTGATTGAACTGCATAACTCAGGCTTAAGAGTGGTTGCGATTATTGACGAAGCACAAGCTCTCTCTGACGAAGCACTAGAGACATTGAGACTGTTCGGCAATCTGGAAACTGAAAACAAGAAATTACTTCAGATAGTGTTACTTGGGCAGCCAGAACTAGACGCTCGTTTAGAGGCTTATCATCTAAGACAATTTCGTCAAAGAATCACTTTTAGTTCGACATTAAGGGCGCTAACTCTTGATGAGACGGTAGCTTATATTGATAACCGAATTGCTAAATCTGGTGGTAACCCAGAACTGTTCAGTTTGAATCAAAAAAAGGCGATCTGTCGTTCTTCACTAGGTATCCCAAGGCTGATAAATCAGCTATGCCACAAGGCTTTACTGTTGTCGTTCAGTGAAAGCAAAAAAAATATCGATAACCAACATCTGTTCTCTGCGATGCATGAAACTTACGATGTGTGTAAGCCCAAATTTAAAACGCCAATACTGTGGGGTTGGAATTAATTATGAGTGTCATTAATAACGCCTTGTCTGAATTGGCAAAGAAAAAATCAGCGACAGCAATAGAAGCCGCAGTCGTTCCTAAGGTAAAAACGCGATCACCATTGGTGTGGGTAGCTGCAGGTTTTACTCTGAGCTTGGCCATGGGCGGTTGGGCGATATCACAGGGCCCAACGGTCGATAACTCAATTTCTACTCGAGATAGGCAGGTTCAGGTTTCTATTGTAGACAGCTCGCCAGAAGTACCTGCAATTGTTACTCAAGCTCCGTCATCGCCAACTAAGAAGTTAGTGACGGTCGATTCTTCTTATCTAACTCAAGCAAGCTCAGATACGAGCTCTCGAACTCAGGTGCCAGTTGTGGATGCAGTGGTTAAAACGCCACAAATAACAAAACCTCAGGTACAAGCGAAACCGACAGCAACAACAAAAGTAAATACGACACAAGCTCCTGAGCCGGCCTTGATTGCGAGTGTTGTGAAGAGCAGCCCAGCTTCTATTTCTGATGAGCCAAAAGATTCAGAAAACAGTGGAATACTGATTGAACAAGTAGAACTGACCCCAGAGCAGCTTTCTGTAAATGCTCAAGGGCGAGCTCAGAAAGCGCTGGATGCCAATGATCTTACTGGTGCATTGAAGGGGTACAACGAAGCACTTCGTTATACGCCAAGAAATGAGGATGTTCGTCAAAAGCTCGCCATTCTCTATTTCGGCAAGGGCGATACTCGCAAAGCTTACGAACTTTTTCAGTCGGGTATTAAGCTCAACATCAATAGTGAAAAGCTACGTTTGGGTTTATCAAAACTGTTGGTTAAAGCGGACCAAGCAGAAGCAGCGTTAAGCCCTCTAATACATATGCCTCCGCATCCAACTCAAGAATACTTAGCAATGCGTGCTGCGCTGAGCCAAAAGTCACAGCAAGAAGAAATAGCACTGGAGAGTTACCAAAAGCTGGTCGAGATTGATTCTGAGAACGCTCGCTGGTGGTTAGGTTTAGCGATACAGCAAGAGCGACAGTTAGATTTCGCTGCAGCAAGACAATCATACCAAGGTGCGTTAACTCGAGTCGGTATCTCATCTCAATCACAAAGCTTTGTGCGTGACCGATTGAAAATAATCAGTGCTTTAGAGGAGAGCAGCAATGCAAATTAGATTAAGAAAAAGGCTAGGTGATTTGCTTGTTGAGGAAGGCATCATCACTGAGGCTCAAGTCGAACAAGCGCTTGCTTCTCAAAAAAGTACTGGTCGTAAGCTTGGTGATGCACTGATCGAACTAGGCTTCTTGTCTGAACAGCAAATGCTGAGTTTTTTGTCGCAACAGCTTGCTATTCCTCTTATCGATCTAAGTCGAGCGAACGTTGATGTTGAAGCGGTTCAGCTTTTACCTGAAGTACATGCCCGCCGTCTTCGCGCATTGGTTATTGGTCGACAAGGTGACACGCTGCGTGTGGCTATGAGTGATCCTGCGGATCTGTTTGCTCAGGAATCACTGCTTGGCCAATTAGGTGATTACGCACTTGAGTTTGTTGTGGCGCCAGAAAGACAATTGGTTGATGGGTTTGATCGCTACTACCGTAGAACCAAAGAGATCGCCTCATTTGCTGAGCAGCTTCATGCAGAGCACCAAGTTAATGAAGCTTTCGATTTTGATATCGCAGAAGAAGACAGTGATGAAGTGACAGTGGTTAAACTGATCAACTCGCTGTTTGAAGATGCGATTCAAGTGGGTGCTTCCGATATCCATATTGAACCTGATTCTAATGTGCTACGTCTTCGTCAGCGTATCGATGGCGTGTTACATGAAACTCTCCTTAACGAAGTGAATATCGCTTCTGCGTTGGTATTACGTTTAAAGCTGATGGCAAACCTTGATATCTCAGAGAAGCGCCTTCCTCAAGATGGTCGCTTCAATATTCGAGCGAAAGGTCAGTCTGTCGATATTCGTATGTCGACGATGCCAGTGCAGCACGGTGAATCTGTGGTTATGCGTCTGCTTAACCAGTCTGCTGGTTTACGTAAATTGGAAGCGTCGGGTATCCCGAGTGACCTGCTGGTTCGTCTTCGTAAACAATTACGCCGCCCGCACGGAATGATTCTAGTCACAGGTCCTACGGGCTCGGGTAAAACAACCACCCTTTATGGTGCGCTAAGTGAACTGAATGAGCCGGGTAAAAAAATTATTACTGCGGAAGACCCGGTGGAATACCGCCTGCCTAGAATCAACCAAGTGCAGGTTAATCCTAAAATCAATCTCGACTTCTCTACGATCTTAAGAACCTTTTTACGTCAGGATCCCGATATCATTCTTATTGGTGAGATGCGTGACCATGAGACGGTTGAGATTGGTTTGAGAGCAGCACTTACCGGTCACTTAGTGCTAAGTACCCTTCACACCAACGATGCGGTAGACAGTGCACTGCGTATGATGGATATGGGGGCACCTGGTTACTTAGTTGCGAGTGCAGTTCGTGCGGTAGTGGCGCAGCGATTGGTTCGTAAAGTTTGTACCGACTGTAAAGTTGATGACGAGTTGGATGAGGCGCGCAAACAGTGGCTGAGCGTTCGTTTCCCGAATCAAGTCGGTGTCCCTTTCATGAAAGGACGTGGTTGTCAGAACTGTAACTTAACCGGGTATCGCGGGCGTATCGGTGTATTCGAGATGTTGGAGCTTGAGCACAACATGATGGATGCTTTGAGAGCTAATGATGCAGTTGGTTTTGCTCAAACCGCAAGACAGTCTGAAAATTACAAACCTCTATTAGCCTCTGCGATGGAGTTGGCTTTGCAGGGCGTAGTGAGCCTCGACGAGATAATGAACCTCGGCGAAGGTGACGCGTCTGGTTCAACTGACCCAATTTATCTGTAGGGGTAGAGTGATATGCCAACGTATCGTTATGTAGGTCGAAGCTCTGATGGCAGCCAAGTCAGTGGTCAATTAGACGCGAATAGCGAAGATCTTGCCGCTGAAAGCTTGATGAGTAAGGGGATTATCCCAACCTCGATTAAGCTTGGGAAAAGTGGTGGTTCCGTATTGGATATGGACGTCTCTGCACTATTCTCACCGAGTGTGCCACTTGAAGTCCTGGTACTGTTCTGCCGTCAGTTATACAGCTTAACTAAAGCGGGCGTTCCATTGTTAAGGTCGATGAAAGGCCTGACTCAAAACTGTGAAAATAAGCAGTTGAAGGCAGCGCTTGAAGAGGTGGTTGCTGAGTTAACCAATGGCCGTGGTTTAGCGGCGTCGATGCAGATGCACCCTAAAGTGTTTAGCCCACTGTTTGTCTCGATGATCGGTGTTGGTGAAAATACAGGTCGTCTTGATCAGGCCTTGCTGCAATTAGCGGGTTACTACGAACAAGAAGTCGAGACTCGAAAGCGAATCAAGACCGCGATGCGCTACCCAACCTTCGTTATCAGCTTTATTTTGATCGCGATGTTCATACTTAACATCAAGGTTATTCCACAGTTCTCCAGTATGTTTGCACGGTTTGGTGTCGATTTGCCACTGCCGACTCGTATCTTAATTGGCATGTCTGAGTTCTTTGTTAATTACTGGGGGATCATGCTCGGTGTGATCTTTGGTCTTATCTTTGCATTTAAAGCCTGGATTAAGACGGATAAAGGCCTAGAGAAGTGGGATAGGATTCGCTTAAAGATACCTGTCATCGGCGGGGTCGTGAACCGAGCATTACTGTCACGTTTCTCGCGTACCTTTGCGTTGATGCTGAAAGCGGGTGTGCCGCTCAATCAATCTTTAGCACTATCTGCTGAAGCCTTGGATAACCGCTTTTTAGAGCTGCGGGTACAAGCCATGAAGTCGGCTATCGAAGCGGGTAGTACGGTTTCTTCGACGGCGATTAACAGCGAAATTTTCACGCCGCTGGTGATACAAATGATCTCGGTAGGTGAAGAGACTGGTCGTATCGATGAGTTATTGCTTGAAGTGGCTGACTATTATGATCGAGAAGTCGATTATGACCTGAAAACCTTGACCGCAAGAATAGAACCGATCTTGTTGACCATAGTAGCAGGCATGGTGTTGATTCTTGCTCTCGGTATTTTCTTACCGATGTGGGGAATGCTGGATGCAATCAAAGGTTAAGGAATGCTAAATAACCTACAACGCTCACGTTTTGTGATTTGGACAGTGGTTATTCTTTTTCTAACTATAGGGCTACTTTCTGCATGGGAGTCAGTAGAAGAGGATGCGACCAATACGGCATTAATCGTGGCAAGTAAGCGTATCCTTGAGCAAGCCAATCTGTTCAAACAACAATACTTGTTAAAAGGTGCAGAGCAAGAAAGCGACTCGGAACACCCTAAAAACTACAGCAGAACAGGTTGGGTAATGCCGACTCAAGGCCCAAAGGTCGACTGCAATTATTGGCTGGATCAATTATATCCACCGAAGAGTATTCTAGGACTAAACTCGCCAAGAGTTGAAGACCAAAGTGATAACATACAGTTTCATTGTGCTTATCATTATGGTGATAAATATCAGATAGATATATTGCTCAAGGGCGAAAGGTTCAGTGTGAGAGCCAATATTTTGGCTTTGTGAAAATATTGACAGTTTTAGTATGGTTTTATACGTGCGCGAATGTATAATGCGCGTTAATAATTAGATGAGTAGGTAGAAAATGCTTAAGAATCAAAAGGGTTTCTCCCTTGTCGAATTAGTGATAGTGATCGTAGTCGTTGGTTTATTGGCGGTCGCTGCGTTGCCTCGTTTCCTCGATGTGACGGATGAGGCCAAAAAATCCAGTATTGAAGGTGTCGCTGGTGGCTTTGCAACGGCTGTTTTGTCAGCAAGAGCACAATGGGAAGCGGAAGCAAGACCCTCAGAGAAGATTGGTGTTGAAACATACAATACTGTAAACTATGATGGTGTTGATTTTTGGTTAACAAGATCAAAGAACAGTAGCAATGTGGATACTGACTTTCGAGACGGTTATCCATGGACCCTGAACAACAATTCTGGCACGGCACCACAAGATATTTCAGACCAAACATGTTCTGAGTTGATGGAAAACTTGCTGCAAAATCCACCAAAAGTGGGCCCTGTTTCAGATGTAGCGAACGACTCAAACTACAAGTATTCAGCGCAAGCAAATTCTGGTGATGCAACCTGTACCTACGTTCAATTGGAAGGTAGCACCGAGCATGAATTTGTTTACGAAATTAAAACTGGTCGTGTGACCGTAACTTTGCAGTAAGTCTGCGTAAAATTAAACATAGAGAGAGCTTAACTATGAAAAGACAAGGCGGTTTCACCCTAATCGAACTAGTGGTTGTAATTGTTATTCTAGGTATTCTTGCTGTAACTGCGGCACCACGTTTCCTAAACCTGCAAGATGATGCTCGTGCATCCGCAGTACAGGGACTAAAAGGTGCTATTAATGGTGCGGCTGGTATTGTTTATGGTAAAGCGGCTATTGCAGGCGTGGAGACTGCTGCATCTTCATCTCTTGATGTAGGTACAGGCACTGATATTACAGTTGTTTTTGGTTACCCTGAAGCGACCTCTGCCGCTCTGACTCAAGTTGTATCTGGTTTAACTGCAGATTGGACTCTAGTTAGTGGTGCAACTGCAGGTGTTGGCTATGGATTTACCAATAGCAATACAGATTGTCACCTTACTTATGAGGCTGCAGCAAGCAGCTCTGCTGAGCCTGTTATTACTATTCGTAACTGTAATGACTAGTTAGTTTTAGCTATTGAAGGCCAGCACCTGCTGGCCTTTTTGCTATCTATAACACATAAATATTAAAACTATTCATATACATAAGATCGTAAACTTCATTATCTTATATAATTGGTATTCGCTAGGCAGTTAGAGGCTAATGATGGATAGCAGTCCCATATCTAAAGGCTTTACTCTGGTAGAGCTGATCATCGTTATTATTATTCTCGGTATTGTTTCCACTTTTGCCGCAAGTCGCTTCGTTGGTACTTCTAGCTTCTCTACTTTTTCTGCGCAAGAGCAAGCCATTTCCGTCATTCGTCAAATTCAAGTTAATCGAATGCAATCAAACGTTTCTTCTGCTAATGATAGTTTCCGTCTTGTGATCAATAGTGACTGCTTAGGTTCGGTCTCGGCATGTAGTTTAAATTTATCGAATAGCGCTCAAAAATCACAAGCCGATGCTCGTAGTGACTATGTGCGTGAGTCAGGTATTACATTTTCCCCTACCAATACGATTATCGATTTTGATCTATTAGGGAACCCTTCAGTAAGCGCTGGCGTGAATATTACGATTAACTCAACCACTTCGAGCAATAGCGCCCAAGTTTGTATTAATTCTCAGGGCTATGTGCGTGAAGGAACCTGTCTATGATTCGCTCACGTGGATTTACTCTGATTGAAAGTATTATTGTGATTATCGTCCTAGGTATTGCGATGGTCACAATTACCAGTTTTTTAACACCACAAGTGGCAAGCTCAGCCGACCCACAATATCAAAACCGCTCAGTTGCGTTAGGGCAAAGCTTGATGAATCAAATTTTAGCTAGAGGGTTTGACCATAATAGTGACTTTGACGGGGGGATAATGCGTTGTGGCGACGCGGATTATGAGGACCAATGTACAACCCCAGATAAGCTAATGGCAGATATTGATGATGGTGAGAGCACCCCTGCTACCTTCAACGATGTGGATGACTATATTGGGTGTTGGTATACAGATACCACAGAGTCGTCTTGTATTTCCTCTGTAAAGTATCCACTTGCTAATATCCTAGACGAAAATATTGAGGGCAGCTATGCCAATTTTCGGGTCGAAGTGTCTGTTTTTTACGATGCCAATATGGATGGAATTGATGATGAATCTATTGGCACAATGAAACGCGTTGAGTTACAGGTCTTTGGTGGTAACAACCGTTATAGCTTGATTGCTTACAAGGGGAACTACTAATGAAGCAACGTGGTTTCACTTTAATAGAGATGATAGTAACGATCGTTGTAGTTGCTGTTATTGGTCTAGCGATTGCTGGTTTTGTTGAATACGGAATGAAAGGGTATGTTGACACTATCGATAGACAAAAGGTGCAAGTAAAAGGGCAGTTTGTTGTCGAGAAAATGTCGCGCGAGATCAGCCATGCGGTTCCTAACAGTTTTGATTCGAGCATTATGCCTGCTTCGGCTTTTGCTCAGAAATGTCTTACCTTTTACGCTATTAAATATTCTGGTTTCTACCACCTTGATGAAGCGACAGATAACTTGAATTTTATTATCGGGCAAGATTCCCCCATCCTCGATACAGGTGATTTCCTGATCATTAACCCGACGAACTATTCTGAACTAGGAGTTGGCTCAACAAAGCGGATTTCAGTGTCAGGGCTGATTTCAACTAACAATGTTTTTACTGCTCCTTCTGTGACTTTAGATAGTCGTTCCAAGGCTGAGCGACATTATATTTACGATGAGAATGCCTCTGTGAGTTATTGCTTAGTGAACGATACTATTCAGAACCAAGGGTTAATTCAACGTAATGGAGTCACTGTTGCGGACAGTATTAATTATGCTCAAAGTAATTTTCGTTATGAAGAGCCGAGCTTGCAAAGAGGTGGTGTGATTCACATCGATCTTGTACTTGAGCAGAATAGTGAAGTAAGCGTTTACCAACAAGATGTGCAGGTACTCAATGCGCCATAGAAAATCATCTCAACAAGGTAGTGTTTTGGTCATCGCAGTATTTGTTATTGTGGTGATGGGCTTTCTTGCGACTTCTTTAGTGCAAGTGCAATGGTCAAACCACGATACATTGACTCGCAAACAGCTTGGAACACAGGCTTGGTTATTAGCTCATTCCGCTAATGAGTGGGCACTCACTCAAGTTTATCCATTAGCCGTTTCGCCTGCGGTCTCAACCAGTGTGAGCACTGTGTGTAGCAACTTAAACTCAAACCAAGTGAGTGGTGGGATGTCGACTATCTGTACCGTAGATCAATTAACTTGTCGACAAATCGGTGTGCTAGATGGTGTTGGCTTTTTCAAAATTGAATCAACAGCAATCTGTGGTTCGGGTATAAACCAAGTACAGCGTATTCAAGAAGTTTGGGTGAGGGAATAGTTATGTTGAAATATGTTTTTATCTTATCCCAGCTTTTTGTTATGAACTTTGCTTTAGCCAATTCTTGGGATTCTTGTTATGTAAACTTGAATAACACCGATGGTTTTGAAATTAACTATGAAGTAGATCATAACTCAAATACCGAGCTTTCCGAGTTTGGAACAACAATCTGGAGTAATAAGCGTTCGGGAGGCCATCCAATCATCAGGGATGCGGCCGCTAGCAATGGAGATGATATTAAAATTGTTTACTCCAAAGCCCTTAAAAGATTTACAGCTACTCGCAACAACAGTCATGTTATTACGGCGTCGAGCTCACTGTATGAAACGGATAATAGCTGGGTACAGTTCTGGTTGCATCATGGCGATGACTTAGAGTGTCGTTCTATTAAGCCCCGTCCTCCTTTTCCAACAGTTCCTCAAACTTGTGATGTTTTTAAGGGACCTGCCCAACGTTGGTCAAGTAATGAAAAAATAAAACTCCATTTAAAAGATGGAACACAAATAACGAATACAACTATTGATGGAAAGATCGGTTTCTTCAATGGGGATGAATCTAACAAAGACTTCAAAGATGATACCTCGAATGGGGGGTGTGATGGATTACGTTGTGCTGTTGATGAATCACTTGCGGCTACGATCGTTCCAAATTTTATCGATATAGATAATGATGGGTATGAAAATGTTGCGGTGACTAGCGGCAGTGCCTTAGATGGTACAACTTTAAATAGTAACTACTATCATGAGGTCATTATTGAAAGTGGTACTTTAGAGCTTCAAGGAGAGTATGTGATTGAAACCCTGAAAATAGGAAAAGATCATCGCTCAGGCTCGGCTATTTTAAAGGTTGGCTCTCATACAAAGTTGCATGTTAAGAATATTGAAGTAGAGCATAACGGGAAAATAGAGCATCAAGGTAGTGCCGAGGATTTTTGGATTATCGTGCATGGAGATGAAGCCCACTTTCACTCTGATGATACTTATCAATTCAATGCTCTAATTTTAGCGAATACCGAAGTTAAACTTCATAAGAATGTGACCCTCAATGGTGGTGTTACATCCCAGAAAATCGACCTACATGATAACGCTGTGTTGAATGGCGCTGTTCCCAACGACTGTTTGCCAGATCAGCCTAGTCTGAAAGATGTACCTTATGAGTTTGGTTCTATTGAAGGGATGGATTGTACTCATGGTTGCAACTTGTTGTTTCAAAAGCAATATGAGAATCCAATTGTATTCTTAATGTCGACTATTGACCCCGATAATATTGTGAATAGCGTACCTACTAAGACTAGTGTTGCGACTATTTGGGATTCGAAGAAAGGCGCAACCATTGAAAGTGAGTCGGCTGAGAGTTATAGCTCCACGGATCGAATGTCGCCGATTTACTACTTTGTTACTGAGCCTGGAAGGCTAACTTTTTACGATCACAATGGTTCTAAGGTTTATGGTGAAGCTGGCAATATCATAACTTCTAAAGCTCAATGTAAGGGGAATGCTTGTGGCAGCTCTGATTGGGAAACTGTTACATATCAGGGAGGGCCTATTGCTAACCCTGTGATCATGGCTCAAGTTCAAGGTAAGGATCGAGATTGGGCGACGACTGCAATCTCCGGTTTAACTAACCAGAAATTCAAACTTGCTTTAGAGCGAGGGCGACAGGGGCCAACCTCTTCTGCTAAGAAAATCGCATACTTAGCCGTCCCTACTTTTTACGGCCAAGATGAGTCTAAATCATCGAAGATAGAATTCTACCAAGCACCAGGTACCTACAACCAGAAAATAGAGATAGAGCCAGATAAGTCTATAGGTTGGTCATGCTTGAATAATGAAATCTCGCTTCATCAAAACTTCGATAAATTTGGGGTGATTGCCAATAAGCAAACCCGAAATGGAGGTGATGGTGGTTGGCTACGTTACTGTAAGCAGTACGTAAGTGGTGGAGAGTCGCAATTTACGTTCGCATTTGATGAAGATGCACCATCTCTGAGTACTCGTAAGCATGGTGCTTATGAATCAGTAGGCTACTTTGCTTTTGAAATTCCTGAAGTAGAAATTCCTGTCAACGTATGTAACTTATTTCCAGAGCCAATTCAAAGTTGGACAGGAGTAAGTAGCGAACTTACTGTAACTAACAATTCGGTGCGTTTTTTGGGTTGGTCTGACGACTATATATCTCGATATCTAAACACAAAGTCTGACGACTACCAATTCTATGATGATTCCCCGAGTTTGCGTCATGCTATGCAGCAATATTTAATGCTAGGTTTCGATCATGCCAACTATGACACATTAGATAAAATATATAATAACCCGATTTGTGAGGGGCAATACGGTTGTGATCTTGGAAACAATGATTCATTGAATAGCTTGCGTAAAATCGATGGTGCGAATGTGGTTTCTGTTCCGATACAAACACCTAGCGATTCGCTTATTTTAAACGCAGGTAATGACAACATAGCCCTTTCATGTGGTGCTGGTTCATCGTTATGTTCATATCAAGAAAGTGGACGAAATGTTGAAGTTACAATTGAGAAAAGTCTTTCTAGTTTGACGGTTAATAAGTGGGGCACTGACTATAATGTCGTTCGAGTGAAGCTAAAGGATGGCATTTATATTTCAAACTTAAACATATCAAACGGTAACGATGTTGAGTTAGTTATCCCTAAACTAGCTTCAGTAACATTTGGCTCGTTCAAATATAGCTCAGGCTCAGCTCAATT
Organism: Vibrio chagasii; assembly: GCA_041879415.1. Lineage (NCBI taxonomy): Bacteria > Pseudomonadati > Pseudomonadota > Gammaproteobacteria > Vibrionales > Vibrionaceae > Vibrio > Vibrio chagasii. The sequence continues at coordinate 2,616,674 of CP090851.1, read as the reverse complement.
TATTTTCGAATCAGGAAGCCAACTTAATGTTATTGATGAAATTCGCTTTTCAAATCGGGTTGAAATATCTTCGGAAGATGCCTATCCAATAATCTATGCTCCCGATGCTAAAGTGATCTTTGAAGGAAGTAATTCGATATTTAAAGGTTTTATTCTTGCGGATTATATTGAGTTAAATCAATCCTCAGTTGAAGGTGCAGTAACGGCAAGAACGACTCAGTTTAATTCTAATGTCACTATCAATAAGCCGGATTACAGTTGTCCGCTCCCCCCTATTCCTACAGGTTCTCTTGTTGTTACCCCCAAGCAGTCACACGTTCTAACCTGTGAAGTGGCTGAGGTTGAATTCAAAGTCGTAGATGATGACGGCAATGTAATTAGTACCATTCAAGATAGTTTTACTGCATCTCATGCCCCAAACTCTGCTGGGAAGTGGTGTGAAGATAAAAATGGAAATAGTTGTTCTACATCTTCAGGGGACTATCAAAGCCACTTTGTGAATGGGCAAAGAACGCTGTACTTATCTTCTTCTAAATTAGAGAGTTATGATGTCAGTGGTACCTGGAATGGTGAGTTAGAAACAGCAGCATCAAAAATTAACTTCGTACCTTATAAGTTTGATGTTGATGAGCAGTTTGTTGTGGCTGGCGAGGGGTACGACGTGACGGCAAAGGTATCGTCGTGCAATACGCAAGACTCGTCGTTGTCACAAGATTATGTAGGCACGCCCACTGTGAGTTTAGATATAGTTAAGCCTGCGAATGGAGACGGTACGATAAGCTTACTAGATTACACTCCAGATTTTGAGTTAAGTGATCAGGGTGAAACAACCGATACACTTTCGATTCAAGAGTCGGGTCAATTCAAGGTAACGTTGACCGACAACAGCTTCGACTGTAGTGAAATATCGGGTTGTCCTGAAAGTGGTATTGATAAACTTTCTGGTAGCTTCTTGGTGAATTCTCGACCTTGGAAATTTGCAATCTGCACGAACGACAATTCTGATGGAAACAGTAGTAGTGGGAGTGCGTTTGTTGCTGCTGGGGAAGAGTTTGACGTGTTTGCCAAACCTATTCGGTTCACGAGTGATGCAAGTCAGCAATGTAATAATAGCTTGGTAACACAAAACTATTTGCTTTCTTCCGGGGCGGTGGGTGCAACTCATACATTAGATACACCTAATGATAGTGGTGCAGTGTTAGGTAGCTTAGAACCGGCTAGTCAGCTAACTCAATCTAGCTCCGATATAGTGCTTTCTGATAACGGTTATAAATTTAAAAATTTAAAATACTCAGAAGCGGGTAGCTTTAATTTTATTGCAACTGAAACCGGGAGCTTTTACAGCTCCATTTTAGGTGGCTTTAATGGAAGTAAATCAATTGGCCGCTTCTATCCGAAATACTTCCTGCAAGAGAACCCTGAATGGAATGTCGCTAATCAAAACGATATTGCTTATTTGAGTCAACCTTACGACTCAAGCGTTCATCAAGTGTATCCAATGGCATCAGGTGAAAGCGGTGTCGGCAACGCGCTTAACAATTACCGTTTCTTCCATTCAGACTTACAGGCGAAATTTGGTGTTTTAGATGACACAGCTATCGATAACGAGTTCTTACTGGATACAGGGGCCGGTGCTTGGTCTATTGATCGCAAGCATTGGTTGTTGAACGATGGTGCTGCTGTTCTTAAGCGAGTTACGGATTCTGATAGCGTTAGCCGCAAGGATAATCCTTTTAATACATCGGATGCTAATTCTACAGTTACCCATTTCGGCTTAACGGTAGACGGGATTGATCCTGTGTCATTTACTGATTCTGATACTTTGACAGATTCTGTAGAATTTCTGGTTCAACCTCCAGCTCGTTTTGGTCGAATGGTCCTAGATGATATTGGTGGTAATTCTGGTACTACTCTAACTATTCCATTACGAGCCGAGTTTTGGGATGGCAGCGAATTTGTCGTTAATGAAGATGATAATCGCAGCGCATTTGATGGTTCAAAAGTTTGTAAACAAGTGATTTGGCACAGTGAAGGGGCCGCAACCACGTTGGCTTCGCTTAACGGCGATGGCAGCGTCGATGATGGTGAAGAAGAGATTACTGCGAATCAAAATACGCCTGCAGGCACAGATTCACCACGTGAACAAGTTCGTTTATGGTTGAGAATGGATGACTCGAAGCCAAGTAAGAAGGCGGGTGAAAATGACATATCATGTTCGACAGATTACGAAGATCAACCTTGGTTGCAATACAACTGGCGTCAGTTAGGCGATGAAGATCCTTCCACCGTCGTCACATTTGGCATCTACCGTGGTAACGATCGTGTTATTTACCGAGGTGAAAGTGGCTTAACAGGTCAGTAATAATATAATTTTTGACGGTTAAGTTAGGAATCTGTAAGAAATTGCGGGTTTCAGTCCATGTTTATACTTCAATGCCTTGCCGTGACAGCAAGGCATTGGTACATTTAGTGCAATTTTTGTCTTCTAATTCTTGCAGGATGAGCGAAGAATATGTTTAAAAAACTTCGTGGCATGTTTTCAAACGACCTATCGATTGACTTAGGTACTGCCAATACCCTTATATATGTAAAAGGCCAAGGCATTGTTCTTGATGAGCCTTCAGTTGTAGCTATTCGCCAAGATCGTGTGGGTTCTGCAAAAAGTGTCGCTGCTGTTGGCCACGCTGCTAAGCAAATGCTTGGTCGTACGCCTGGCAACATCTCAGCGATCCGTCCAATGAAAGATGGCGTAATTGCTGATTTCTACGTAACGGAAAAAATGCTTCAGCACTTCATTAAACAAGTGCATGACAACAGTGTGCTTAAACCAAGTCCTCGCGTTTTGGTTTGTGTACCTTGTGGTTCAACACAAGTTGAGCGTCGTGCTATCCGTGAATCTGCACTAGGTGCTGGTGCTCGTGAAGTTTACCTAATCGATGAGCCAATGGCGGCAGCGATTGGTGCTGGTCTACGCGTATCTGAACCAACGGGTTCAATGGTTGTAGATATCGGTGGTGGTACTACTGAAGTTGCGGTTATCTCTCTAAACGGCGTGGTTTACTCGTCTTCTGTTCGTATCGGTGGTGACCGTTTTGATGAAGCTATCATCAACTACGTTCGTCGTAACTACGGCAGCTTGATCGGTGAAGCGACGGCAGAGAAGATCAAACACGAAATCGGTTCAGCTTACCCTGGCGATGAAGTAGAAGAGATCGAAGTACGTGGTCGTAACCTCGCTGAAGGTGTGCCTCGTAGCTTTAGCCTAAATTCAAATGAGATCCTTGAAGCACTTCAAGAACCTCTATCTGGCATCGTATCGGCAGTAATGGTTGCACTTGAACAGTGTCCACCAGAGCTTGCTTCTGATATCTCAGAAAACGGTATGGTACTAACAGGTGGTGGTGCACTGCTTAAAGACCTTGATCGTCTGCTAACAGAAGAGACAGGCATTCCTGTTGTTGTTGCAGAAGAGCCACTAACGTGTGTTGCTCTAGGTGGCGGTAAAGCCCTAGAGATGATCGACATGCACGGCGGCGATCTGTTTAGCGAAGAATAATATCTAGTGTTAGGCTCTTTTATTATCTAGTTTTATGTAAAGAGCCTAGGACCTTGTCTATAGGATCAAATGTAGCTCTAGGATCAAATATAGAATGAAGCCAATTTTTGGTAGAGGTCCCTCTCTACAATTGCGCCTGTTTTTTGCTGTAATTTTATCAGCCAGCCTTATGCTGGCTGATAGTCGTTTAGATGCTTTCTCAAATGTCCGCTATCTATTGAACAGCATGGTTGCACCAATTCAATATGCAGCTAACCTACCTCGTACGATGTTTGACGGTGTATACGACCGTTTTAGCACTCGTAAAGGTCTGATCGAATCAAACCATAATATGAAACGAGAAGTCTTGCGACTGAAGAGCGAGCTTATTCTGCTTGAGCAATATCAAGAAGAAAATAAGCGCCTTCGTAAGCTACTGGGTTCTCCGTTTATCCGTGATGAAAAGAAAGTCGTTACTGAAGTTATGGCCGTTGATACCTCTCCATACCGTCATCAAGTCGTGATCGATAAAGGTCAGATTGACGGGGTGTATGAAGGTCAGCCTGTGATCAACGAGAAAGGTATTGTTGGTCAAGTGACGTTTGTTGCGGCTCACAATAGCCGAGTCTTGCTACTGACGGATGCAAACAATGCGATTCCCGTCCAGGTTATCCGTAACGATATCCGTGTGATTGCTTCTGGTAATGGCATGATTGATGAAATCCAGCTAGAGCACATTCCAACCAGTACTGACATTCAGGAAGAAGATCTCTTGGTAACGTCAGGCCTTGGTGGTGTTTATCCAGAAGGCTATCCAGTCGCTTATGTCTCTAAGGTTGATTACGATCCGAAACGTGAGTTTGCGGTAATCAAAGCTGAACCTGTGGTTGAGTTTGATAAGCTTAGGTATCTGCTGCTTGTGTGGCCTGACGAAAACAAACAGAAACAGACCGATCAATCCAACATAGAGCAAGCAATGTTAGAGGATGAAAATGGCCAATAGCGTTTTAAGAAGCAAGACAGTAATTGGCTGTTCATTATTGATCGCGCTTATTCTGCAAACCATTCCATGGCCAGGTAGTTTAGACCTGTTCAGACCGTCTTGGTTACTGCTGGTGACTTGTTACTGGGTTCTGGCTTTACCTCATCGTGTTAACGTAGGTAGCGCTTTGATTCTGGGCCTGTTGTGGGACCTTTTGATTGGTTCGACATTAGGTATTCGAGGCATGATGATGGCCATCGTGATGTACATTGTTGCATTAAACTTCCTCGTAATTCGTAATATGGCACTGTGGCAACAAGCCATGATCATTGCGGCGTTAACGGTATTGTTTGAGGTGTTGATATTCTTCGGCGAATATTTGATTCAAGATGTTGTCTTCAATCCATTATCGTTATGGAGTGCATTGATAAACTGTATACTTTGGCCTTGGATGTTCTTGTTGATGAGACGCGTACGTCGCCATTGGCATGTGAGGTAGCGTGACGATGGAAAAGAAACATTTAGTTTTGGCATCCGGTTCGCCGCGTCGCAAAGAATTACTATCTCAACTCGGTTATGAGTTTTCTGTCTTAGTCACCGATGTTGAAGAGTGTAAACATGTTCAAGAAACCGCCGAAGAGTACGTTAAGCGACTATCTTTAGATAAAGCTCTAGCTGCGCTGTCTTTATTAACAACGAATCCTTCTGAAAAGCAGCATGTAGCTTCTGGTTCTGATACTGTAGTGCTTGGCTCTGACACTGTAGTGGTAAGTCAAGGGCAAGTGCTCGAGAAACCCGCTGATTTTTCTGACTCTAAGCGTATGCTGACTCAGTTAGCGAATGGACGACATCAAGTGATGACGGCTGTTTCAGTGGTTTCACAAGAAAAACAAAAAACAGAAATCGTTATTACCGACGTATGGTTTAAACCCCTCAGTGAAAAAGAAATAGAACAATACTGGCAAACAGGGGAGCCATGCGATAAAGCCGGTAGCTATGGGATCCAAGGTTTGGGTGGGCGCTTTGTAACCCGAATCGAAGGTAGTTATTACGCCGTTGTCGGCTTACCTTTATTTGAAACGGACCAGCTACTGCAAGAATTCTTATAATTACTAATCTGAGGTGCACCATGAGTGCTGAATTGTTGCTGAACGTGACCCCGAGTGAAACTCGCGTGGCCATGATTGAAGGGGGAACTCTTCAAGAGATCCATATCGAACGAGACGCTCGACGCGGAATCGTAGGAAATATCTATAAAGGTCGCGTTAGTCGTGTTCTTCCGGGAATGCAGGCTGCATTTGTGGATATCGGTCTTGAGAAAGCAGCTTTTCTACACGCCTCTGATATTGTTCCACACACTGAATGTGTCGCTGAAAATGAAAAGAAGCAATTTCAGGTTCGCGATATTTCAGAGCTTGTTCGTCAAGGACAAGACATTGTGGTTCAAGTCGTTAAAGACCCGCTTGGTACCAAAGGCGCTCGCCTAACCACTGATATCACTCTGCCATCTCGTTACCTCGTGTTTATGCCTGGGGCGAGTCACGTTGGTGTTTCTCAACGTATTGATAGCGAATCCGAGCGTAATCGTCTTAAGAAGGTCGTCTCTCATTACTGTGATGAGCATGGTGGCTTTATTATCCGTACTGCTGCAGAAGGCGCTGATTCAAACGAGCTCGCACAAGATGCGGCATTTTTGAAGCGTTTATGGCTCAAGGTCTTGGAACGCCGTGGCAAGCATAAAGCGCGTACTCGTTTGTACGGTGAATTGTGTTTAAGTCAACGTATCTTACGTGACTTCGTGGGAACGGAACTGAGCAAAATTCAGGTCGATTCTCGTCTTGAGTATGAAAACCTTAAAGAGTTTACTTCTGAATACGTACCAGAGCTGACTGATAAGCTTGAGCTGTATGAAGGTGATAAGCCTATCTTTGATATGTACGATACTGAGAACGAAATTCAGCGTTCTCTGGATCGTAAAGTTGAGCTCAAGTCTGGTGGTTATCTGATCATCGACCAAACGGAAGCAATGACTACGGTTGATATCAACACCGGCGCGTTTGTTGGTCGTCGTAACCTAGAAGAGACGATTTTCAATACCAATGTAGAGGCGACACAAGCGATTGCTCGTCAGCTACGTTTGCGTAATCTAGGTGGCATCATCATTATTGACTTTATCGATATGCTGTCTGAAGACCATCGTAAGCGAGTACTAACTTCCCTAGAAAGTGCGCTAGACAAAGATCGTGTAAAGACCAATATTAATGGCTTCACACAGCTTGGTTTAGTAGAGATGACGCGTAAGCGCACTCGTGAAAGCATTGAGCATATTCTGTGTTCAAGTTGTCCTGCTTGTGAAGGTCGTGGCAGCGTGAAGACAGTTGAAACCGTTTGTTATGAGATACTTCGAGAAATCACTCGTGTCAACCGTGCCTACGACGCTGACAAGTTTGTGGTTTATGCTGCTGCAGCGGTTGCTGAAGCGCTAGAAGGCGATGAGTCTCATGCGCTTGCTGAGCTTGAAGTGTTTATTGGTAAACAAGTTAAAATCCAGGCTGAGCCTCTGTACATACAAGAGCAGTTTGATGTTGTTATGATGTAATGGAAATTTTGTGAGCTCAAGCGTTACTCTGATTCTACGTGCATGCTTATGGTTAGTGGTTACTCTCTTAGTAACGCTAGCCATTGCTGTTACTACACTGCGTGTAGCCTTACCCAATTTAAACAAGTATCAATCTGAAATTGAGCTTTGGGTAAATCAACATTCTGGTTTTGAGTTTTCTATTCAAGACGTAGGTGGTTTTTGGCGTAACACTCACCCCTCCATCGCGTTGCAAGGTGTAAAAGCCAGCCTTCCTAATGCAGAAGATGTGACCTTCTCTGTTGAGCGTGTTGAAGTCGAGTTTGACTTGATTCAATCGCTCGCTCAAATGCGTCCGGTTGTAGCCGATCTGGTTATGAATCAGATGTATCTTGATATCCGTTCTATTGACCTGTTTGCTGGGCAAAACGAGACAGACAAACCCAAAGATTCGGGCTCTTCTAAGCGAGTGATGAATGAGCTCGATAACCTGCTGCTGAAAACATTGGTCGACGTCACCGCGAAAGATTCCACCATTTTGTATCGTGCTGTCTCTGATGAAGAGCGCCAACTTGATATCGAAACCTTAAAGTGGCAGAACTCAGGTAAGCATCACCTCGCAGAAGGCGTTGTGAGCATCAAAGACGCCAACCTCAACTCTTTGTCAGTAAGCGCTAACTTTATTGATGGCGGCTCACTCACTGATGTGACCGGTGAGTTTTATGTCAGTGCAGATAACATCTCGATAAAACCTTGGTTAACCCGTTACATGCAGGCGGAGTCTGGCATTGAGACGGGGACCGTGAGCCTAAATAGCTGGCTTACGTTACGTAATAGCAAGCCAGTAAGTGCCTACGTTGAAGTGCTGCCTTCAGAATTGACCTGGAACGAAGATGGCAAGCATGACTTGATGCTTGAATCAGGCGTATTTAAATTGTCTCCAATCGATGATGGCTGGCAAGTGAATGGTCACTCACTTAACTTGAGAACCGATGACACGCCTTGGCCTGAGCTTGATGTAGCATTTAAATGGCAACAAGGCCCTTGGCAACTTAACGTATCTGAGCTCGATATTTCGACCATCACACCGCTGATTAAGTTGCTTCCAGACTCAGAAGAGTCAACCAAGATGATAAATGTGCTGTCTCCGGGCGGTACGGTCTCTGATATTCGTCTATCGATGGAATCTGGTATCGAGAGCTTACGTTACTCAGCCAGTTTTTCTGATCTTGCGATTGAGCAATGGGATTTAGTGCCGGGCTTTAGCCAAGTTTCTGGTAGCGTGTTCGGCTCTATGACAGAAGCAAAAGCCAGCCTACATGTTATTGACGATGTGTTTCCGTATGGCGATGTTTTCCAAGCGCCTCTAAATATCAAGCAAGGTCAGGTTGATATTGTATGGCAGCAAGATGAAAGCGGCTGGAAGCTTTGGTCTGATAAAGTCACCGCAGCCACGCCAGATTTACAGGTGTTAGGTGCATTTCGCTTAGATTTCCCTAAAGATGCGAGCCCTTACTTATCATTTTACGGTGAAGCTGACGCTTACAACGTTGGTGAAACATGGCGTTACCTGCCGACCTTAGCACTAGGGCAGGACTTGACTGATTACCTGTCCACAGCGATTCAAGCAGGTAAGGCTGATACTGTAAAACTGCTGTGGCATGGTGAATTGGCTCAGTACCCATACGCGAATCACGATGGCATTTTCCAAATCTGGGTTGGACTAGAAGACGCCAAGTTTAGTTTTGATACTGCGTGGCCGCTGATTACAGACCTGCAACTTGATCTATTGTTTGAGAATGATGCGATGCATCTTGATTCTCGCTCTGCACAATTAATGGATGTGACTGCCGATCGAATCACAGGTCGTATTCCTTACTTGGGTGAAGGCGGTCATATCGAGATAGAAGCAAAGGCCACCGCGTCAGGTAATGCGGTGCGTGATTACATGACAGCTTCGCCACTGGTTGACTCGGTGGGTGCTGCGTTAACCGCACTTCAAGTGAGCGGTGATGTCTCTTCCGAATTCCAGCTTAATATCCCATTCGACTCTGATAAAGAAGCCAGAGCGTGGGGTTACGCTGACCTAAGCGGCAATCATGTTGAAATTGAAGCGCCACCAATGGTGTTGGAAAACACCACGGGTCGGATTGAGTTTGATAACGATGTGGTGACTGCAAATGGTTTAGCGGCAGACTTGCTTAAACAAAGTATCTCTATTGATTTCAAAGGGCAGAATGATGGCCCTGGCTACGCTGTTGATATCGATGTTTTGGGCGACTGGGATGTGAAGCCTTTAGAACCTTACATTGGTGAGCAGTGGCTTAGTCGGCTATCTGGTCATGCACAATGGCAAAGCCAGATTGATATTCAACTGAATGATATCGGCTTTACTTACCAATTGGATTTGCAGTCTGATCTTAAGTATCTGGCAAGTGATTACCCGTATCCATTGGCGAAAAAGTCACTGGAAATTGGTTCAGCAAGGCTACAAGCATCAGGTAACCAAGAAGCGATTACTGCGCGTTTGCAGTTGCCGAATACTAAGTACCAAGCTGAAATTGATATCACGGGTGATGTGCCTGAGTTAACCGCGACTAACCTAGTGCTAGGTCGAGGCGGCTATAAGATTAGCCCTGTGGTTGGGCACCATGCATTGATTCGTACGGATAAGTTTAATGCCGATGATTGGCTTTCGGTGATCATGGAGCCGGTACAGCCATCAACTGCTGTTTTAAGCCAAATGAACACACCAACTATCCCTGCTCCAAGTCGTGTGACTTTTGAAAGTAAAGAGCTGATTCTTGGTGGTATTTCTTGGAATGATGTTGATTTTAGTGCACGCAAGAATAAACAAGCTTGGCAAATGGAAGTATCGAGCCAAGAGTTAGAAGGGGATATTAATTATCTGCCTCCTTATGATTTAACCGTGTCATTGGATCGCCTGCACCTGTTTGTTCCAGAATGGAGCGACAAATCAAAGCAAGAGCCATTGCTGCAACGCAAAGAGCAAGAAGCACCGTTGATCTCTGAATTGGATAGAAAGATTCATGATGTGATGCCGAATCTCAAGCTAACCCTGAACGACTTCTGGCTACAAGGCTATAAAGTTGGCAAGGTAGACGTTGAACTAGCGAGAGAAGAAAACCGCCTTGCGTGGAAGAAAATTCAGGTACGCAGCGGCGGCAACAAAGCGGATGTCAGTGGTTGGTGGGAATTGAATGGCGACAAGAGTCATTCATCGCTGAAAGTTGATGTGGAAGGTGAAAACAACAGTGAGTTGATGGAGCGCTTTGGCATCACCTCGGGGATTCAAAAAGCACCGTTTGAGCTGGAAGCTCAACTTGACTGGGACGGTTCACCTTGGGGTATCAAGATGGATACTCTGGATGGCGACGTAAAAACCAAGTTCGGTAAAGGTATTATCTCAGATGTGAGCGGGGCGGCTCGCTTACTTGGCTTGTTTAGCTTAGATTCGATCATTCGTAAGATGCAGCTCGATTTCTCTGATGTGTTTGATAAAGGCATGGCATTTAACAGCATTACTGGCACGGGCAAGATTCAAAACGGTATCTTCCTAACCAATGACCTGAACATGGATGCCGTGGCGGGTGAGATGAAAATCAAAGGCATCGCTAACCTAAATACTCGTCAGGTAGATGCAGAAGTAAACTTTACGCCAGATATCACTTCGGGTATTCCAGTGCTAACAGCGTTTGCGGTAACGCCTCAAACAGCGCTGTATGTGTTGGCGGTAACTACGGTTATTTCACCAGTTGTTGAGGTCTTTACACAGGTTAATTACTCGGTGAAAGGTCCTTTGGATTCACCAACGGTAAGCGAGCTTTCGCGTAGTTCTGGTGAGTTCCAACTTCCAGAAAACTTAAGGAAGTTGGCTGAGTAAAAGTAAGGCCTAATATACAGATAAATAGTGATTTCTGAATCATAATGAATGGAGAAGCAGTGCACATGGATTGTGTTGGTTTGATTCAAATGACTTCGGGCCCAGACCCTGACAGTAACCTTGATTATCTCGCCAAAGAGATAGCCAAATGTAAGGAGTCAGAAGCAAAATGGGTCGTGTGCCCAGAAAATGCATTGGTATTCGGTAGCAAAGCGGATTATCACCAGTATGCCGAGCCCCTAAATGATGGCCCATTGCAGAAGAAACTGGCTGAGTTAGCCAAGCTTCATCGCATTTGGATCGTTGTGGGCAGTATGCCGATAAGCACAGCGAAAGGTGTCACCACCACGACTTTGGTGATAGATGACTTTGGCAGCTTAGTGGCTCACTACGACAAGCTACACATGTTCGATGTGAATGTCGCTGATGCTCACAAGTGCTATCGAGAGTCTGATATTTTCACTCCAGGTGATCGAGTTGTGACAACGGAAACGCCTTTTGGTCACTTAGGTTTAAGTATTTGTTATGATGTGCGCTTTCCTCACTTGTATTCAGAGTTACGTAAGCAAGGCGCGCAGATCATCGTGGTACCAGCGGCGTTTACTGCGGTAACCGGTCAGGCGCATTGGGAAGCACTGTTAAGATGCCGGGCAATCGAAACACAATCGTGGATTGTTGCGGTAGGGCAAGGTGGTAAGCATCCTTGCCAAAGAGAAACATGGGGACACTCTATGGTGGTAGATCCCTGGGGAAGAGTGGTCGCACAGTTAGACCAAGAGCCTAAAAGTATGGTGGTCGAGATAGACACATCCAGTTGTGAATCCATTAGGCAAAATATGCCAATCACACAACACACTCGATTTACCAATCAATTTTAATTACAAACAAGAGCCATCTATGAGCATTAATCAAATTGAAGAAGCGCTACTGAACCCAACAGGGCTTACGGAGCAAAATATCGCAGATACATTGGCGAGCATTGCTACCCGCCAAATTGATTATGCTGATATCTACTTTCAGTCAAGCTGGCACGAATCTTTAGTGCTAGAAGACAGCATCATCAAAGACGGCTCTTTCAATATCGATTGCGGTGTGGGTGTTCGTGCAGTATCTGGCGAAAAGACCGGTTTTGCTTACTCTGACCAAATCCAACTCGATGGCCTTAAACAGAGCGCAATTGCAGCTCGTGGTATCGCGAAACAAGGTCAAAACGGTAAGGTGCAAGCTTTCAAACGCAACGCTAACCAAACTTATTATGATGCGGTAAACCCGCTAGCAAGCTGGGAAAAACAGCAAAAAACAGAACTTCTTAAGTCATTAGATGCTTACATTCGTACTAAAGAGCCTATGGTGACTGAAGTATCAGTGAGCCTAAGCGGCGTACATGAGCAGATGCTGGTTGCTGCGACTGATGGCACGTATGCTGGCGATATTCGTCCACTTGTTCGTCTATCAATCAGTGTACTTGCTCAGAAAGGCGATCGCCGTGAGCGTGGTAGTGCTGGTGGTGGTGGCCGTTTTGGTTACGACTTCTTCTTAAGCGATGACAAAGGTACTCAAGTTGCTTACCAGCTTGCGGATGAAGCGATTCGCCAAGCGCTTGTTAACCTTGAAGCCGTTGCTGCGCCTGCTGGTGCAATGCCTGTGGTTCTGGGTTCTGGCTGGCCGGGCGTTCTACTACACGAAGCGGTAGGTCACGGTTTAGAAGGCGATTTCAACCGTAAAGAGTCTTCAGTATTCTCGGGTAAAGTTGGCGAACAAGTGACTTCAAGCCTGTGTACGATTGTCGATGACGGTACATTGACAGATCTTCGTGGTTCATTGAACGTTGATGATGAAGGTGTTAACGGCCAGTACAACACGTTGATCGAAAACGGCATCTTAAAAGGTTACATGCAAGATAAGCTGAATGCTCGTCTAATGGGTGTTGCACCAACAGGTAACGGTCGTCGTGAGTCTTATGCGCACCTTCCAATGCCACGTATGACTAACACCTACATGCTGCCGGGTGAGCACACACCAGAAGAGATCATCGCGACAGTAGATAAAGGTATCTACGCACCAAACTTCGGTGGTGGTCAGGTTGATATTACGTCTGGTAAGTTTGTGTTCTCAGCTTCTGAAGCGTATATGATTGAAAACGGTAAGATCACTCACCCAGTGAAGGGCGCAACGCTGATCGGCTCTGGTATCGAAGCGATGCAGCAGGTGTCTATGGTTGGTAACGATCTAAGTATCGACCGTGGTGTTGGTGTATGTGGTAAGGCTGGTCAAAGCGTGCCAGTGGGTGTTGGTCAACCAACATTGAAACTAGACTCGCTAACGGTCGGTGGTACTGAGTAAATCAGGCTCGCTGTAGCAACAACAGCACAAAGATAGAATTGAAAAGCGCCTCCATTGTGAGGCGCTTTTTTTGTTTTTAAAGGAGGGGTAGTAGCAAAAAGCGATTACATGTTTTCTTCGGCAAACTCTGCCAGTCGGCTACGTACCACACCATTGAGGTGAATATTGGCGCTGCCTTCGAAGTTTTTAAAACGCTCAACCATGTAGGTTAAACCCGAAGTAACAGGGGTTAGATAGGAAGAGTCGATTTGCGCTAAGTTCCCTGAACAGACAATCTTGGTCCCTTCACCACAACGGGTAATGATGGTTTTGATTTGTGAAGCAGTCAGGTTTTGACACTCATCGAGAAGCACAAACGCATTCTGGATGGAACGGCCACGCATGAAGTTGATCGATTTGAACTGAATATTGGCTTTATCACAGATGTACTTCATTGACCCTTCGGTGCAGTGGTCATTTTTGTGCAGCGCTTCCAGTGTATCGGTCACGGCAGCCAACCAAGGCAGCATCTTCTCTTCCTCTGTACCCGGAAGGAAACCAATCGACTCGCCAATGTCAGGCGTGTTTCGGGTTACGATGATCTTATCGAACTGTTTACGCTCAATGGTTTGCTCAAGTGCTGCGGCCATCGCGAGCAGTGTTTTACCACTACCTGCCGCGCCCGTTAGGATCACCAGGTCAATATCCGGATCGAGTAGCGCATCAATTGCCATTCCCTGATAAATATTCTTGGGTGTGATGTCCCAGGCTCTGCGGTTCATCAAGCGTTCACGGCTTAAGTCTCTGAGTGTGACGGTTTCGGTATCGATCTCTTCCACTCTTGCTGCAAAGTCGCTCTCTTCATCAATCACATATTGGTTGAGGAAGGTAGGCTCGAAAGGCTCTCTTGCTAGCGTATGGAAGGTTTTACCAGCTAGGGTTTTACTTTCCACATTGTCGATACCATCCCAAAATGCGCCCTCAAGTTGTTGGAAACCTTTGGTGAGGTATTGGATATCATCAATCAGTTGGTCGGTTTGATAATCTTCAACGAAGCGTACGCCCGCGCCTTTTGCACGTAAGCGCATGTTGATGTCTTTGGTGATGAGAACCACTTCACGTGGCGCACGTTTATTTTGAAGGTAGAGAACAGCGTTGAGTATTCGGTTGTCGCCAGCCTTGTCGTCGGCAAAGGCTTTGATGCTTTCTTGAAGTTCGTAATCGGCGAGTATTGAGATACTGCCTGAGGCCTTAATGTCTTTGGTGAAAGGAATGCCTTCCGATATTTGGTCTGGTGTGGCTTCCCTGAATAAATCTTCGAGAGTTCGAATCGCAATTCTTGCATCTCTTGCAACGTCCCTCTTGCTGTCTTTGATTCTGTCTAACTCTTCTAGCACTGTCATGGGGATAACGACATCGTGCTCTTGGAAAGAAAATATAGCGAAGGGTTCGTGAAGTAGGATATTGGTGTCTAAAACAAATAGCTTCCGGTTGGTCTCGCCCATAGCATCTCCTTGCCGCGTGCGGCTTGCTTTGCATCGATTGAACGTAGATTAAGCTCACTTAAAGGTTAGTCTCTCATTCTGGTGATAGTCAACTGCTCACCTAAAGTTCCACGAGAGAAATATTGCCATATTGTGATCGGTGAATATGGCGTGTTCACTAACGGCAGCAATCTACTACCAATAGGTTAACCATGTTTTTTTGACAGTTTGATTGCATTGGCGAAAACAGAAAAAAAGCAGGAAATCATCGCCTTTAGACGTGACCTAAATCACAGCATCGAGTAAGATTAGCGACCTTTTTCTGCACCATTTTCTCGAGATATTTATTATCTAGAGCGCACTTAAAAAGTGGCTGCAAACTAGGCATTTTTGGCTATATTTTTAGTTCAAGAGCGGTAAGGTTCTTGTTTCAAATATCAGCTAAAAAGACCAAATTCCAACTATAAGATTGAGGTAGTCGATTCATGACATTTGCTTTGGGGCAACGCTGGATAAGCGATACGGAGAGCGATTTAGGTTTAGGTACCGTTGTAGCAATGGATGCTCGCACAGTGACACTAATGTTTGCAGCATCAGAAGAAAACCGTGTGTATGCACGTACGGATGCTCCCGTAACCCGAGTAACGTTTAATGTAGGCGATGTCATCGAATGCCAAGAAGGTTGGTCTCTGTCTGTCGAAGAAGTAATCGAAGATAAAGGGCTACTGACCTACCTAGGTACACGTGAAGATACCCAAGAATCAGAAGTGACTCTGCGTGAAATCTTCTTAAGCAATCAGATCCGTTTTAACAAGCCACAAGACAAACTGTACGCAGGTCAAATCGACCGTATGGATAATTTTGTGTTGCGTTACCGTGCACTAAGCAATCAATACCAACAGCACAAGAGCCCAATGCGTGGCTTGTGTGGTATGCGTGCTGGTCTAATTCCTCACCAGTTGTACATCGCTCATGAAGTGGGTCGTCGTCATGCGCCACGTGTTTTATTAGCTGATGAAGTTGGTCTAGGTAAAACCATCGAAGCGGGTATGATCATCCACCAACAGGTGTTGTCTGGTCGTGCGGAACGCATCCTGATCGTGGTACCTGAAACACTACAACATCAATGGTTAGTTGAGATGATGCGTCGTTTCAATCTGCACTTTTCTATCTTTGATGAAGAGCGTTGTATTGAAGCCTTTGCAGAATCAGATAACCCATTTGATACCCAACAATACGTTCTGTGTTCGTTAGATTTCTTACGCAAGAGCCGCAAGCGCTACGAGCAAGCGCTTGAAGGTGAGTGGGATCTGTTGGTTGTCGATGAAGCGCACCACCTTGAGTGGAGCCAAGACAAACCAAGCCGTGAATACCAAGTGGTAGAGGGCTTGGCAGAAAATACTCCTGGTGTGCTTTTGCTGACTGCTACTCCAGAGCAACTGGGCCGTGAGAGTCACTTTGCACGTCTGCGTCTATTGGATCCTGACCGCTTCTACGATTACGAAGCGTTCGTTGAAGAAGAAGATCAATACGCACCGGTTGCTGATGCTGTTACCGCACTATTCTCAGGCGTGAAACTTGAAGACAGCGCGAAGAATCAGATTACAGAGCTGCTTTCTGAGCAAGATGTTGAGCCTCTATTCCGCGTTATCGAAGGTGATAGCAGCGAAGAAGAGCAAGCATTAGCTCGTCAAGAACTGATTGATAACCTTATGGATCGCCATGGTACTGGTCGTGTTCTATTTAGAAATACACGTGCCGCTATCAAAGGCTTCCCTAAGCGTAACGTCAACCTACTGCCGATGGATATTCCAACGCAGTACACCACGTCGATGCGCGTATCAGGCATGATCGGTGGCAAGATGGCACCAGAAGCTCGTGCGATGAAGATGCTTTACCCAGAAGAGATCTTCCAAGAGTTTGAAGGTGAAGACTCAAGCTGGTGGCAGTTCGATTCACGTGTTAACTGGCTGATTGAAAAGATCCAAGACAAGCGTAGCGAAAAGATCCTAGTGATCGCATCACGTGCAAGTACGGCACTTCAATTAGAGCAGGCACTGCGTGAGCGTGAAGGTGTACGTGCAACTGTATTCCACGAAGGCATGTCGATTCTAGAGCGTGATAAAGCAGCGGCTTATTTTGCTCAAGAAGAGGGCGGTGCTCAGGTTCTTATCTGTAGTGAAATCGGCTCTGAAGGCCGTAACTTCCAGTTTGCTAACCAATTAGTGATGTTTGACCTTCCATTCAACCCAGACTTGCTCGAGCAACGTATTGGTCGTTTGGATCGTATTGGCCAACAGCGTGATATCGATATTCATGTTCCTTATCTGAAAGGCACATCACAGGCGATCCTAGCGCGTTGGTTTGATGAAGGCCTGAATGCATTCGCGGAAACGTGCCCAACTGGTCGCACGGTTTACGACAAGTACTCAGACGAGCTTATTGAAATGCTGGCTTCTGGTAACACAGAACAGCTTGATGAAGTGATCGAAGAATCAGCTAAACTAAATCAAAGCCTAAAAGCGGATCTAGAAAAAGGCCGAGATCGCCTACTAGAGATGCACTCAAACGGCGGTGATAAAGCACACGAGATTGCAGAGAAGATCGCATCAACCGATGGCGACACTAACCTAGTCACTTTTGCGTTGAGCTTGTTCGACACCATTGGTTTGAACCAAGACGACAAAGGTGAAAATGCGCTAGTAGTTACGCCATCTGAGCACATGATGGTACCAAGCTACCCTGGCTTACCTTATGAAGGTGCAACTATCACGTTCGACCGTGATACTGCACTTTCTCGTGAAGACATGAACTTCATTAGCTGGGAACACCCAATGATTCAGGGTGGTATTGATTTACTACTTAGCGAAGGGGTGGGTACTTCTGCAGTATCACTACTTAAGAACAAAGCGCTGCCGGTTGGCACTATCTTGCTTGAATTAGTTTACTTGGTGGATGCACAAGCACCAAAACGCAGTGGTATCAGCCAGTTCCTGCCTAAGACTCCGATTCGTTTGATGATGGATGGCCGTGGTAACGACCTATCTGCTCAGGTTGAATTTGATAGCTTTAACCGCCAGCTAAGCCCGGTGAACCGTCACCTAGCAAGTAAGTTAGTTAACTCGGTACAAGGCGAAATTCACAAGCTAATCGAAGCGGGTGAGGCACAAGTTCTTCCTAAAGTGGAAGAAGTGCGTCAGCAAGCGCAAAGAGATATGCAGACAAACCTGAACGGTGAACTAGAGCGTCTGCAAGCACTGAAAGCGGTGAACCCAAATATTCGTGATGAAGAGCTAGAAGTGATCGAAGCTCAGATTAACGAACTGACAGGCTACATCAGCAAAGCTCAGGTTCAACTAGACTCGCTACGCTTGATTGTGGTTTCTCACAATTAATATTAGCTAGTCCGTGAACAACAAATAAGGCCTTCATCATGAAGGCCTTATTTTTATCTCGAGTTTGTAGGTGGTAGTGATTGGTGGATTACATTAACCATTTCCACCAAACAAACATGGCCAAGAAACCAAATAAGTAAACTAAGCCTGCGACAGACAGCCATTTTAGTTTGCTACCAATGGCTAACGCTTCTGGAAGCTTAGCTTTATTCACCAAGATGAAGTTAAGCAGAGCGAAGAATGGTGTCGTTGCGAAAGCAAGTACCATTGCGAAATCGAGCATTGGCATTAATGCAGCGCTGAAGAACATAACAATCGCGAGTGCGGCGATAGAGACAATGATGATCCAACCTTGCAGCATGCGCGGGCTCGACTCTTTGTTGAGTAACAGACGTTGTGATTCCGCAAGTACACGAGAGTAGCCGTCGATAACGGTAATCGTGCTACCAAAGATGCAGAAGAAAGCGATAATGGCGATGAGTGGACGTGACCATTCGCCAATCGTTGACGCGTAAATACCAACTAACTGGTGAGTAAAGCCCACACCAGAGCGAGACAGTTCTACACCTGAACCGTGAAGTACGAGAGCACCCAAAGCGACAAACACTAACGCAAGCAGTGCTGTACCAATGTAGCCGACGTTGAAATCGAACAAGGCAGATTGAGCTGTAACTTCTTGCTTCTCTTTTTGGCTTTTTAGCCACATAGAGGTGATGCTTGAAATCTCAATAGGGGCAGGCATCCAACCCATGGTCACTACGATAAAGCCAATAGCAGCTAATGACCAAGGTGATGGTGGAACAAAAGCAGCACCCGGTTCGACAGGTGAGCCAATTGCAATGGCGACAGCAGCTAGAGTGGTGATCGTTAGGATCGCCATGATCGCTTTTGAAAGGGTGTCCAGAGCACGGTAATGCCCTGCAATTAAGATGATCAAGCAGGTCGCGAGTACGATCATACAAAGCGTACTGGTTGCTAGCTCAAAAGGAATGAAGTAGCTAAGCAAACTCGCACTAAACAGCAGTAGTGCGGCTGTGTTTACGACGGCTGAAATAGCACTTAGTATCGAAAAGATCACTAGGTAAGGGCGACCTAGGTTTGAGTAACCCTCAACCAAGCTTTGTCCAGTACCAAGTGTGTATTGGATACCGGCACGAAAGAATGGGTACTTGAATAGGTTTACTAGGATGATTAGAGCTGCCAGTTGCCAACCATAGATGGCTCCAGCTTTGGTTGAGGCAACTAAGTGTGAACCGCCGACAGCAGCAGCGGCCATCATAATACCTGGGCCAAGAGACTTAATTAAACTGGATAGGGGAGCTGAGGTTTTTGTTGTGGTTGTTTTAACCGTACTGTCCATCATGGTTCCTTTGATGTTGACTTGTTATTTTCCGTTACCCTATCAATACCATGTTTTGTAAAATCGTCAACTTTTATGTACGAAAACATTAAAAATTGTATTTATTAATAAACGAATTAACTGTGAATTATTTGTTCACTAGTAAATAAGAGGCTTCAATGGCGCTAGAGCAGTACACACCACCACGCGAACCTTGGATTGATATTGTTTATCAAGATGATGACATTCTGGTGGTGAACAAGCCTGCGGGGTTACTTTCAGTACCGGGCAGGTTGCCAGAGCATTACGACAGCATGTGGAGTCGTTTGGTCGAGGAGTTCGTTGATATTCAAGTGGTTCACCGCTTGGATATGTCGACCTCTGGCTTGATGTTGTTGGCTAAGCATAAGCAGGCAGAACGTCACTTGAAGAAGCAGTTCCAATATCGCCTGACACACAAATTGTATTACGCACGCGTATGGGGAGCAGTTGAACAAAAAGAAGGGTTGATCAATCAGCCACTCATCTGTGATTGGCCAAATCGCCCTAAGCAGAAAGTCTGTTTTGAAGACGGCAAACCATCACAGACTCGTTATGTGGTAGAGCAGCAAGAACCCCAAACGACTTTACTGAAGTTACTGCCAATTACCGGGCGTTCTCACCAATTGAGAGTGCACTGCATGGAAATAGGTGCACCGATTGTGGGCGATGAGTTTTACGCAACGCCAGAAGCGTTTGAATACAGTGATAGGCTAGCTTTACATGCGTGTGAGTTGAGCTTTTATCATCCAGCGAATAATCAGCTGTTCAAAGCCTTTGTTCCCTGTGACTTTTATCCTCAAGCATCCCCACAAATCGAACTGCACTTTGAAATTGCGTCTGAGCTTCCAGACTACAGTAAGCTAAAAGCTTAGAATGGACTGATTCATAGGTTTAACCAAGGAAGAAGAATGCCAACGATGAAAGTTGTGTTTCTCGATAGAGCGACCATCCCGTCTCAAATTCATCTAAAGCCTCTGAGCTTTGAGCATGAATGGGTGGAGTATGATTTCACGGCTCCTGAGCAAGTATCGGAGCGAGTTGAAGAAGCTGATGTGGTGATCACTAACAAGGTAGTGCTAAATGAGTCGAATCTAGCTGGTGCGAAAAAGCTCAAGTTGATCGCGGTTTCAGCGACCGGTGTCAACAATGTCGATTTTGAATACTGCAAATCTAAAAACATTGCAGTGACAAACGTGCAAGGCTACGCAACTCAATCTGTTCCAGAGCATGTCATCGCAATGCTATTCGCTCTTAAACGAAACCTTGTTGGTTACCATAAAGACATTGAGGCGGATGAGTGGCAAAAGGACAAGCAGTTCTGCTTCTTTACTCATCCGATTCAAGACGTGGCTGGCAGTACATTGGGTTTAATGGGCAGTGGTAGTTTAGGTCAAGCCACCGCAATGTTAGCCAAAGCAATTGGGATGAAGGTTATTTTTGCTGAGCGAAAAGGAGCGGATTCTTGTCGAGATGGGTATCTGCCTTTTGATACGGTATTGCAGCAAGCGGATGCGATCAGCCTACATTGCCCGTTGACTGATGCGACCCAAAATCTGATTTCAGAGCGAGAGCTGACTATGATGAAATCGAGCGCAGTATTAATTAATGCCGGACGTGGAGGTCTGGTAGATGAACAGGCCTTGGTTGAAGCTCTGAAGAATAATCAAATAGCTGGAGCGGGCATGGATGTGTTTACACAAGAGCCAGCTGACAACTCAAACCCACTGTTGGCTAATAGCCACTTACCGAACTTATTACTCACTCCACATGTGGCGTGGGGTAGCGACAGCTCGATTCAAAAACTGTCTGATATCTTAATGGATAACATTGATGGCTTTATCGCGGGTCGTCCGCAAAACATAGTGAATTGACTCTAAAGCTATATAGCATGAGTCAAAACAAAAAAGGTTGGCGTGTAGGCCAACCTTTTTAGATTGTGTGTCGATTAAATGACTTAACCTTGCGGTTTAACCACCAATACATTGATTGGTGAGTTCTGTACTACTTTGCTTGCAACCGAGCCAAGTACCACTTTGTCGATTTTCGAACGCTTATGGCTAGGCATCACGATAAGGTCGGCGCCAAGCTTTTCTGCGTAATCAAGAATCGTCGCGTAGGTTTTACCCTCAGCAACATGAACCTTGTAAACCACTTCATCGTCGATGTGTTTGTCAGCGAACTCTTTCAGCTGATTTTTAACATCTAGCTTCATTTGGTTCGCTGCATCTTTCGGGAAGTAAGACGCTACCATCGACATGTGAATGCCAGGTAGTACGTTCAGAATGTGGATTTCAGCATTGCTGTGTTTTGCGTGCCATACCGCCAGTTCGACTGCCTTATCAGAAAAGCCTTTGTCATTAAGATCAACAGGAACAAGGATTTGTTTATACATGTATTCGTCTCTTTTTAATCAGTGCTAAGTACTCACTTAGCACTGTAATTATCCTTTCCATGTAATAAAGCCGAATAGTGCTAAGCACTACTCAGCCTTATCCATTACGCGCTAATCTCATCCTTACGAGCACGTCTTCTTTGATTCATTGCTAAACCAATCAAAATGATCAGAGCTGGCAAGAATACCCACTCTTTCATTGGTCGATCTGCATCTTGGATAACGGATTTGATTTCCCAATCGAAATCAATACCAGCTGCTTCTGCAGGGCTACCGAACTCAACCATATCAACAATCATCTTGCCTTCAGATTCAGTCAGCATTAGACCCATAGAGGCAATACGATCTTCACTTGAGGTCGCAGAGTCTTCAAACGGCAGGCGAACAGTCTTTTCAGAATAGTCACCTTCTAAGTTTTCGCCACCCACTCTTAGTTCAAGTGATTGTCCCACATCTAGCTTTTCTGTGATTTGAGCAATCTCAACTCCAGGTGAAAGAACTTTCTCTGGGTAAATCATGTCCCACCAGAAGCCTGGGCGGAAGAAAGTGAAGGTCAATGCAATCAGCAGAACCGTTTCCCACCACTTGTTCTTAGTGAACCACCAACCTTGTGTTGCAGCTGCGAAGATAAGTACCGCAGTTACAGATGAGAAGATAGTCAGTGCTAAGTGCCACCAAGAATCAATGCCCATCAGCAGTAGCTGAGTGTTGAAGATGAACATGAACGGCAAGATTGCGGTACGGATATCGTAGGTGAAGCCTTGGATACCAGTGCGAATCGGGTCTGATTTCGCAATTGCCGCTGCAGCAAAGGCCGCAAGACCTACAGGAGGTGTGTCATCCGCAAGAATACCGAAGTAGAACACGAATAAGTGCACTGCAATCAGTGGGATGATAAGGCCGTGTGCAGCACCTAGAGTCACAATTACTGGTGCCATCAGTGTCGATACAACGATGTAGTTTGCTGTGGTTGGTAAGCCCATACCTAGGATCAAGCTGATTACCGCAGTAAATAGCAGCATAAGGATGATGCTACCGCCTGAGATAAACTCAACGAAGTCAGTCATTACAAGACCGATACCCGTTAGCGTCACCACGCCTACAACAGTACCAGCAGCCGCTGTCGCCACACCGATGCCGATCATGTTGCGTGCACCTGACACCAAGCTTTCAGCCAGATCAACGAAACCAGCTTTGGTTTGTTCTGCAAGATCGTCTGATTTGTTCATCAGAGTCATCAAAGGACGCTGGGTGATCAAGATGAAGATCATGAACACTGTTGCCCAGAATGCAGATAAGCCAGGTGAGAAACGTTCAACTGTCAGACACCAAACTAGTACGACGATAGGTAGTAGGAAGTGCAAACCTGATTTAATCGTTGGACCTGGATCCGGAACTTCTTTTAGATCTGCATCGATCTCCATACCGCCTTCTGCTGAGTATTTAGCAGAAACACGAACAAGAGCAACATAAGCGATCAATAGAGCCACAGTAACGATTGGTGTTGCTGCTTCGCCAAATACATCTTTCGTCCAACCCACACCGTAGTAAACCGCGGCACTGATAACACATAGACCCAAAATGGTCCCTGTGAAAGAGAGTAGGCTTTGTACAATAGTTGGCGTGTGACGACGAGGTAGGCCAGTCATGCCTGCTTTACATGCTTCTAGGTGAACAATGTAAATCAGAGCAACGTAAGAGATAAGAGCTGGCAATAGGGCTGCTTTGATTACTTCTACATATGAGATACCTACATATTCCACCATTAGGAATGCCGCAGCACCCATGATAGGCGGTGTAAGCTGACCATTGGTTGAAGCCGCAACCTCTACCGCGCCGGCTTTTGTACCAGGGAAACCAACACGCTTCATTAGCGGAATAGTGAAGGTACCAGTGGTTACCACGTTAGCGATCGAAGAGCCAGAAACAAGGCCAGATAAGCCTGATGCAACAACGGCTGCTTTCGCAGGGCCACCTTTCATGTGGCCAAGCAGTGAGAATGCGACTTTGATGAAGTAAGCGCCTGCACCCGCACGTTCAAGCATTGCACCAAACAGTACAAACAAGAATACGAATGACGTTGAAACACCCAGCGCAACGCCGAATACACCTTCTGTTGTTAACCACAAGTGCGACATTGCCTTGTTCAGGCTCGCACCTTTATGGGCGATAACGTCTGGCATATGTGGGCCACCAAAGGTGTAAAGTAGGAATACTGCTGCCACAACCATAAGAGGTGGACCTAAAGCGCGTCGTGTTGCTTCAAGCAGCAGAACCATACCAAATACAGCGGCAACAATATCGAATGTTGTTGGCGCACCTGAACGGCCAGCAAGCTCTGTATAGAAAATATAGATATAAGAAGCTGAAAAACTACCTGCAAGCGCTAATATCCAGTCGACTGCTGGGATGTAGTCCCGTGGCGAGTTTTTCATTGCCGGATAAGCGGTAAAAGCTAGGAAAATAGCAAAGGTGAGGTGAATTGCTCGAGCTTCGGTGTCGTTTAGAATTCCGAAATTAAAAATGAACGGCAGCGGAGATGCATACCAAAGTTGGAACAGTGACCAACATAGAGGCACAAACCATAAAATACGGCCTTGAATACCGCGAGGGCTACGCGCACCAGTGTCTGATTGTGCCACCATTTCTTGCACATCTGGAGACGGTGATGTTGTCTGCGTCATGTACTTTATCCTTATTATTGATGGTCTGCCTTTCTTACGAACAACGAGACGTTATTTCTTTCCTATCTAGTGTAGTGAATGGATAGGGAAATGCGTTTTTTGTTCGTCTTTGTCTTAGGCTTGATACGAAGGTAAGTTCGCCAAATTGGAGAAACTTAAAGGTTTGCTCTTTTCACTTAAGTTATTTTTATAAAACGTGAAAAGCCAATAAGGAGGACTGGCCTCCTTATTGGTGTAGTAGGCTTAAAGTAGAATTACTTTAGAAGGCCCACTTCTTTGTAGTATTTTTCTGCACCTGGGTGTAGAGGGATAGAGATACCCGCTTTCACCATGTCTTCTTTCTTCAGGTTAGCAAATGCTGGGTGTAGGCGTTTGAAAGTGTCAAAGTTTTCAAATACTGCCTTAGCAACGTTGTATGCTACTTCATCAGAGACGTCAGAAGTTGTTACCATAGTTGCTGCAACACCGAAGCTGTTTACGTCAGCATCTGTACCACGGTACATGCCTGCAGGAACTGTGCTGTATGCGTAGTATGGGTTTTCAGCTACGATTTTGTCGATTTGTGGACCTGTTGCTGAAACCAGTTTTGCATCACAAGATGTTGTTGCTTCTTTGATTGATCCGTTCGGGTGACCAACCATGTAGATGAATGCATCGATCTTGTTATCACAAAGTGCTTGTGAACGCTCAGAACCTTTAAGCTCAGAAGCTAGCTTGAAGCTGTCATTAGTCCAACCCATAGCGTCCATTACAACGCCCATAGTTGCACGGTCACCTGAACCTGGGTTACCAATGTTTACACGCTTACCTGCTAGGTCAGCAACGTTGTTGATGCCAGAATCGGTACGAGCGATGATGTTAAACGGTTCTGTATGTAGAGAGAACATCGCGCGAAGTTTCTTGTATTCGCCCTGATCCTTGAACTTACTTGTACCGTTGTAGCCATGGTATTGCCAGTCAGACTGAACAACACCGAAATCTAGTTCACCAGCACGGATGGTGTTAACGTTGTAGATTGAACCACCAGTAGACTCTACAGAACAACGAATGTTGTGGTCTTTGCGGCCCTTGTTCACTAGTTTACAAATCGCACCACCAGTTGGGTAGTAAACACCCGTTACTGAACCAGTACCAATTGTGATGAACTCTTGAGCGTTAACAGCGCCAGCGCCCATTACAGCAGCTGCAATAGCACCAACTTTGATAAGTTTGGTAAATGCCATGAATTTCCCTTCCTTTATTCATTATTAACCCTGAAACAAGTGTAGTTGTTTCTGGAGTTTCCTATTTGGAAACGGCACCTTTTTCAATCCATGTGATGAAAAAGTGTCTGAATAATATCAAAAATTGGCAGAAAATTACTCGAATGTTAAAAGATATAGCTAAAAAATCTAACAAATGATGCCTAGATCTTGTGTTTAATTCGCTACTGAGTTTTTTAAAATCAATGGTTTAGTGTTGCTGTGTGGGAGTGGGGGGAGATATTCTAGGATGTGATTTGGATCACGAAGCAAATAGATATTCGCGATCCATTTATACGGTTGATGATTATGAAACTATGAGCAATTATCCTGCGTATTCAAACAGCTCACAGACTGAGTCAAACAGCTGCTTTGTCGTAACAGATAACGTAGGAGTAATGAAGATCGTATCATCACCTGCGACTACGCCCAGTATGCCTTCCGACTTACCTAACGAGTCCAGTAAGCGAGCAATCAATTGTGCTGCACCAGGGCCAGTGTGTATCACAACTAACGCATTGTTGTGGTCAATATCTAGGACAAGTTCTCTCAAAGAGCTCGAAACTGTTGGAACGCCCAATTCTGCAGGAAGACAGTAAACCATCTCCATTTTTGCGTTACGAGTTCGAACCGCGCCAAACTTAGTTAACATACGCGAGACTTTAGACTGGTTGATGCTTTCAAAGCCTTCATGCTTTAAGGCATCAACAATTTCGCCTTGTGAACCAAAACGTTCTTCTTTTAGTAGCGCTTTAAAAGCACGAACCAAGTTGTCTTGTTTTTCTGTATTGCGCATATGTCATTCTTATTCATTAACAAAGATGTTTGCATATTCTCGCATACATATTCAATTTTAGCCAAAACAACCCGGTAATTTGTTAGTCATATCACTGTAAATATTTAATAGAATAATGTGTTATTTGCGATGACTTATTTTGTTATTTCAGTCGATTATCGCCATAATGCGAACTTGCTGTGTAGCACGGTTTTACTGACTTGCGCGAAGTCGCAAAGCTGGCGTTAATTGATTGTAATCACTTTGTGATTAATATAGTTTTTTAACTTTAAATTAGCTCAAGAATTACCCTACCAAGAATTTATAAGAGAAAGCTCTCAAGGAGAATAACAATGAAAGTAGCTGTTATTGGTGCCGCTGGTGGCATCGGTCAAGCCCTAGCCCTACTACTTAAGAATCGCCTACCTGCTGGTTCAGATCTTGCACTTTACGATATCGCACCGGTAACTCCAGGTGTTGCTGCCGATCTTAGCCACATCCCAACACCTGTTTCGATCAAAGGTTACGCGGGTGAAGATCCAACACCTGCACTAGAAGGTGCGGATGTTGTACTTATCTCTGCGGGTGTTGCTCGTAAGCCTGGTATGGATCGTGCGGATCTTTTCAATGTGAATGCTGGCATTGTTAAGTCTCTTGCAGAGAAGATTGCCGTTGTATGTCCAAAAGCTTGTGTTGGTATCATTACTAACCCGGTAAACACGACTGTGCCAATCGCTGCTGAAGTTCTTAAGAAAGCGGGCGTATACGACAAGCGTCGTCTATTCGGTGTTACTACTCTGGATGTGATTCGTTCTGAAACTTTTGTTGCTGAGCTAAAAGACAAAGATCCAGGTGACATTCGCGTTCCTGTTATCGGTGGTCACTCTGGTGTGACTATTCTTCCTCTTCTTTCTCAAGTTGAAGGCGTAGAGTTCACTGATGAAGAAATCGCAGCACTAACGACTCGTATCCAAAATGCAGGTACTGAAGTGGTAGAAGCTAAAGCGGGCGGCGGTAGTGCAACACTATCTATGGGCCAAGCAGCTTGTCGTTTCGGCCTTGCTCTAGTGAAAGCACTACAAGGTGAAGAGAACGTAATCGAGTGTGCATACGTTGAAGGTGAAGGCGAGCACGCACCATTCTTCGCTCAACCAGTTAAGCTGGGTAAAGAGGGTGCAGAAGCTATCCTTAGCTACGGTGAACTAAGCGACTTCGAGCGTAATGCTCTAGACAGCATGCTTGAAACGCTAAATGGTGATATCGAGATTGGTGTTGAGTTCGCTAAGTAAGCGAGGCTCTTCTCATTTAGCCAAATAGATGTAATAAAAGCCGACCTTATAGGTCGGCTTTTTGATCCTTAGATTCAGTCTATCCGTAATCTAGATTTTATAAGTGAGTGGAGTGCCGGGTATGAGCCGTATTCAAAAAGGTATGGATGTCCATTTTCATCTAGGTCGCCTAGGAAAGATCTTGGTTATCGATGAGCAAGAGCAGACAGCTCTGGTTGAGTCTTACAACAGCCATGAGCAATATGCAGTGCCGTTGGAAGAGCTAGAAGCGATCGATGCGCAGCTTCCGCTTTCTCTAGAGTCGAGTCGCTATTAAAGCGCTTTGGTATTCAAAGCCGAAAAACAAAAAAGAGCCATTCGGCTCTTTTTTCACAAGTAGGAATTTTTAATGAACTTACTTGCTGCGCTTCACGGCGAGGTGCGCAAGGGTAGTCAGAGCTTGCTTATATTCCGAGTCTGGCAGTACTGAAAGCTCAGCGATAGCTTTGTCAGCTTCTTCGTACGCTTTGTTGGTGGTGTACTCTAACGAGCCTGTCTCTTCCATAGCAGCAAGAATTTCGTTGAGCTTGTCCATACCGTTGGCTTTTTCAATCGCTTCACGAATCATACTTGCTTGCTCAGGAGAACCATTGTGCATTGCGTATAGAAGAGGCAAGGTTGGTTTGCCCTCTGCTAGGTCGTCACCAACGTTCTTACCCATCTCTTTGCCATCTGCTGTGTAATCCATCACATCATCAATTAGCTGGAATGCAGTGCCTAGGTATTTACCATAGTTTTGCATTGCCGTTTCGATCTCTGGTGAGGACTCAGTCAGAATTGCGCCAATTTGAGTTGCGGCTTCAAACAAGCGAGCTGTTTTAGAGTAGATAACCTGCATGTAGCTTTCTTCAGTGGTGTCTGGGTTGTTGCAGTTCATTAATTGTTGAACTTCACCCTCAGCAATCACGTTTACCGCTTCACTCATTAACTCTAGGATCTTTAAAGATCCTAGCGTAGTCATCATTTGGAATGAGCGTGTGTAAATAAAGTCACCAACCAAAACACTTGCAGCATTACCAAAGGCTGCGTTGGCGGTTGCTTTACCACGTCTCATGTCTGATTCGTCGACAACATCGTCATGAAGCAGAGTCGCAGTATGAATAAACTCAATAAAGGCTGCAGAGGTAATATGTGCTTCACCTTGATAACCAAGAGCGCGAGCAGATAAAAGAGCAAGCAAAGGGCGCAGGCGTTTGCCACCACCGCTAACGATATAAAAACCAAGCTGGTTGATTAAACTTACGTCAGAATTAAGTTGGGCTTGAATTGTTTCATTCACTTTTGCCATATCATTGGCAGTAAGCGTTTGGATAGCTTTAAAATCCATTGTTCATCCGGCTGAAGTTAGACCCTGTAAGGTTTATACGTTGTATTAATTGTTGAATAATACACTAAAAAACGTTGATTAATACATCGCTTAAGGGCATGATTGCCGCACTTTTCTTTGGCGAACAGGTTTTCGCCAATTTTTTAAAAATATGGCTTGTCATAGCGCCATGATTCCCGTAGAATCTGCGCCCTATTGATTAGTTTAGCGCACACCCGAGTTGTACAAATAACAACCATAGGCTGTGCGGAAAAAGCGGAGTAAAATATGTACGCTGTTTTCCAATCTGGTGGCAAACAACACCGAGTAAGCGAAGGTCAAACTCTTCGTTTAGAGAAATTAGACGTTGAAACTGGTGCAACTGTAGAATTTGATAAAGTTCTTCTTGTTGCTAACGGCGAAGAAATCGCTGTTGGTGCACCTCTTGTTGAAGGTGGTAAGGTTACTGCGGAAGTAGTACAACACGGTCGTGGCGATAAAGTAAAAATCGTTAAGTTCCGTCGTCGTAAGCACTCTCGTAAGCAAGCTGGTCACCGTCAGTGGTTCACAGAAGTGAAAATCACTGGCATTAACGCTTAAGTATTAGGAGAGTTTAACAATGGCACATAAAAAAGCTGGCGGTTCTACTAATAACGGCCGCGATTCAGAAAGCAAACGTCTTGGTGTTAAGCGTTTCGGTGGCGAATCTGTTCTTGCAGGTAACATCATCGTACGTCAACGTGGTACTAAGTTCCACGCTGGCACAAACGTTGGCATCGGTAAAGACCACACTCTTTTCGCTCTTACTGAAGGTAAAGTGAAATTTGCTGTTAAAGGTCCTAAAAACCGTAAGTTCGTAAGCATCGAAGCTGAGTAATTTAATCTTTAATTAGATTATATTTATAGCTTTAAAGCTGAATTCAAAAGCCCTGCCGATTCGGCAGGGTTTTTTATTTATAACGAGAATAAAAAAGTAGACGCTCTTGTTTAAGCTTTAACAAGTTCCAAGCAAAGAACCTCTCCTTATTTGTTCCTTGGTTGCAGGTCGGCCTAGATCTTAGGTGATCGATCTAAACTCGGATCTGCTAGAATTTATATCACTCCTTGATGAGTGGTAACGCAACGTAAGTGCGGAGTTAAAAAATGAAATTCGTTGATGAAGCGGTAGTAAAAATAGAAGCCGGTGATGGCGGTAATGGTACGGTGAGCTTTTGGCGCGAAAAATTCGTCGCTAAAGGTGGTCCTGATGGCGGTGACGGTGGTGATGGCGGTGATGTTTACATCCAAGCTGATGAAAACTTAAATACACTGATCGATTACCGTTTCCAACGTTTTTACAGCGCAGAGCGTGGTGAAAACGGTCGCGGCGGTAACTGTACGGGTAAACGTGGTAAAGACATCACGTTAAAAGTGCCTGTAGGTACTCGTGCTGTTGATATCCATACTAATGAAATCGTTGCTGAAGTTGCTGAGCACGGCAAGAAGGTAATGGTTGGTAAAGGTGGTTGGCACGGTCTTGGTAACACGCGTTTTAAATCGTCTGTTAACCGCGCTCCTCGTCAAAAGACAATGGGTACTAAAGGTGAAGTTCGTGAACTGCGTTTAGAGCTTCTTCTACTAGCTGACGTTGGTATGCTTGGCTTACCAAATGCAGGTAAATCGACCTTTATCCGCTCTGTTTCTGCAGCGAAACCAAAAGTAGCTGACTACCCGTTTACAACCTTGATCCCAAGCTTGGGTGTGGTGAGCGTGGTTCCTGAGAAGAGCTTTGTTGTTGCCGATATTCCGGGTCTGATCGAAGGCGCTGCTGATGGCGCTGGTCTTGGCATCCGCTTCTTGAAACACCTTGAGCGTTGTCGTGTTCTTCTACACATGATCGATATCATGCCGATTGACGGTTCTGATCCTATTCAGAATGCACTAACGATCATTGATGAGCTTGAGCAGTACAGTGAAAAAGTGGCACAAAAACCTCGTTGGTTAGTGTTCAACAAAGTTGACCTAATGCCAGAAGAAGAAGCAGACGAAAAGATTCAAGAAATCATCGATGCTTTAGGTTGGGAAGACGAGTACTTCAAGATCTCTGCAGTGAATAAGCTAGGCACTAAAGAGCTTTGCTTCAAGCTTGGTGAGTTCATGGAGAACCTACCACGTGAAGTGGAAGAAGTTGCAGAAGAAGAAAAAGTCGACTTTATGTGGGATGACTACCATAAAGATGCGATGAGCGGCAAAAATGTCGTTACTGAAGATGATGACGATTGGGATGATTGGGACGACGAAGAAGATGACGGCCACGTTATCTACGTTCGTGATTAATTGAGCCAATTAGATAAAAACCGCAATTAATATTGCGGTTTTTTTGTATCTAAATCATGAACAGAGTTTTATTGTTAAGGCAAAATTTACCTCTTAAGTATTAACGCCAATGGGAAGGAAATCATGGCATCAAAACAAAGAGCGATCTCAAGGCTCGTTGCTCAGTCAGGACAAATGTTATTAGCGCACGGTGCGGAAAGCACATTAGTTGGTGATATCATGCGCCGTATTGGTATTGCTTGTGGAGTCGACGAGGTCGAAGTTGCGCTGTCTGCTAATGCACTTGTTGTGACGACAGTAATGAATGATCACTGTATTACGACCACTCGAAGCTGCGCAGATCGTGGTATTAACATGCAAGTGATCACCGATATTCAACGCGTGTGTATCATGATGGAGAAAGGGATCCTCGATTATGGACTGGCGTATAAAAAGATCCAAAATATCAGCCCTGAGCGCTATAACCGTTGGTTAGTGGTTGTGATGATTGGCCTATCTTGTGCTTCTTTTAGTCGGCTTGCAGGCGGTGATTGGCAGGTGTTCATGATGACCTTTATTGCTTCTGCCTGTGGCATGATCGTCAGGCAAGAGATTGGTCATCGCCACTTTAACCCACTGCTAAACTTTGCAATCACAGCTTTTGTCACCACGACGATTTCTGCTCAAGCTGTCCTCTACAATATTGGTGGTCAGCCAACCATCGTAATGGCTTCATCGGTATTGATGCTCGTACCTGGCTTCCCACTGATTAATTCTGTTGCAGACATGCTCAAAGGTCACATCAATATGGGTTTGGCGCGCTTTACCATGGCAAGCTTACTTACTTTGGCGACTAGTTTAGGCATTGTTGCTGCGATGAGCCTATCTGGTGTTTGGGGGTGGGCGAGCTAATGGGTATCTTCGAACTGTTTTTAGGCTTACTTAACGATATGTTTTTTGCAGCGATTCCGGCTGTCGGATTCGCATTGGTGTTTAACGTTCCGCAACGCGCTTTAATTTATTGTGCTCTCGGCGGCTCTATCGGTCACGGTAGCCGTTATTTGATGATGCATTTTGGGATTCCAATTGAATGGGCAACCTTCTTCGCCGCAACTGTGGTTGGTCTCATAGGTGTGCATTGG
Source organism: Vibrio chagasii (assembly GCA_041879415.1). Taxonomy (NCBI): domain Bacteria; kingdom Pseudomonadati; phylum Pseudomonadota; class Gammaproteobacteria; order Vibrionales; family Vibrionaceae; genus Vibrio; species Vibrio chagasii. The sequence goes on along the minus strand of CP090851.1, from coordinate 2,583,930 downwards.
TCGCATAAGTTGTTGGCTCATCCCAAGGTATTTACAGTCGCGGCTCTGATTCCTATGGTGCCGGGTGTATTTGCCTTCAAGGCAATGATTGCCATGGTTGAGATTAATAGGGCAGGATATAGCCCTGAGCTGGTTGCGATGTTGATGGAGAACTTTTTGAAATCGATGTTCATTATCGCAGGGCTAGCGGTTGGCTTAGCTGTGCCTGGGCTGTTATTCTACCGACGCAGACCTATCGTCTAGCATCCATTTTCTCAGTTAAGGACAGGACTTTCGATTTATGATCATCAGTATGATTGCAGCAATGGCCAATAACCGTGTAATAGGTAAAGATAATCAGATGCCTTGGCACTTGCCCGCGGACTTCGCATGGTTCAAACGCTCAACGATGGGGAAGCCTGTAGTCATGGGCCGTAAAACCTATGATTCGATAGGTCGTCCTTTACCTGGCCGATTAAATATTGTGATTAGCCGTGACGAGAACTTGGAAATTGAAGGTGTGACAACGGTTACCTCAATTGAAAAAGCTCTGGAGTTAGTCAGCGATGTTGAAGAGGTGATGATCATCGGTGGTGGTTCAATCTATGAAAGCTGCCTACCTAAAGCTGACAAGCTATACCTGACTTATATCGATTTTGATGTTAATGGTGATACTCAATTCCCAGATTGGGGAGAAGGTTGGAAGCAGAGCTTTAGCGATACGTATCAAGCGGATGAGAAAAACAAACACAATATGGAGTTTGTGATCCTCGAACGTTAAAGTTTATAAACGCTTGCGCTGCTTCACCTGTAGCGCAAGCTTCTCGTATCTCGTATCTCGTATCTCGTATCTCGTATCTCGTATCTCGTATCTCGTATCTCGTGCTTATAGCGCTTTTTGAGTAAAAAACTGTTTGTCTTCCCAACGAAGCGCAGTCAGCTCTCCTCCCCAAACACACCCAGTATCTATCCCTATCACATCTTTACCTTGATAGCCTTCAAGTGCAGCCCAGTGGCCAAAAACAACCGTTTTATTGAGCTTAATACGTTGTGGAAGGTCAAACCATGGCACTAATGGTTCATTAGTAATTTCACTTGGTGGTAGTTTGCATGCCATATCAAGCCGAGCATCGGTAAAGCAGAAACGCATTCTAGTAAGGCTGTTGATCGCATAGCGATATCGTTCAATATCGCGTAAATTTACGTCCCATAGATCAGGTGTATTGCTATACATATTTTCGATGAGCCACTGCCACTTGTCTGATTGTAATAGGGCGACGACTTCTTGGTTCTCTATGCGAGCTCGTTCAAGGTCCCATTGTGGCGAAATACCCGCATGAGACATTATGAACTCAGGATGTTCTTGAATTAACGGCTGCTGCCTTAACCATTCGAGTAGGGACTCACGGTCCTCAGCATCTAGGATAGCTTGCGTCCTATCTTTAGGCTTTGCTGGAAACAATCCTAGAGATACCGCGAGCAGGTGTAGGTCGTGATTGCCCAATACCACCTTTGCCGAGTCACCTAAACTACGAATAAAGCGAAGTGTTTCTAGAGACTTAGGGCCTCGGGCAACTAAGTCACCAGCGACCCACAAGGTATCGTGTTGTTGATTAAAGTTGATGGTTTCGAGCAATAACTGAAGTTCGTCGAAGCATCCTTGGATGTCTCCGACAATATAATTAGACACAGTATTTTCCTATGGCTGCAAAGTTGGTTAGTTAAGGATGTTAGGAATGGCGAGTCTGAATGGGTCGACTTCGGCAATAAAATCTATGCCCTTGTGATCGGTCATAACATAATGACCCTGCATGACGCCTACGGGCGTTTCGATAACGGTACCACTGGTGTAAGTGTATTCGTCGTTGGACTCGATAATTGGTTGCTGACCAACCACACCATCGCCTTCAATGGTCAGTTGCTTACCGTTAGAGTCGGTAATTAACCAGCGACGTGACATGAGTTGAACCGTACTTTTACTTAGGTTTTTGATAGTAATGATGTAGGCGAAGACATAACGATTCTTCGTAGGCTCAGACTGCTCCTCTATGTACTTAGAGTGAACCTGGCATTTGATACAAGGCGTAGATATATCCATATTCGCACCTTTTGTTGTTGATATACTTAATGTAATTAAAGTATTACATAAAAAAGGCTCCTAACCGAAGTGTAGGAGCCTTTTTATTTTATTTGTCAGCGTTGTGGTTGTCGTGCAACCAGTTCGCCATATCGACAAACTGTTCGAGCGTTAGGTTCTCAGGGCGCATACTTGGGTTGATGCCAAGCTCTTCTAGTACGTCCTTATCAATCAGACTCTTGTAGCAGTTACGAACTGTCTTACGACGTTGGTTAAAGCCTTCACGACATACGCGATCTAACCATTTTAGGTCTTTAGCCGGGTAAGGCAGCACTTCGTATGGCTGAAGGCGCACAACTGCAGAATCTACCTTCGGTGGCGGAACGAAAGCCGTTGGTGGCACTTCCAGTACTGGTGTCACTTTACAGTAGTATTGAGCCATTACCGTCAGACGACCGTATGCTTTGCTACCAGGGCCTGCAGCTAGGCGGTTCACCACTTCTTTTTGTAGCATAAAGTGCATGTCTTTGATGTCTTTATGGAATTCAAAAAGGTGGAACATCAGCGGCGTCGAGATGTTGTATGGCAAGTTACCAAAGATACGAAGCTTGTTGTTTGGTTTAACAAGTTGCTCGAAGTCGAACTTCATCGCATCACCTTCGTGGATCGTCAGCTTATCAGCGAGATCTGGGTGGTTACGAAGACGTTCTGCAAGGTCTCTATCCAATTCGATAACAGTAAATTTATCGACAAGCTTACCTACCGGCTCAGTAATAGCGCCAAGGCCTGGGCCGATTTCTACTAGGTTTTGACCTGGTAGTGGGTTTATACTCGATACGATGCCATCAATAATGTATGGATCGTTAAGGAAGTTTTGACCAAAACGTTTACGCGCTTTGTGTCCTAAGTGGACATCATTTCTCATTGCTTTTTCTCTACTAATTCAATGGCGTGCGTGAGCGCTGTTCTAAAGCTCCCTGTATCGGCTTGGCCTTTCCCAGCCAAGTCTAAGGCGGTACCGTGGTCGACTGATGTACGAATAAACGGTAAGCCAAGCGTGATGTTCACTGAGCGACCAAACCCTTTGTATTTCAGTACCGGGAGTACTTGGTCGTGATACATACCTAAAACAGCATCTGCATCTTGCAAATATTTTTCATTAAAGATGGTGTCGGCTGGCAATGGGCCAACCAAATTAATCCCATCTTTTTGACGAATTTTTTCTAGCGTCGGGGTGATGGTTTCGATCTCTTCACGCCCTAAACAACCATCTTCACCGGCATGTGGATTCAAACCGCACACGTAGATAGTTGGTTTCTCAATCGCAAATTTTTCGACCAAATCTTTATTCAGAATCGCAATGATTTGCTCTAATCTGTCTTCAGTCACTGCTTGAGATACATCTGCTAGTGGGATATGTGTTGTCACTAATGCAACACGCAGCCCTTCTGTTGCCAACATCATTACCACAAGTGGTGTGTTGGACTTTTCTGCAAAGAACTCGGTATGGCCGCTAAAAGCAACGCCAGCTCGGTTAATTACACCCTTGTGAACGGGGCCGGTGACAATAGCATCAAATTCATCATTCATACAGCCAATTGCTGCGGTTTCTAAAGTATTTAATACGTAATGACCATTAGCTTCGTTAAGTTGGCCTGCAACAGCGCTTTCAGTAAGTGGAATATGTTTCACAACCAGTGTGCCAGAGCGTTGCGGCTGCTTTGGTGCAGCAGCGTCGTAATCTAATAGCTCTACTTTAATACCCAGCAGTTCGGCACGTTCTGCGAGTAGATTTTTATCTGCACAAACCACAAGTTGGTGAGGCCAGCTCTCTTGAGACAGCGCCAGGGTTAAATCCGGGCCTATTCCTGCTGGTTCACCTGCAGTAATGACAATACGTTTAGTTGTCATCTTGGTCGTCCTCAACCATTTCAACAAAGGCACTAGCTCGTACTTCTTGCAGCCAAGCTCCTGCTTCTTCGTTGAACTTACGGTTAAACAAAATTTGGTAAGCTTTGTTTTTCAACGCTGAATCAGTGCGGTCAACTTCACGACGGTCCAGAACTTCGACAATGTGCCAGCCATGAACGGTTTTAAATGGCGCACTGATTTTGCCTTCTGGCAGTGTTTCTACTTGGTGTTTGAATTCAGGAACGTACAAATCCGGAGTTTGGTAGCCTAGCTCACCGTCCTGAACGGCTGAGCCCGGATCTTGGCTGTATTGCTGAGCCATATCTCCAAAGCTTGCTTCACCTTCATTTACACGACGAGTGATCTCTTCAAGCTGCTCTTTAGCACCGTCATCGCTTAGGATTACGGTTGGTTTAATCAGGATATGACGAGCATTCACTTCAGTAACGGCTACTGTCTCTAAGCCTTTCACATCTTCAATTTTTAGAATGTGGAATCCGACTCCGCTGCGGAAAGGGCCAATGATACTGCCTTTATTTTGCATTTTGATTTGGTCTGCGAAGATAGTTGGCATTTCTTCTTTGCGCATCCAACCCCAATCACCACCTTGTAGGGCTTTAGGGCCTTTAGAGTAAGTATAAGCCATGGTGCTGAAGTCTTTACCAGAGTTAAGCTCTTGTACAAGCTCTTTTGCTTGAGCTTCTAGCTCTTCTTTGGTTTGATCATCGTTGAAACGAAGTTGAATGTGACCGATCTTGTATTGGACTGTTGCATTAGTCTCTTGAGCAAGAATATCCGCTAAATTGTCTACTTCTGCTGGAAGGATGTTGATTCGACGACGAACAAGCGCGTTACGAGCTTCACTTGCCGCGATCTCTTTTCTGACTTGCTCACGGAATGCGTTGTAGCTAAGGCCTTCTTCTGCAACCGATGCGGTTAGCTGTTCTACGGTTTGGTTGTTGTCTTTGGCGATGCCTTCAATCGCTTGATCAAGTCGAGCATCATCAATACGAACGCCGATACGTTCTGCTTCTTGAGTTTGAATAGTATCGATAATCAGCTTTTCAAGTACTTGTTCATCAAGCACGTCTTGAGATGGCAATGTCTGACCGCTTTTCTTCGCGTTTGCTCGTAGAGTTTTCATCGACGTATCAATGTCGCTCTGTAAGATCACGCCCTCGTTTACGATCACTCTTACGCTATCGAGTTCAACAGGCGCAGCAAAGCTTGTTGATACAGTGCAAGCTGCTGCGATAGCGATTAATGTGCGTTTCCACAATGTCATGTGTAATCCCTTAAATTTACTGATGTGTTATCAATAAAGAAAATTAGTTATTTAAGAAGAATGGGCGACCATAGCTCAGAGAGTTATCGGAGCTGCTTTCCCCAACAGCGCCAGAATCAGAGCCGATATTGGTACCGAAACCAATAATACCGAAGTTGACGCTAAAGTTGTTTTCGTATTCAGGAGTAGTATTTGGAACACTAATGTTATTCGTCAAACGGTTACTATAGGTAAATCCGATGTACCAACAATCTGATTTGTAGTTTAAACGTGCTAACCACTCTAGATCTTCTTGTGTAGTTAAGTCATAGAAATATTGAGCGCTGGTGCTCCACTTTGGTGAAATTTGATAGGCACCAAGTAAGCCCGCTTGAGATATACCGTCTCGAGTTATTGAGCCAACATTGATACTTTGGCCAACATTATCCACAATATATTCCTCTGTGACATAGCGGTAGTTGGTTTGTAAATAACCCCCTGCAAAACGGTACTCTAGGGTGCTATTGGCTAGCTGCATTGCTGAAGCATCGATATCGTATTGCACACCACCATGATAGAACAGATAGTCATCGTAGTTAAAGTCAACCTCTACAGCCCATGAAGAGTAGTTAGATTTATCGTTTGGATCTGTTCCTTCAGGTGTACGTTTAGTATCTTTGTCGATATAAAAAATTTGGCCGAAAGAGATATTGAGACGCTCTCGGTATTCATCATCAAAGAAGCGAGAAGAAGCTCCGTAACTAATTTGGTTCGCAGCGGCAATGAAATCAACGCCACTGTATTTACGGCTCCTAAAGAGACCGTAGTAATCGGTCTGTAGCAACGTTGTATCGTATAGAGCTATGTTCGATTGATCTTCTTCCGGTACGTAAAGGTACTGAACTTGAGGCTCGAGTGTTTGGGTGTAGCCACCAACAATCGTTGTATTGCGTTCAAGAACTATACCTGCATGGCTTCGAAACTCAGGAATGATTCTGCTAACTGACTCTTCTAACCCTTCGTATTCAGAACCGTTGCCGGTATCAACACCATCAAGATCCTGTTGGTAGTAAGTACCAAGTAACCTTGCTTCTGTAGTCCAGGTTCCCCAAGTATTACCAACTGGGATCGTAATACCAGGTTCAATGTGAACACGAGTCGCAGATGGTTTGGTTGATGCATCAGTATCAAATACTGAAACATGGCTGATCATGTCAAAGTCTAAGTACTTCATCATTTCAGGAGCATAGTAGTTATACTCTAGCTGAGGCATTAGACGATAAGGTTGGTTGTTTGGAGTTAAAACTTGGAAATCTCGCACAAGCAACGATGCATCCCAGTTGTGAGAACGGTAGGTTGCTTTACCTTCTTGAAGTAATTGACCATCTTCACGGTTACCAATGCTGCTTCCGCTAACGTCTGTGAAGTAATCGATATCACTGACTTTCGAATAGTCAATCTCAAACAACCAAGATTGCTGGAAGATGCCCGAGTGCTCTAACTGTGCTCCCCAACGGTCTCCTTTTTCTGGATGTTTTTTGTCATCCGGAAGGTACTCAGACTTAATACTACCTGAACCAAAATCGCTCAAGTAACGGAATTTACTGTTCAGTTGTGTTCCACGTTCTTGCATGTACTTGAACGTTGTTTCCAAATCGTAGTTTGGTGCCAGGTTCCAATACACTGGGATTTCGGCTTCAAAGCCGTCGCTTGAACCGTATGACACGGTTGGGTAAAGGAAACCTGTCTTACGAGTGTCACCAACTGGTACGGTTAAGTAAGGCAAGTAGAAGACGGGAACACTTTGAATCTCAAAACGTGGATTATAAAAAGTGGCTTGCTCTTCGTCTTGATCGACACTGATGCTCGATGCTCTTAAACGCCAAGCGTTATCACCAATAGGACAAGAGGTGATCGAGCCATCTTCGATCTCATAAACCGCTTTACCCGTTTTTGCGATATAAACAGCATCGCCACGACCTGGTTCACAAAGAAATTCGTAGTCGGTGTTTTCTAGTGTCATTTCATCAGTAGTCAGATTATTAGTTGCTCTGTCTGATATTGATTTAATTTGACCATCACTAAAGTTTACGTTGCCTTCAGCTACAACGATGTTTTCTTGCTGGTGCAGAGTTACGTTATCAGCAAGGATTGTTTTGTTTCCTTGCGTAACTCTTACGTCACCTGAATATATTGCCTTGTCACCATTGATAGCCTCTAAGCGATCGGACTCTACATGAGCGGGTAGTTGAGTCTCGTTTTCTGCAGCGGGTTCGATCAAGCATTGATCTATAGAGGGCATTTCCTGCACACTACTATCGGTTATTGTTTCAGCTTGAGTTGTCGACACGTATAACGCCGTACTTATAGACGCGGCTAACAAGGTGCGGGAAAAAGATTGCATGAAGTTGAACTATCCTGTGTCACTAGATGAAGGGTTGATCTAGTATCAATCCAATAAATAAAGCATTTTCCTTATGATAAAGGAAATATTAGCATTCAGCATCATCAGACAGCATTACTCAGATAAAATTCATAGATAGAGAACACATAATGCAAATATTTGGCAAAATTTTGGGCGCTTTCTTTGGCTTTCTGTTTGGAGGGCCACTTGGTTTGGTTTTTGGCCTATTTTTAGGGCACCAATTCGATAAAGCTCGCCGATTGAACCAATCTGGCTTTAATACCTCTGGTTTTGGGCGTGGGCCAAACCAAGCTGAAAGACAAAATGAGTTTTTCAAATCTGCTTTTGCAGTTATGGGGCATGTTGCTAAAGCGAAAGGTCAAGTGACTCGTGAAGAGATTCAACTTGCTTCTACTATGATGGAGCGTATGAATCTTCATGGCGAGCAACGCAGAGCGGCACAAGATGCATTCCGCGAAGGAAAAGAGAGCGACTTCCCACTCAGTGATGTCCTTGAGCGCGTAAAAATCTCATCGGGTGGACGTTTTGACCTTCTTCAGTTCTTCTTGGAACTACAAGTATCAGCAGCATTCGCTGATGGAAGTCTGCACCCAAGCGAGCGTCAGGTTCTTCATAAGATTGCTCAAGGTCTTGGCTTCTCTGCTGAGCAACTTGAACGCCGTTTGCAGATGCAAGAGGCGGCATTCCGTTTCCAGCAACAGGGTGGAAGCTTCGGTGGTGGTCATCACCAAGGTCAGTCGTCAGGTTGGCAACAAGCATCACAACAGAACCAGTTGGCCGACGCGTTTAAAGTGTTAGGTGTGAGTGAAAAAGCGGAAGGTAAGGAAGTCAAAAAGGCCTACCGTAAGCTGATGAATGAGCACCACCCAGATAAACTGATGGCCAAAGGTCTACCGCCAGAAATGATGAATGTTGCGAAAGAGAAATCACAAGAAATTCAGAATGCTTACGACCTAATTAAGAAGGTCAAAGGGTTTAAGTAATCGAGCACAAAGCCGAGTAATGATAAGAAGTTACTCGGCTTTTTTATTTAAAGGAATAAATATGTCTATCAGTTATCAAGACGTTCTAGACTTTTGGTTTGATGAGCTAACACCAAAGGACTGGTTTACTGGCGACGAACACATTGATGCTTTGATTAAAGAGCGATTCTCAGATTTACATCAAGCCGCGATCCAAGGAGAGCTGTTTGAATGGCGCCAAACTGCACAAGGGTGCTTAGCTGAGATTATTGTACTGGACCAGTTTTCAAGAAACATCGGGAGAAATAGCTCTGCTGCATTTGCAGCTGACCTTATGGCGCTAGTATTGGCTCAGGAAGCGGTAGCTGGTGGTTTTGACCATCAACTTAGTCAGCAACAGAAAAGCTTTCTGTATATGCCTTACATGCACAGCGAGTCATTGTTTATTCATGAGCAGGCGGTTGAGTTGTTTTCTCAAGCTGGCTTAGAGAATAATCTTGATTTTGAGTTTAAGCACAAGGTTATCATTGAGCGTTTTGGTCGCTATCCCCATCGTAATGAAGTATTAGACAGAGTATCAACGCCAGAAGAGATTGAGTTCTTGCAGCAGCCTGGTTCAAGTTTCTAGCTCTAGAACACAGTCAAAAAGATGAAGAGAGGCTAGGGGTTAATAAACCATTAGCCTCTTTTTTGTTTTAGTTGTGAGTAACTGGCAGCAAGCTATTTTGCTTGGTTTAGTGACCAGTCGTACTCATAGCTGATTTTGTTAGCACGCGGTACTGACGTAGTTCGATATTGGTCTAAGTGTTGAATCAGCTGCTGTTGGTTACCAAAATCTACGTCGAACCACTCATAAATCGATGATAGTTGGGTCTTATTACCTTTAATCAGAACACCTTTATCACTATTAATAAACTCAGAGGCCGCTTCTTCCAGTAAAGTTTCGGTGTTGTCTGCAGTAAAAGCTTGAGGTTGAAGGTTTGGACACCCTAAGCTGGCACAGTTTACAGCGTAGTGTGTACGCGGATCTTGCCATATTGGTCTTAAGATGCGGTGCTCAATGTCGTTGAGTGTCAGTGATTTACCATTTACTGATACAACATCATCTCCCCATGGCCCAAAACTGAATAGGCCGCCGAGCTTAGTGATAGATTTAACTGGGTAGGCATCGAGAATCAAATCGACAGTCGCGGCATTATATAAGTTAACCCAATAGGCATACTGTTCTGCTTTTGAATAGTCGAGTGGGTTAACCTGTTCTAACTGCTTGATGTATTGTTTCAGTTTTGACTTGTCAGTCGCGGTCACTGCCTGATAACGAACTAACGTATTTTGCCCCTGTTTAACCAAATAGCTATCGAGGAATTGCTGCCAGCTTTGATGAGAAACCTGTTCTGAGTTGACCTCATTGCTTTGATTCCAGTACGGCCATAGTTCAGATTTCGGTGCCGACCAAGCTAAGGTTGAAAAAAGTAGGCTGATAATAACGAGTAGTTGTTTCATGGCATTCTCCTGATAGCTGACTACTAAGACCTATTGCTTTACGGTTTTCTTTCATAGCTCGTCAGTTAAATAACAGATCAGAGTTTGGTAGACACTTTAAGCTAAGGCTGAACCAAATAAAAAAGGTTGGCGCTAAGCCAACCTTTTCGAACTTTGATACTGCTTTTCTATTGCAAGGCTTCTTTATTTTAGGAAGCTTGGGATCTTCTCTTCATACGCCGAAATCTTATCAGCGTGCTGCAGCGTTAGGCCGATGTTGTCTAAACCGTTCAGTAGGCAATGACGACGGAACTCATCAATTTCAAACGAGTATTCTTTACCATTTGCGCTTACTTTCATTGCTTCTAGATCAACGGTAACTTCTGCGCCTTCGTTCGCTTCTACAAATTGGAAGATCTCATCCACTTCCTGATCTGTTAGGCGAACAGGAACCATTTGGTTGTTGATTGAGTTACCGTAGAAGATGTCTGCAAAGCTTGGCGCAATCATCACTTGGATGCCGTAATCAGCAAGTGCCCAAGGTGCGTGTTCACGAGATGAGCCACAACCAAAGTTTTCACGAGCAAGTAGGATTGAAGCGCCTTGGTAGCGAGGAGCGTTCATCACGAATTCTGGGTTTGGTTGTTCGCCCGCATCGTCTAGAAAGCGCCAGTCATGGAATAAGTGTTTACCAAAACCAATGCGGTTCACTTTCTGTAAGAACTGCTTTGGAATGATCGCATCAGTATCGATGTTGGCCGTGTCTAGAGGAACGACTAATCCGGTGTGTTGTTGAAAACCTGACATGTTAAATCCTCTAATTAAAGTTCACGAATATCGACAAAGTGACCAGCGATCGCTGCGGCTGCAGCCATTGCAGGGCTAACTAGGTGCGTACGACCATCACGGCCCTGGCGACCTTCAAAGTTACGGTTTGATGTAGAAGCACAGCGCTCTTGTGGACCAAGACGGTCGTTGTTCATTGCAAGACACATAGAACAACCTGGTAAACGCCATTCAAAACCGGCTTCTTTGAAGATAACATCTAAGCCTTCAGCTTCAGCTTGCGCTTTTACTTGCTCAGAACCCGGAACGATAAGCGCTTGCACATGTTTTGCTACTTGGCGACCTTTCGCCACTGCAGCAGCTGCACGCATGTCTTCGATACGAGAGTTAGTGCAAGAACCAACAAACACTTTATCTACGTTGTAATCTGATAGAGATTTACCTGCTTCTAAGCCCATGTATGCCAGTGCTTTTTCAGCCGATGCTTTTTCAACAGGGTCTGCGAAGCTCTCTGGTGCTGGGATTGGTGCATCAACAGAAATTACCTGGCCAGGGTTAGTACCCCAAGTCACTTGCGGTTTGATGTCTGCCGCTTCTAGAGTGACTACAGCATCAAATTCAGCGTCAGCATCGGTTTTTAGTGTGTTCCAGTATTCAACGGCTGCGTCAAACTCTTCACCTTCTGGAGAGAATTTACGACCCTTGATGTACTCGTAGGTGGTTTCATCCGGTGCAATTAGGCCTGCTTTAGCGCCCAACTCGATAGCCATGTTACATACCGTCATGCGGCCTTCCATTGTAAGGTCGGTAATCGCCTCACCACAGAATTCAACCACGTAGCCAGTACCGCCAGCCGCTGTTGTTTTACCGATGATCGCTAGCACGATGTCTTTGGCAGTAATGCCCGGAGCAACCTTGCCTTTTACTTCAATCTTCATCGTTTTAGCGCGAGCCTGTTTCAGCGTTTGAGTTGCTAGAACGTGCTCAACTTCTGAAGTACCAATACCGAATGCAAGAGAACCAAATGCACCGTGTGTTGCGGTGTGTGAGTCACCACATACGATGGTCATGCCCGGTAGGGTAATGCCTAGCTCTGGGCCCATTACGTGCACAATACCTTGGTATTTGTGGTTTAGGTCGTAAAGCGTTACACCAAACTCTTCACAGTTTTTTGATAGCGTTTCCATCTGGATACGCGCCATCTCGCCAGAAGCATTAATGTCTTTGGTTTGGGTGGATACGTTGTGATCCATGGTCGCGAAAGTCTTGCCTACTTGGCGAACTTTACGGCCTTTTTCACGTAGGCCATCAAAGGCTTGAGGTGACGTTACTTCGTGAACTAGGTGACGGTCGATATAAAGAATCGGGTTTTCGCCTTCCGCTGCTACTGCAACGTGCGCGTCATAAACTTTTTCGTATAAGGTTTTGGCTTGCTGGTTTGTCGACATAGCTTTTCTTCCTTGGGAGCATCAGTCCCAGTGTTTGTTTCTAGCCAAGTCACGCACTTTGGATGACTTGGCTTGATATTATTCTTATGTACTTGCTTCAGAGCGTAATGATTATGAAGCTAAGATGTACTCTGCAATCTTGTCACCCATCTCAGAGGTGGTTAGTGCTTGTTTATCACCTGCTAGGTCTGCTGTTAGTTCGCCTGCTGAAAGCGCTTTAGATACCGCTGTTTCAATATCTTGCGCTGCTGCTTCTTCGCCTAGGCTGTAACGAAGCATTAGTGCTGCAGAAAGAATCTGTGCAACCGGGTTTGCGATGTTCTTGCCTGCGATGTCTGGTGCACTGCCGCCCGCAGGTTCGTATAGACCGAAGTTGCTTTCGTTCAAGCTTGCAGAAGGAAGCATACCCATAGAACCAGTGATCATTGCGCACTCATCAGAAATGATGTCGCCGAAGATGTTTGAACACAGCATGACGTCAAACTGAGAAGGATCTTTGATTAGCTGCATGGTCGCGTTGTCGATGTACATGTGGTTTAGCGTTACATCTGGGTAATCTTTTGCGATCTCTTCAACTACTTCGCGCCACAAGATAGAGCTCTGTAGAACGTTCGCTTTATCGATTGAGTAGACGTTTTTGTTACGTAGGCGTGCAGATTCAAAAGCAATCTTAGTAATACGTTCGATTTCGTAGCGGTGGTAAACCTCAGTATCAAACGCCTTTTCAGTTGCGCCTTCACCTTCACGACCTTTAGGTTGACCGAAGTAGATACCGCCAGTTAGTTCGCGTACTACCACGATGTCAAAACCGCGCTCAGAGATATCAGCACGAAGTGGAGAGAAAGACTCTAAACCCTTGTGAATTTGCGCAGGGCGTAGGTTACAGAACAGTTGGAAGTGTTTACGTAGTGGTAGTAGGGCACCACGCTCAGGTTGGTCATTTGGTGGAAGGTGTTCCCACTTAGGACCACCAACTGAGCCGAAAAGTACTGCGTCAGACTCTTCACAACCTTTCACTGTGGACTCTGGTAGTGGGCAACCGTGGTTATCAATTGCAATACCACCAACATCATACTCTTCGCGAGAGAAGCTAATAGCATGCTTCTTTTCGATCGCGTCTAGCACCTTATGTGCTTGCTGCATTACTTCTGGGCCAATGCCATCACCAGGTAGTACGGCAATTTTGTATGATTTATCAGTCATGTTAATCCTTTAATTCTTGTTACTGAGCTATTTGGCTCGTTTTAAATTTTGTCCCTAAAGCCAATAACATCGGCTCTAGGGCTCTGTTATTGGGTTCTTAAACTGTCGCGATTTTTTGCTGCTTCATTTCAGCAATGGTGTCTGCACGTTGAATGCTGTTGATAACGTGCAATAGCGCCTGACCAGAAGCTTCAACGATATCCGTTGAAACGCCTGTGCCGTGGTACTTACGACCTTTATAGTTAGCAATGATGTCTGCTTGGCCCAAACCGTCTTCACCTTCGCCTTTCGCGGTTAGGTCGAACTTGTCTAGTACGATTTCGTAGCCAGTTAAGCGGTAGATACATTGGTATAGTGCGTCAACTGGGCCGTTACCTACAGCGGCTTCGCACTTCTCTTCATCACCACATTGCAGCTTGATGCTGGTTGTAGACATTACACTACCAGATTGTACGCTTAGGTAGTTAAGTTTGTAGAAGTCATCTTCGTCACGTAGATTTGCGAAGTGCATTAATGCTTCTAAGTCGTAATCGAAGACTTGGCCTTTACGGTCAGCAAGCTTCAAGAAGTCTTCGTACAATGAATCTAGGCTGTATTCGTTGTCTTTGTAACCCATTGCGTCCATGTGGCTCTTAACAGCAGCACGACCACTACGGCTTGTTAGGTTCAATGCTTTGTTTTTCAAGCCAATAGACTCAGGAGTCATGATCTCGTAAGTGTTTTTGTTCTTTAGCATGCCATCTTGGTGGATACCTGAAGAGTGGCTGAATGCGTTAGCGCCAACGATCGCTTTATTATCTTGGATAGGCATGTGGCAAAGCTGGCTCACCAACTTACTGGTGCGGTGGATCTCTTGGTGATCTAGGCCAGTGTGAACGCCTAACAACTCTTGGCGAGTTTTGATGATCATTGCGATCTCTTCTAAAGAACAGTTACCCGCACGCTCACCAATGCCGTTAATGGTACCTTCAACTTGTCTAGCACCCGCTTGTACCGCTGCGATTGAGTTAGCAACCGACATGCCTAAGTCATCGTGACAGTGAACAGAGATGATTGCTTGGTCGATATTTGGTACGCGGTCAAATAGCGTTTTGATAATACCGCCAAACTCGTTAGGCACTGTGTAGCCCACTGTATCTGGAATGTTGATGGTTTTTGCGCCCGCGTTAATGGCAGCTTCAACCATGCGACATAGATTGTCGATAGGCGTACGACCTGCATCTTCACAAGAAAACTCAACATCATCTGTGTAGTTACGTGCGTGTTTTACGGCTTTGACTGCCATCTCTACCACGTCATCGTAGCTGCGACGAAGCTTGTCTTGTACGTGTACTGTCGAAGTAGAAATAAAGGTATGAATACGGAACTGCTCAGCCACTTTTAACGCTTCAGCTGCTGCATCGATATCTTTCGCTACCGCACGAGAAAGCGCACAGATACGACTATCTTTGATGTTCTTTGCGATAGTTTGTACTGACTCAAAATCACCCGGAGATGATACCGGGAAGCCAGCTTCGATTACGTCCACACCCAGTCTTTCAAGTGCATAAGCAATTTGTAACTTCTCTTTTACTGTCAGGCTTGCAGCTAGAGCCTGCTCGCCGTCACGTAAAGTCGTATCAAAAATTATCACTTGATCGTTCATGGGTGCTTCCTTATATCGATATTGTATCGATTGCTATCCAAATTATTATTGAGAATGATGTTCTTTTAAAAGTGCCAGTTACAAAAAAACCCGCTCAGCGCGGGTTTTAATATTTGTGTAGTTCTTGACCCACAACTTACCCGCGCGATTGGTTCACGATAAGGAGAAGTTTCAGCAGTCGAGAAGAAGAAAAAATCATTACACAAATATCCGTAAATAAACTGTTAACACCATATGTACCGTAATTTATTCTGAGCGTCAAACAAGAAAATCCAATATCAGCATACATTAGCGGCGTTTTGGTTTGGTTTGTGCTAATAAGCTTGTGATTATTGGTTTTATCATCTGCTTGGAGTTTTGAGGTTGGGCGGTTAGTTTATCGTTTTGCTTATGTGCAGGTTAAAACTTTGTAGTAAATCTTTTTAATGGAACGATTCACCAAAAAAATCACAAGCGCGTTTAAATTAATTAATCAATTGATTAAATAGTGAGTAATTAATCTTCTGCCAGCGTGTCGATTTATCCCTATAATTAATCGCGTGATTAATTAGGTTAGTAGGTTTTAGTGATGGCAGGGCGTAAAGCAGGACGACCGCAGCAGTATCTCGATGTCAGGCAGTTGCTGATTGAGCATGCTCGTGATCTGTTCGTCGTTCAACCATATGACAAGGTATCCACTCGTTTAATTGCTGAACGAGCCGGAGTGAATATCGCGATGATTCGTTATTACTTTGGTAATAAAGCAGGGTTGTTTGAAGCAATGCTGCGTGAAACCTTACGACCAATGCAGCTCCAGATGCATAAGCTGGTAGAAGAGAGTAGCCACGAGAACTTTCTCGATTTAATGCGGACTTACTACAAAGAGATGGTCAAGGTTCCTAAGTTTCCTCGCTTAATTGCCCAAGTGATGAATATGCCGCCTTCAGAGGTGCAGAGAGAACTGCTAGAGAAGGTCTTTCTCGATGTCACTAAACCTGCCCAAGATGTCATTTTTGAAAAGCTGATGGCACAAGGCGTTTTGCGGAAGGATATGGATCCTAAGCTCTGCCGCGTGTCGTATATAAGTTTAATGGTATTTCCGTTTATAGCACCACCGCCTTTACTGGCTATTCATGGCATCGAGCTTAATGAAGCTTTTCTGAACCGATTAATCGAACACAACATTCAACTGATGACGGAAGGCTTTATCAATGCACCAAGCCCTTCATCTTTGCAGGAACCCAATAATGAGAATAAATAAAAAGCTCCTTTTCTTCCCAGCCTTAGCCGTTGGTGTGATTGGTCTAGTAGTGGCGATTAACTTAAAACCAGATTTACCAACTAAGCCTGCTGGCGACAGGGCGCGCTTGGTTGAAACTGTCAGTTTAGAGAAGCAGATGATCGCGCCGTTGGCGGTTGGTTTTGGCAAAGTGGTACCTAAGGTTGAATGGAAAGCGATTGCCGAAGTAACAGGACAGATCGTTTATCGACACCCCGATCTTGAGAAAGGGCAAGTGATCCCTGCAGGAACTGAAGTGCTTAAGATCGATCCTTTGGATTACGAGTTGAAATTAGTACAAGCCGAAGCGGATCTTAAATCGAGCCAGACTTCACTAGAGAAACTGAATCAAGAAGAAGAGAACCTGAAACAAACACTGAAGATCGAAAAAAATCGTTTAGTGATCAGTAATAAAGAGCTACAACGAAAGCAAGATCTGCGTAAGAAAGGGCTGACCTCTCAGTCCGATGTCGATCTACAACAACAGAGCGCACTCTCCCAACAGAAATTGGTGTTAGACATACAGAACCAAATCGCTTTGATGCCAGATGAAAAGCGTGTCGCGCAAGCGGTGATTAAGGTGAATGTCTCTAAAGTAAAAGAAGCGCAACGCTCTTTAGATAAAACCACCATCACCTTGCCTAGACCAATGCGAATCGCTCAAGTTGATATTGAACAGAATCAAGTGGTTAATCTACAGCAAGAGATGTTCATTGCTCATGGGATTGACGTTATGGAGGTTGAGGCACAACTTTCTATTCACGATATGCAAACTTTAGCCTCAAGCTTTACTCAGTTTCCTCGCGATGCAGCAGGCATTCCAAAGCCATATCAAACACCAGCTAAGGCAAGCATTCAGTTGAACAGTGGCAGCTTAAATCTCACTTGGCCAGCCAAGGTCGCACGAATCAGTGAGACTGTGGATGAAAACCAAGCGACAGCGGGCATCATCCTTGAAATCAATCAAGACTATTCTGCGCTTCAGCCAAATAGTGCCACGCCTTTAGTGAATGGTATGTTCGTCAAAGCGGAGATTGAAGGCTTAGCCAATCCAAGCTGGGTTGTGCCTGAACGTGCCTTACATGGCGATAAGATTTATTTGATGGATGAGAACCAGCGCCTGAAGGTTGTGAATGTCGAAGTACTTTACCGCCGAGATAACCAAGTGGTGATTCGTGGTGAATTACAGGCGGGAGACAAACTGGTTCTTAACGACGTTCTACCTGCCATTGAAGGCATGCTGCTGAAAGAGTCTGGTTCAAATGATGATGAGCTTTCCGTTAGCAGTGAGGAGATCGCTTCATGATCAAGTTCTTCTCAAGACACCCAACCGCAGCCAACTTGTTGATGCTTGGGTTGTTGATATTGGGTTTGAGTTCGTTATCCACTATCAAACGTGAAACCTTTCCTGCCTACGATCCACCTTACATTATGGCAGCGATTGTTTATCCGGGGGCTTCCCCACAGGAGGTCGAAGAGAGCCTGTGTGTGCGAATGGAAGACGCGGTCGATGGTTTAGCGAACATTGAAGAAACCCAATGTGAGGCGATAGAAGGCAGCGCACGTCTAATTCTCAAGCTCAATGAGAAAGCGGATATCGGACGAATGCTGGTGGATGTGCAAACTCAGATCAACTCGATCAACGACTTTCCTACAGAGATTGAATCACCTGTCGTACAAGAGCTGGATTGGAATGAGCCAGTCGTTGATATCGCGATTACTGCGGACACCTCTTGGCCGGAACTGAAGGCATACGCTGAAGATCTTAAACGCACAATGAAGCTCGATTACGATGTTTCACTGGTTGATGTCAGCGGATTCTCTGATCACCAATATCGCGTTGAGCTAGATACTCAAGCGATTCGCCAACTCGGTTTGAGTGTTGGTGATATTGCTGATCAAATTGGTCGTCAGAATGTGAAACTGCCGAGTGGTAACGTTGAAACGCCAGACAAAAACTTTCTGATTCGCTTCGATGAAAGGCGTATCACGCCCGTGGAACTGGAAAGCATTGTAGTAGGTTCGGCGTCAAATGGCTCTGTGATCCGTTTACGAGATATTGCTAAGATCACCGACCGCTTTGAGCTTGATGAGCAGAAGGTGTTGTTTGATGGTAAACCTTCTGCGCTGCTTAAAATCAGCAAGAACAAAGAAGATGATGCACTCAGAATTAAAGAGCGTGTCACTCAGTTTGTCGAGGACCAGCGTGCAATTGCACCTGATGGCGTGACTCTGCAAATGACCAACGATCTCTCCTCCGTATTGTGGGATCGCCTGACTATGATGGTGCGCAACGGTTGGCAAGGTATCGTGCTAGTATTCGCTACTATGTGGTTGTTCTTCAGCTTACGTTATTCATTTTGGGTTGCAGCAGGCTTGCCGGTAGCGTTTCTTGGCGGATTATTCTTGATGGCCAATTTAGGACTGTCTATCAACATTATGTCATTGGTCGGTTTGTTGATGGCAATCGGTATTATGATGGATGACGCCATTGTGATCGCCGAATCGATAGCTTCCCACCTCGACCGAGGGCAAAACGTCGATGACGCGGTCTACAACGGCGTTAAGAAAGTACTTCCCGGCGTGTTGTCTTCCTTTTTAACGACAGTGTGTATCTTCGGTAGCTTATTATTTCTCGATGGGGAAATGGGCGCGGTACTCAAAGCCGTTCCACAGGTGCTGATCTTGGTGCTGTCGTTGAGCTTGATCGAAGCTTTCTTAATTCTGCCTAATCACCTGTCGCATTCGCTACACAAAGAGAAAAACGATAAGCCAGCGCTGCGCTTCAAAACGGTGTTGCTAGATAAGTTTGAGAATTTCCGCAATACCACCTTGATGAATATGGTCGAGAAAGTGGTGACCTTCCGCTATGCCTTCATGGGTGGAGTGTTGACCTTACTACTTCTGTCTATTGCTTTGATTGCAGGTGGTATTGTCAAATTTCAACCATTCCCAGAGCTTGATGGTGATATTGCTGAGGCGCGTATTATCCTTCCTCCGGGAGCTTCATTGTCTCAAACCGAGAGAGTGGTCGACAAAATTGTGGCGTCTGCCGAGCGTTTGAATGAGCAGTGGAGCGAAGAAGTTGAAGAGGGCAACACGCTCGTCGAACATATCACCAGCCAGTTCAATGCAAATGCCGATGCCAACGAGTCTGGCCCGCACTTGGCTACCGTGCGCCTAGATCTTCGGGGTGCTGAGAGCCGTAATACGGTGATTGATGATTTCATTGATGCATGGCGAGAGGATATCGGTGAACTTGCGGATCCAATCTCACTGGTTTTCAAGCAACCAACCATGGGGCCGGGTGGACGAGCGATAGAAATCCGTGCCAAGCATGATGATCTTAATGCACTGAAAGCCGCCTCTCTGGATATTCAAGCTTACTTGAATGAGTTTGATGGTGTTCATGGTGTGCTTGATGACATGCGTATGGGTAAAGAAGAGATCTTGGTTAAGCTTCGCCCAGGTGCTGAAACCTACAATGTGAACGGGCAGATGATTGCATCTCAACTGCGTGCTGCCTTCTTTGGCCAGACAGCGGATGAGATTCAAATCGGTGTTGAGAATATCTCAATAGAGGTGCGTCTTGATAAAGAGCAAGCGGGCGACATACAGCAGCTGGCTAACTTCCCAATCATTACCGCGGACGGCAGCCAAATTCCGTTAGCTACGCTGGCGACGCTCGATTTCCAGCGTAATTACGTACGTATCCAACGCATTGACGGGCTGAGAACCATTAGTATCTTTGGTGATATTGATAATAAGAAAGCGAGTTCTGCAGCGATCTTGGCTCAGTTCCAAAAAGATGAAGCACCTAAACTTATTCAGAAGTACCCAGGCTTACGTTTTGACTTCGAAGGGGAAGCGAAGGATGCAGCCAAGACGGGTGCATCGATGGGTAAAGGCTTCTTGCTCGGTCTATTTGGTGTGTTTGCGATTCTGAGTTATCAATTCAGAAGTTATTTGGAGCCTGTGGTTGTGATGCTCGCGATTCCATTAGCCTTTATCGGTGTGGTGGTAGGTCACTGGGTGCTTGGCCACTCGTTAAGTATGCCAAGTATGATGGGCTTTGTGTCGCTCGCTGGGATTGTAGTTAACGACTCTATCTTACTCGTTCAATACATTCGTCATCACGTTGATGAAGGAGATAGCGTGCATGACTCGGTAGTGAAAGCGAGTCGCGAGCGTTTCCGTGCCGTGTTCTTGACCTCAATGACGACGGCAGCAGGTTTGTTGCCTCTGCTCACTGAAACCAGCTTGCAAGCTCAGGTTATTCAGCCTTTAGTAATCTCGATCGTATTTGGCATCTTTGCCTCAACCTTGCTAGTGCTGTTTATGATCCCAGCAGCCTACGCGATCTTGGCGGATTTTGGTTTAGTGAAAAAGCACGAGCCACTCTTCGCTGTAGAGTGTTAAGTCAGAAAATAAGCAATGAATAATAAAGCGGCCTTAGGTCGCTTTATTTATATGGGCGTTGAGTAAGCCATATAACACGATTCAATCAGCGGCTGCTCAACCATGGAAAATTTCATTTTAGTTCATTCAAAACGTCACTTAACTGTCATTTGTTAAGCATAACTTGACCCTTAACTGAATAAGGGTTGTTAAGGAGATCGTATGCGTACTATCGAACCTATTGTCCGCTGGGATGTGGCATTTTCTGTTTTCTGTTTGAAGAACCGTTTTAGTGGTCAACACGCTACAGTTAGCAAGGCGATCTCTCATACAGGTGATGGTCACCTCTATATATTGATTGCTTTGATTGCACTGTTAGCCGATAGCAAAACTGGCAGTGATTTTCTGATAGTGGGCTTAACCGCCTTCGCTATTGAATTACCGATTTACTGGTTTGCGAAAAATACCCTCAAACGTCGCAGGCCCGCGGAATTCTCTTCTCTACTTCACTCTCATATTGTCCCATCAGATAAGTACAGCCTGCCATCTGGGCATGCCGCTGCTGCTTTTGTTATGGCGACATTAATCGGGCATTTCTATCCGAGCTTATATCTATTTAGTTTGGCTTGGGCTATCGCGATTGCTAGCTCCCGAATACTGCTCGGTGTGCACTTCTTAACGGATGTACTCATTGGTGCAGCTTTGGGGATGGCGTGTACCAGTCTCGCTATTAGCCTCGTTCTTTAATTATTGTTTAGTCATCACTACTAAGCGTTTAAGTAGCGAATTGAAAGGAAGTCTCATGAAAATACTATACGGCGTACAAGGCACTGGGAATGGTCACATTGCACGCGCAAGGGCAATGGCCGTTGCGTTTCGTCAGCAGAACATTGATGTTGATTTTCTCTTTTCAGGCCGAGAAGCGAGCAAGTACTTCTCGATGGAAGAGTTTGGTAACTACCAAGTTCGTAACGGCTTAACTTTTTATAGTGAGCAGGGGCAGGTTAAGTATGGAAAGACATTCATCAAGAATAATATCTGGCGTTTTCTCAATGAGGTTAAACAGATAGATCTTACACCGTATGACTTGGTGCTCAATGATTTTGAACCTGTAACAGCTTGGGCGGCCAAAAGGCAGGGCGTTCCTTGTATTGGTATCAGCCACCAAAATGCTTTTCGCTATGATGTGCCTAAAGAGGGAGGGAATTGGATTGAGCACTCTGTGATTCAATACTTTGCGCCAACAGAGCACTCTATCGGTTTGCATTGGTATCATTTTGAGCAACCAATCTTGCCGCCTATCGTTCATACCTTAGCTCACAACGAGCAGACTCAAGCGCCACAGGATTTCACATTGGTCTATTTGCCGTTTGAGGATCTTGAAGCGATTTCAGAGCTATTAATGAAGTTTGTTTCGCACAGTTTTGTTTGTTATCACCCAAACGTGATTGAGCCTAGCCAAGTCGAAAACATTACCTTCAAACCACTCAGTCATGCGGGTTTCCAATTCGACCTAAATCAGTGCTCTGGTGTGGTGGCTAATGGTGGATTTGAACTGCCATCTGAAGCGCTGACTCTGGGCAAGAAACTATTGCTTAAACCACTTGATGGACAGTTTGAACAGCAGAGCAATGTGGCCACACTAGAGGCACTTGGATTAGCTCAAACAATGAGCTTTCTTGATCCGGCGATCTTGCGTAGTTGGCTCAACGAAAAACAAGCTGAAGTTGTCTCTTATCCAGATGTCGCTAGTGCGCTTGTTGAGTGGGTTTTAGCCGGGAATTGGGCCAATCAAGATGACCTAAGAAAACAGCTTTGGGAGAAGGTGGACTTTCCGAGCTACGCATCACTCACCTAATCCATAAGTGGTGTTTTTGGATTGAATGGTTAATCAATTCATCACTTCAATAAATTGTAACAAATGTAACCGAACGATAGAACAGCTAAATAAGTCGAAATGAAACTCATAAGTAGCGCATTTTATGTTTTTTTATAACTCTGTAAATTTATGATTTTTAAGTGTTAATTAATCATTAAGGTAAAATAAAATTATTCTTTATCAATCTTGTTGGTAGCTGGCGATGTATTGGTTAATAGTAGTGGTAATCCGAAAAACATCGGTCTGATAAATATAAGAACTAGTGGTTATCTATTCCCATACCATTACAAATTTAACGCTGTCGTACCGACAAGAGGCAACTTGAATGTTAGAGAAAAAAGATGCAATGAGTGCTATTGCTAGCTACAGAATGGAAAGCACACTTCGTGGAGTAGACTTAAACCTTTTGACTGTATTCGACGCAGTAATGCAAGAACAAAACATTACACGTGCAGCTCACAACTTGGGTATGTCTCAGCCGGCTGTTAGTAATGCCGTAGCACGCTTAAAAGTGATGTTTAACGACGAACTATTTATGCGCCAAGGTCGTGGTATTCAACCGACTCAACGTGCACGCCAGTTGTTTGGTCCTATCCGCCAAGCACTACAATTAGTACGTAACGAATTACCAAGCTCTGTGTTCTCTCCAGAGTCGTCTTCTCGCCTGTTCAAGCTTGCGATTTGCAGCCCATGTGACATGCGTTTTGCACCTAAGATTATGTCGACAATTAACGATCAAGCACCGAGTGTAAAACTGCACATGGATGCTGAATTCGATCGTCAACTTTCTGAGCGTATGCGCTACCAAGAAATCGACTTCGTTATTGATTACGCTCGCTTCGATGAGCAAGGTTTCTCTAGTACTGAGATCTTCCAAGACGAATTGGTTGTGGTTGCTTCTTCTTCTCACCCACGCATTAACGGCGAAGTGACAGCTGAAGAGCTATTGAACGAGAAGCACGCGAAACTGTCTCGCATTCACGGTCAACGCAGCTTCTCTGAGCAAGCTTACCGTGACCTAGACTGCATGCCTTTCTACGAAGGTACGAGCCTAAGCAACGTACTTTACGTTGTTGGTCAATCTGAGCTAGTAACGATTGCGCCTCGCTGGATGGTAGAGCACGCAGCAAACAAAGAGAATCTACAAATCCTAGATTTCCCATTCGATAATGCGGCAATCTCTGGCTACCTAAGCTGGCATGAATCAAGTGAAAAGGACAAGGGACACATTTGGTTACGAGATCAACTAATGATGATCTGTGGCGAAGTAGTGGCGCTTAACTAAGCACTAAACTCTATGATTTATAAGCCCTAAGCTGGGATTCTAGCTTAGGGCTTTTTTGTGCTTGCTATCTTTGCTGATAGAAAACTTAGCGAGAGACGTACTATTACTGATAACTTTGAGCTCCATCAGTTGCCTTTTCCATTATCAGAGGTACACTTGTGCGCTCAAAAAAGCTTACAGGTGTAAGCCAAAGGTAAAGAGATGGCCAATTTAGATTTTCATATCGTAAAAAGACTTCGTGACCAAATTGCCCAAGGCGGCAACCGTACAGCTTTGAAACACAAAGTAGGTAATGTATGGCAAGGCATTAGCTGGCAGCAGTTTGGAGAACAAATCGATACGCTTTCATTAGCGCTATTGGCTCAAGGATTGAGAGTTCAAGATAAGATCGGTATCTATTCAAACAATATGCCTCAGTGGACTGTGGCAGATTTTGCTGCTCTGCAAGCTCGTCTTGTTACTGTGCCGATTTACCCAACCAATACAGCTGCGCAGTCTTCTTACATCATCCAAAATGCGGATGTGAAGATCCTATTCGTCGGTGAGCAAGCTCAATTCGATGCTGCGGTTAGCCTATTTGAAGAGTGCGAACAGCTAGAAGTGGTTGTGGCGATGTCTGATGATATCGATCTTCAGGGCCACAGCTTTGCGGTATCTTGGAATGATTTCATGGCTCGTGGCGTCCAGTCACAACAGGCTGAGTTCGATGCTCGTCTTGCTGATGCAAACATGGATGACTTACTGACCCTTATCTATACCTCTGGTACAACAGGTCAGCCTAAGGGTGTCATGCTTGATTACACCAATGTTGGCTACCAGCTAGAAGGACACGATGAGCGCTTGAGCCTAACGAAAGACGATGTCTCGTTGTGTTTCCTACCTTTATCACATGTATTTGAGCGTGCTTGGACTTTTTACGTGCTCTACAAAGGCGCAACTAACTGCTATCTGCAAGACACAATGCAGGTACGTGATGCACTGAGCGACGTGAAACCTACCGTAATGTGTGCGGTTCCACGCTTTTACGAAAAGATCTTTTCTGCGATTCACGAGAAAGTATCGAAAGCACCATTTATCCGTAAAGTACTATTTACTTGGGCGGTAAACATGGGCGCTAAGCTCTCGGTTTGTCACCAAGAAGGTCGTACACCATCACTGATGCTGAAGAAGAGCCATGCGCTAGCCGATAAGCTTGTGTTATCCAAGCTGCGAGCGCTGCTTGGCGGTAACATCAATTTCATGCCATGTGGTGGCGCGAAGCTTGATGAAACCATTGGTCGTTTCTTCCATGCTATCGGCATTAACGTAAAACTTGGCTACGGTATGACAGAAACTACAGCAACAGTTTCGTGCTGGGATGACCGCTGCTTTAACCCTGACTCGATTGGTATGGCTATGCCGGGCGCTGAAGTGAAAATTGGTGCTCAGAATGAGATTCTTGTTCGTGGCCCAATGGTGATGCGTGGCTACTACAAAATGCCAGAAGAGACAGCCAAAACATTCGATGAGCACGGCTTCTTGAAGACCGGTGATGCGGGTCATTTTGATGAAAATGGTAACCTGTTTATTACCGACCGTATTAAAGAGCTGATGAAAACTTCAGGCGGCAAGTACATTGCACCGCAAGTAGTAGAAGGCGCGATCGGTAAAGACCACTTCATCGAGCAAATTGCTGTTATTGCTGATACACGTAAATTCGTTTCTGCACTGATTGTTCCGTGTTACGACTCGTTAGAAGAGTACGCTAAAGAGTTGAATATCAAGTACCACGATCGAGTAGAACTGATTAAGCACCACCAAATCGTTGAGATGCTTGAGAAGCGTGTGAATGACTTGCAGCAAGAGCTTGCTAAATTTGAGCAAGTGAAGAAATTCAAGTTGTTACCAAAAGCGTTTTCAATGGATGATGGCGAATTAACGCCAACTCAGAAACTGCGTCGTAAAGTTATTAACGACAAGTATCAAGACGAAATCGAAGAAATGTACACTGAAAAGCCTAAAGATAAGTAGTTTTTAGGATAGATAAATTTTCAGTTGTTTAAAAATCCCCCTACGAATGTGATTGCATTTTTAGGGGGATTTTTTATGGCTCAAGACTTGGAAGAATGTGCGAATGCGCACACAGAAAAGCGCTTCATTTATCGATAATTAGTCATTTATATAAATATTAAGTGCTTTTTTTGAGTGTAAATGTGGTTTTTATGACTGGCTGCTTGGCTTGGGGTAGTGTTTGTTTGATGTTTTAAGCTGATGGTTGGTTTTTTAACATGATCGCCGGATAACGGGTGTTAGACCAGATGATAATAAAGCGTTAAAGTTGTTTCGTATTACTGTTTGTTGTTATCACGACAGACAGCCATAGCCGAAAAAGTGGAAGTATTTCGAATTAGGCTACGAATAAGCCCTAGACTATGAAAAACTAGCCCAACACGTTCACCAAATGTGATTGGAAACTGGTGAGGAGAGCAATATGACAACAAAACCTGAAACAGCAATGTTATCCGGCGCTGAGATGGTGGTGCAGTCTCTTATTGAAGAGGGTGTAGAACAAATCTTTGGTTACCCAGGTGGTTCTGTACTTGATATCTATGATGCGCTGCATGCGAAAACTGATGAAATCAAACACGTATTAGTACGACACGAACAAGCCGCTACCCATATGGCAGATGGCTATACTCGTTCTACCGGCAAGCCTGGTGTAGTACTGGTATGTTCTGGTCCTGGCGCAACCAATACCGTAACAGGTATTGCAACGGCGTACATGGACTCGATTCCAATGATCGTTATCTCAGGTAACGTACCAAACAATCTCATTGGTAATGATGCCTTCCAAGAGTGTGACATCGTGGGTGTATCTCGCCCGATAGTTAAACACAGCTTCCTAGTTAAGAAAGCGGAAGATATCCCTGAAGTTCTAAAAAAAGCATTCTATATTTCAACGACAGGACGTCCTGGTCCTGTGGTTATCGATCTGCCAAAAGATGTATTAAACCCGCAAATCAAGCTTCCTTATGAATACCCAGAAACGATCAAAATGCGTTCGTACAACCCAACGGTTACGGGTCATAAAGGTCAGATCAAGAAGGCACTAAAGGCACTCCTTGAAGCGAAGAAGCCAGTACTTTATGTCGGTGGCGGCGCGGTTATCTCTGAGGCCGATCAACAGCTGATCAAATTGGCTGAAGCACTGAATCTACCCGTAGTAAGCACACTAATGGGCTTAGGTGCTTTCCCTGGTACTCACAAGAATTCTCTAGGCATGTTAGGCATGCACGGTTTGTACGAAGCCAATATGGCGATGCATAATGCCGATCTTATTTTTGGTGTCGGTGTACGTTTTGATGATCGCACAACCAACAATCTAGATAAGTACTGCCCGAACGCGAAGATCATGCACATTGATATCGACCCATCGTCGATCTCTAAAAACGTGAAAGTGGATCTGCCTATCGTAGGTTCTGCGGAAAAAGTACTTGAGAGCATGGTTAACCTGCTGATTGAGCAGGGCGGCACTAACGATGCTGAAGCTCTTGAGAGCTGGTGGAGTGAAATCAAGCAGTGGCAAGATCGTAACTGCTTAGCATATGAAAAATCTTCTGAGTGCATTAAGCCGCAGCAAGTTATTGAAGCTCTGCACAAAGTAACCAATGGTGATGCTTACGTTGCTTCTGATGTTGGCCAACACCAAATGTTCGCAGCGTTATATTACCCATTTAACAAACCACGCCGTTGGATTAACTCTGGTGGCCTAGGCACCATGGGCTTTGGTCTACCTGCAGGCATGGGTGTTAAGTTCGCTAAACCAGATGAAGAAGTTGTGGTAGTAACCGGTGACGGGAGTATTCAGATGAATATCCAAGAGCTGTCGACGGCACTGCAGTACAACATCCCTGTTAAGATTATTAACCTAAACAACCGTTTCTTAGGAATGGTTAAACAGTGGCAAGACATTGTTTATCAAGGTCGTCACTCAAACTCATATATGGACTCTGTTCCTGATTTTGCGGCTATTGCGGAGGCTTATGGTCACGTAGGTATGCGCATTTCATCTCCGGATGAACTGGAATCAGGTTTGGAAAAAGCACTAGCGATGAAAGACCGTTTGGTATTTGTCGATATCAGTGTGGATGACACCGAGCACGTATACCCAATGCAGATTAAAGGCGAGGGTATGGATAACATGTGGCTAAGCAAAACGGAGAGAACATAATATGAGACACATTATTTCACTACTAATGGAAAACCAACCGGGTGCGCTTTCTCGTGTGGTTGGCTTGTTTTCTCAACGTGGCTACAACATCGAGTCGTTGAACGTATCTCCAACAGATGATCCAACGCTTTCTCGTTTGAACGTGACAACTAACTCGAGCGAAATGCAGCTTGAACAGATCCAGAAGCAACTGCATAAGCTGATTGATGTTCTTAAAGTTCAGGAAGTCTCTGAGCTTGAGCACATCGAGCGTGAACTCTTGATGGTAAAAGTTCGTGCGAGTGGCTTTGCTCGTGCAGAAGTGAAGCGCACGGCGGATATCTTCCGTGGTCAAATTGTTGATGTGACCGCTTCTCAATACACGGTGCAAATGGCGGGCACGAGCGAGAAACTGGATGCTTTCATTCAAGCTCTGTCTGAAGTGACGGAAGTACTTGAAGTGGCACGCAGTGGCGTAGTCGGTATTGCTCGCGGCGAGCGCGCGCTGAAAGCTTAAACGTTAAGTATTTAAAAAATAGCTATAAAGCCGCTTTTTTAAGCGGCTTTTATTTTGTTAATTTTATAGAGTGCTATAATCCTGCGCTTCCTTCTACTTTCATTTGAGTTAGCAATGAGAAATAGTAAATCGATAATTACATTGCTGATTATTTCGATAGCACTGTCTTCGGCAGTGGGACTTTACTATTTACAGCGCTACAAAGAAGTCAAACAACAAAGCTTTGATGATACAGCGAAACAAGCCCTTCATCAGTTGGTTTACGCTGAGAGGGACTACAACCTCTTAAAAGCTCAATTGGTTTCGGTTATGAGGCTACTGAGTCATAGCCAAAGCTTAGTTAATTTCGCATCTTCTCCGTCTGAACAGACGAAAAGCCTCCTAGAAGAAGTGTGGCAGTCTGTATTAGTGAACCAAAAATGGTACACACAAATTCACTTAATCGACGTTGCAGGTAAAGAGCTGGTTCGTGTGAACTATTCGTCTTTAACTGGAGCCGTGACGCTGCCTCAGCAATTACAAGATAAGTCTGAATCTAACTATTATCAGTTTGCACAGAGCCTAGAACACGAAGATATCGGTGGTTGGGGGATAGAGCTTGAAACTGAGCATGGTGAGTTAGCATACCCTTATAAGCCTGTCTTTCGAGTGTTCACTCCTGTCGAAACACCTGAAAAGCGTGTCGGTTATTTAGTGATTAACCTCGATGTATGGGGGCTCTCTTCGCGCCTTAACTTCTCTCCGGATTATGATTTTAGATCGGAAGTCGTTAATGGTGAGGGCTATTACATCGCTAGCCCAAACAACAGCAAACTGTTTGGCGACTCTGTTCCTGAAAGAAAAGGTTTCAACCTCAAAAACATAGCTCCTCAAACATGGAAAGCGCTCTCTCAGCAACAAAAGGGGACGGTATTTGAAGATGGTAATTTGTTTGCGTTTAACACCGTTCTGCTAGCCAATAATCAAAAAATGTACTTTGTGATTCAGCTTAATGAGACGCAACTTCTTGCTCGAGCAGAACGAGATCTCAATGATCTTGCCCACGAAGAGATCATCGTACTTTTCACTGTGTTGATGTTTGCGTTCCCATTTGCTTATCTGGTGACGCATTACCGACGTCGCAGCTTAGAAAGTAAATTAGCTCGTGCTGCGTTGAATGGTATGTCTGCTGTGATGATCACGGACAAACAGCATCGTACTATGATGATCAACAACGAGTTTGAAAATATGACCGGTTACAGCGAAGCACAAGTTATCGGTCATAATGCACTGCAGCTTCTGTTGGAAAATACAGATCAGCAGCTCACCAGCGAATCTATCTGGCGACACTTAGATAATGAAGAAGTGTGGGAAGGCGAGGTATTGTGTAAGAACAAGCTGCGTATTCCTTTTACTGCAATCATGCGTGTCCATGTGGTTAAGAGTAACTCTGGTAAAGTTAGCTACTACATTACCTCGCTGGTGGATATATCAGTAAGGAAAGAGCTCGAAGTGCGTCTGCGTTTTTTGAGTGAGCGAGATGCTTTGAGCAATCTCTGGAATCGTCGAAAGTTTGAAGAGCAGTTGGCTTACTATTCTCGCTTGGTTGAGCGTTACCCAAATGAAGCGACTACTTGTTTAGCTTTAGTCGATATCGATAACTTTAAACGAATCAATGATGAGCTTGGTCATGATGAGGGTGATCGTGTGATTGCCAGAGTGGCTAAGCTTCTACAAGACAGCCTCCGCAGTACCGATTTTGTGGCGCGTGTTGGTGGTGAAGAGTTCGCACTGTTAATGCCACACACCTCTTTGCCAGAAGCGAAGCGTGTATTGGACCGACTACGCATTGAGATTGAACTGTCTGCAGGCACCAAGGTAACTGTCAGTGTCGGTTTCACAGACTTGACGAGCAACAGCACCCGTTCATACAAATGTGCAGATGTCGGGCTTTATGAGTCGAAATCATCTGGGCGTAATACCGTTTCTATCTGTCCTAGCTATGCGGATGTCGCGTAGCTTTATACCTTTCTTTATTCCTAGTCCTTTTTGTTTACCGCAACTGTATTTCTTTAGGTGCCTTTCACTTGAGAGAGTGGTTAAGTATTTTCAATGTAGATTTTAGGAATCTCACTTTTGAGCGAGCTATGTCACAATTTTTGTACAGTTAGACTAAAGTCTAATGATGGTGAAAATTTGAGCTAGAATGAACAATAAGTAAACTACGTTGCTTCAGATTACATCATGTTAAGCGGTGTAATAAATAGAGTGTTTACCAGATAGTAAAGGGATGACACCGTTAACTTAATTCAGCTGGTTAGCTAGCCTTTTCAATGAGTTGAAAGGCAGCAGTAGAATTAGGTTAGCAGGAGCAAGAGTTTGGGGATCATACAGTCTGGTTAAAAGAGGCGTGGTATGTTTGTCGATTTTTTAGTGAGATTAACTATAGGTACATTGGTCATTCTTGGTTTTAAACTGAGTGCTTTGTACTTCTTACCTATGGTTTTGCTACTCAATACTCATCACAAAGAGTTTTTTGGGTGGTAGCCCAGTTTTGGTGCTGAAAAAAAACGGAGCCATAGCTCCGTTTTTTTATTGCTTTGAAACCTATCGCTGCCTTATGCCGCTTCGATAACTTCTTCAATTCGTTTCATTGAACCTAGCAGATGTTGATCAAGCAGTTCTGTTGCTTGCTCTACATTTTTCGATAGTACTAGCTTCATGATCATTTCGTGCTCATCAATGTTGAACAGCTCTTCTGATGCACTCTGTGCTGACATTGCTAAGAAGCGGTAACGCTTTACTTGGTTGATCAAATCTTCAAAGAAGCTAAACATGTTCTCTGAGTCAGCACCTTCAAGTAGCGCAACGTGGAACTGTTGGTGACGCTCTTCCCATTCCACACAGTCAAACTCTTCAGACACATGCTGTACTCGAGACAGCTTGTGATAAGAGGTCAGTACATCCAGCTCCCAGGTTTCATCGCCCGCAGAAATCGCTTTTTTCAGTAGTACTGATGAAACGACACGTAAGCTCTCATAAAGATCATTCAGTTCTTTCTTTGATACTGGTGCTACCCAACAGCCTTTTTGTGGCTCGAGCTTTACGTATTTGCTCCAAGATAACTGCACTAGAGCTTCGCGAATTGGAGATGCGCCAACGTTGTATCTGTTCTTTAGATCAGCAACAACGAGCTTTTGGCCTGGGGCTAACTCACCATTAAGAATATCCTGGCGAATCATCTTTGATACTTTGTCAGTGAGAGTAGGACTAGACATTACAAACCTCATGTATATTTGATTTCTAGTCTGCTAATCCGTCTCTTAGAAAGAGTCCATTGGAAGTTAACAGTACGTAGTTCTATTGCGTTTGATAATACAGCGTACTGAAAAGTTAGGCAAGATTTTGTTTCATAAAAAAAGAGGGCCGAAGCCCTCTTTTATATTTTATGCGAATCGGTTCATTCTTATAGAACGTGAACTGATGCCGTGTTTGTTGTACCAGAAGCTACTAGAGCACCTGAAACCATAACAACGATGTCGCCTTTGCTACCGAATTCAGCGTTAAGAGCGTACTCTTTACCCATTTTGTAGAATGCGTCAGTGCTGTCGATAGAATCAACAAGAACTGGACGAACACCTTTAGTAAGAACAAGCTGAGCTGCTGTCTTTTGGTTCGTTGTTAGTGCAATGATGTTTGCAGTTGGGAAGTACTTACGTACTGAACGTGCAGACTTACCGCCTTCAGTAGCAACGATGATTAGAGGAGCAGCAAGCTTCTCAGCTGTGTCTACTGCGCCTTTACATACTGCTTCAGTGATGCGTAGACGTGGGCTGTCTAGACGAGAACCTAGTTCAGCTTTAAGAGCTGAATCTGTACGGTTCGCGATTTGAGCCATGATAGTAACAGCTTCAACTGGGTACTTACCTTTAGCAGTTTCGCCAGAAAGCATTACTGCGTCAGTACCATCCATGATTGCGTTCGCAACGTCACCCGCTTCTGCACGAGTTGGACGTGGGTTGTTGATCATAGAATCAAGCATTTGAGTTGCAGTGATAACCATCTTACGTGCACGGTTACACTTCTCGATCATCATCTTCTGAGCGAAGATTACTTCTTCAGCTGGGATTTCAACACCTAGGTCACCACGAGCAACCATGATACCGTCAGAAAGCTCTAGGATTTCGTCGAAGTTATCAACACCTTCTTGGTTCTCAATTTTAGAGATGATGTGGATGTCGCTGCCGCCGTTCGCGTCTAGGATCTCACGGATCTCTTTAACGTCAGATGCTTTACGGATGAAAGAAGCTGCTACGAAGTCAACGCCTTGCTCACAACCAAATTTAAGGTCGTTCTTATCTTTTTCAGATAGAGCTGGAAGTTGAACAGAAACGCCAGGAAGGTTAACACCTTTGTTTTCGCCTAGTGCACCGTTGTTAAGAACTTTACACTTCACTTCAGTTTCAGTAGTAGAGATAACTTCCATTTCGATTAGGCCGTCATCTACTAGGATAGTGTTACCAGCGTTTAGGTCAGCTGCGAAACCAGCGTAAGTTACCGCTACAGTCTCTTTGTTACCTACAACTGAAGTGTCAGTTGTGAAAGTGAATTCTTGACCAGCTACTAGATCTACGTCGTTGCCGCCTTCTAGCTTGATAGTACGGATCTCTGGACCTTTAGTATCAAGAAGGATAGCCAGTTGCTTACCTACTTTGTCCATTACTTCGCGGAAGTTCGCAATACGAGTGCCGTGCTCTTGGTAGTCACCGTGAGAGAAGTTAAGACGCATAACGTTCATGCCTGCGTTAACTAGTTCAGTTAGCTTCTCTACAGATTCAGTTTTAGGGCCAATCGTACATACGATTTTGGTCTTTTTCATGGAAGGTACTCTCCGGTAAGTATTGTTACAATTTGAAATTTATTTAAGTTCTGAAGATTGGTCCGCTACATCAGCATTTTGTGCCTGCTGAGTAAAATCGCGGGACTTCCAATATGCCCTTCAGAGTTGTAAGTCTTTCATCAATTTTAGTCATTTTATGACCAAAAGATTTTGATTCAACATCGGGTTTCTGTGACTTACACCAATATATCAGGTGAAAGTTGCAAAAAAATAACGGTCAGTTTTGTAATTTTTTTTCTTTTCGGGTGCGGATTCTACCACCTAATCAATTCAATATCACTGCTTAACAATTGTCTTAGGACAAGGTTTTATCGCTATTTATTAATTTTTTGGATCAAAATAAATGGACTAAATAGTTTCGTTGTAACTATAATATGTTTCATATCGAAACTTACTGGTCTTTTTTAAATGTCGAAACGAAACACTCAGCTCAGAAGACATGCAATTTCTAACCTAGTGAACGAAAAAGGGGAGGTTAGTGTTGATGAATTGTCCGCTAAGTTCGAAACCTCAGAGGTCACTATTAGAAAGGACTTAGCGTCTTTAGAGAAAAACGGTCAGCTTTTACGCCGTTATGGTGGTGCGATTTCGCTACCGAAAGAGGTTGTAAACGAAGAATTGGGTCAAAAAGTTTCGACTCGAAAGGTTTCTCTAGCCAAAGCTGCTGCAGATTTAATTCGCGACCATAACCGCATCGTGATTGATAGTGGCAGTACAACGGGTGCCCTAATTCAGCAGCTCAATACTAAGCGTGGTTTGGTTGTTATGACCAACTCATTGCACGTGGCGAATGCGCTAAATGAACTAGAGAGTGAGCCGACGTTACTAATGACCGGCGGCACTTGGGATACCCACTCGGATTCTTTCCAAGGCAAAGTCGCAGAATCAGTACTTCGCGCATACGATTTTGATCAACTGTTTATTGGGGCTGATGGTATCGACCTCGACAGAGGCACAACCACGTTCAATGAATTGGTTGGTCTAAGTAAAGTGATGGCTGAAGTATCACGAGAAGTGATCGTGATGGTTGAGTCTGAAAAAGTGGGACGAAAGATCCCTAATCTAGAGCTGGCATGGGATCACGTCGACATCCTCATTACAGATACAGACTTGAGCAAAGAATCTCAGGCAAGTATCGAGTCGCACGATGTTCGAGTGATCTTAACGGATCCAGCGTAAAACTAATTTTTAACTATTATGCATTTAACTTCCTATAATTAATCTTATTAAAGATATGGCCTTTGCTTGCTGCCAATAGGAATAAACGAAATTGATGGAGTCAAACTATGTGTGGAATTGTTGGTGCAGTAGCACAGCGTGATGTAGCAGAGATTTTAGTAGAAGGCCTTCGCCGCCTAGAATACCGTGGCTACGACTCAGCGGGTGTCGCTGTGGTTGATACCGAATCAAATCTGACTCGTGTACGTCGCTTAGGCAAAGTACAAGAGCTAGCTGACGCGGTAGAAGAGCAACAAGTTGTTGGTGGTACTGGTATTGCGCATACTCGTTGGGCAACACACGGGGAGCCATCTGAAGCTAATGCACACCCACACATGTCTGGTGATATCGCGGTAGTACACAATGGTATTATCGAAAACCACGAAGCACTGCGTACTATGCTAAAAGAGCGCGGCTACGAGTTTACTTCACAAACAGATACTGAAGTTATCGCACACTTGGTTGAGTGGGAGCTTCG
Organism: Vibrio chagasii; assembly: GCA_041879415.1. Taxonomy (NCBI): domain Bacteria; kingdom Pseudomonadati; phylum Pseudomonadota; class Gammaproteobacteria; order Vibrionales; family Vibrionaceae; genus Vibrio; species Vibrio chagasii. Next base: position 2,548,647 of record CP090851.1, on the reverse strand, counting down.
TACTTCAGACTCTCTAGTTGAAGCACTGCAGAAAACAGCAAAACAGCTGGATGGCGCATACGGTACAGTAGCGGTTGATCGTAAAGATCCTTCACGTATTGTTGTTGCTCGTTCTGGTAGCCCAATCGTAATCGGCTTTGGTGTTGGTGAAAACTTCCTAGCATCTGACCAACTAGCGCTACTTAGTGTGACACGTCGCTTTATGTACCTAGAAGAGGGCGATGTTGCAGAAGTGACTCGTCGTGAAGTTAACGTATTCGATGCAAACGGTGAGCGTATTGAACGTGAAATCGTTGAATCTAACGCAGAGCACGATGCGGGTGACAAAGGTAAATACCGTCACTTCATGCAAAAAGAGATCTTTGAACAACCAACTGCACTGCTCAATACAATGGAAGGTCGTATCTCAGATACGTCTGTGATCACCAATGCTATCGGCGTTAAAGCGGAAGAGATCCTTAGCAAAGTTGAACACGTTCAGATCATCGCATGTGGTACTTCATACAACTCAGGTATGGCGGCACGCTACTGGTTTGAATCGCTAGCTGGCGTAAGCTGTGACGTGGAGATCGCTTCTGAGTTCCGTTACCGTGACTTTGTGGTTCGTCCAAACAGCCTGCTTGTTACGTTATCTCAATCTGGTGAGACGGCAGATACGCTAGCAGCCCTTCGCCTTGCTAAAGAGAAAGGTTACATGTCAGCGATGACAATCTGTAACGTAGCGGGCTCTTCATTGGTTCGTGAATCTGATTTTGCTTTCATGACTCGCGCGGGGACAGAGATCGGTGTTGCTTCAACAAAAGCGTTTACTACGCAGCTTGCAGCAATGCTGATGATGGTAACGTCTATTGGTCGCCTACAAGGTCGTATCGATGAAGCGAAAGAGACGGAAATCGTTCAAGCACTTCACCAACTGCCAACAGACATCGAGAAAGCACTGGCATTTGATAAAGAGATCGAAGCACTAGCGACTGACTTTGCTGATAAGCACCACACACTATTCCTAGGCCGTGGCGAGTACTACCCAATCGCAATGGAAGCATCTCTAAAACTGAAAGAGATCTCTTACATCCACGCTGAAGCATACGCTGCAGGTGAGCTTAAGCACGGTCCTCTAGCTCTGATTGATGCAGATATGCCAGTAGTGGTTATTGCACCAAGTAACGACCTGTTAGAGAAGCTGAAATCGAACGTAGAAGAAGTACGTGCGCGCGGTGGTCTACTGTACGTATTCGCAGACGAAGACGCAGGTTTTGAGGGCGATGAGAACATGAAGATCATCAAGATGCCTCACGTGAGTGAAGTAACGGCACCTATTTACTACACGGTTCCAATGCAGTTGCTTTCTTACCATGTCGCGCTAATCAAAGGTACCGACGTTGACCAACCTCGTAACCTAGCGAAAGCGGTAACGGTTGAGTAACTCTCTGGCAGTCTACAAAAGTTAGATAAGAATAAAGCCCATCTTATGTGATGGGCTTTTTTGTAGCTGTTACCTTGCACACTTGTCTTCTGGTGTCGCTATAAGTCTCAAGCGTTAAGAGCTTGCTCTAGGTCTGCAAGGATATCTTCGATGTGTTCAATCCCTACTGATAGGCGAATCATCTCTGGTGATACTCCAGCTTGTTTCTGTTCAGCTTCGCTTAGCTGACGGTGCGTTGTCGAAGCTGGGTGACAAGCCAGAGATTTTGCATCGCCAATGTTTACCAAGCGCTTGAAGATTTGTAGTGCGTCATAGAAGCGAACACCTGCTTCATAACCATCTTTTAGGCCAAAAGATAAAATCGCCGATGGCTTACCCTGCATGTATTTTTCAGCCAGCGGGTAAAATTCTGAACTTGGTAGACCTGCGTAGCTTACCCAGCTGACTTTCTCATGTTGGCTTAAGTATTCAGCTACTTTCAATGCGTTCTCTGTGTGGCGTTCCATACGTAACGACAGCGTCTCCAAGCCTTGCATCAACATAAAGGCATTCATTGGCGACAAGGCTGCGCCAGTATTCCGCAATGGTACTGTTCGAGCACGTCCAATAAATGCTGCCTCTCCAAAGGCTTCGGTATACACCACTCCATGATAAGAGGGCTCAGGCTGATTAAACACCGGGAAGCGATCTTTGTGCTCTGCCCATGGGAATTTACCTGAATCGACAATCACACCACCCAAGGTTGTGCCGTGACCACCCACGTACTTGGTTAGTGAGTGAACTACAATGTCAGCACCAAACTCAATAGGTTTACACAGCACTGGAGTTGCGACTGTGTTATCGACAATCACAGGGACACCTTGTGCGTGAGCAAGTTCAGCGACACGTTCTAGGTCGATGATATTACCCGCAGGGTTACCGATACTCTCACAGTAAACCGCTTTGGTTTTTTCATCGATTAACTCGGCTAAGCTTTCTGGTTTGTCGTCTTTAGCAAAACGAACTTCAATCCCTTGGTTTGGCAGCATGTGGGCAAACAAGGTGTACGTACCACCGTAAAGCTGAGGTGTTGAGACGATATTGTCACCGATTTGTGCCAATGTCTGAATCGCGTAGTTGATTGCCGCGCTGCCCGCACTGACAACTAAGCCTGCGATACCGTCTTCTAGCGCAGCCATACGTTTTTCCAACACATCGTTGGTTGGGTTCATAATACGGGTGTAGATATTGCCTGGTACTTCTAGGTTGAACAGATCAGCACCATGCTGAGCATCGTCAAATTCATAGGCGACAGTTTGGTAGATAGGGGTAGCAACGGATTTCGTGGTTGGATCGGTTTCGTAGCCGAAGTGAATCGAGAGTGTTTCGTCTTTCATGTTTCTTCCCTGAATGATTGAGCGATTTATATACAACCATATTGCCGATTTTTTTATAAAAGAAAAGTAAGCTTAGTCACAGAGAGGCAATTGGCATTGTGTACTGTGGAGTTCACTCATTCAGGGATGTATTGAAATGAGTAGGGTATAAAGAGTAGCGAGCTTAGAAAAGCAAAAAGCCAGAGCAGCGTGAACTGTTCTGGCTTTTCTAATTTGGTGGCCCCTCCCAGATTTGAACTGGGGACCGAACGATTATGAGTCGTGCGCTCTAACCACTGAGCTAAGGGGCCGTAGGGCATAGATTATAGGGGAAGCATTCATTGGTGTCTAGACACTATAAGGGGCAATTCCGCTTACATCTTAGCCACTTAAATCACACAGGTACAAAAAAGGTGAGCTATAGCTCACCTTTTCTTAATTATGCTTAAAAGCTAATCACATCAATGTGTGTGATTACTCGTCTAGGAAGCTGCGCAGAGTTTCTGAACGGCTTGGGTGACGAAGTTTACGTAGTGCTTTTGCTTCGATCTGACGGATACGTTCACGAGTTACGTCGAACTGCTTACCAACTTCTTCAAGAGTGTGGTCAGTGTTCATGTCGATACCGAAACGCATACGCAGTACTTTAGCTTCACGAGGTGTTAGGCCAGCAAGAACGTCTTTAGTTGCACCGCGTAGGCTGGTTGCCGTTGCTGAGTCTAGAGGTAGTTCTAGTGTTGTATCCTCGATGAAATCACCTAGATGCGAATCTTCGTCGTCACCGATTGGTGTCTCCATCGAGATTGGCTCTTTAGCAATTTTCAGTACTTTACGGATCTTGTCTTCAGGCATTTGCATGCGCTCAGCTAGCTCTTCCGGAAGTGGTTCACGACCCATCTCTTGTAGCATTTGACGAGAGATACGGTTTAGTTTGTTGATCGTTTCGATCATGTGAACCGGAATACGGATAGTACGCGCTTGGTCGGCAATCGAACGAGTGATTGCTTGACGGATCCACCATGTTGCGTAAGTCGAGAACTTGTAACCACGACGGTATTCAAACTTATCAACCGCTTTCATCAGGCCGATGTTACCTTCTTGGATTAGATCCAGGAATTGTAGACCACGGTTTGTGTACTTCTTAGCAATCGAGATTACTAGACGTAAGTTCGCTTCAACCATCTCTTTCTTCGCACGACGAGCTTTCGCTTCACCGATAGACATACGACGGCTGATATCTTTGATGCTTTGAACTGTCAGAGAGGTCTCTTTCTCGATCATGTCCAGTTTCTGGATTGAACGACGAATATCACCTTCGTGACGTTTGATCTTTTCTGCGTATGGCTTGTCAGAAGCAAGAACTTCATCTAACCATGCTTCGCTTGATTCGTTGCCAGTAAATAGAGCAATGAAAGATTTCTTCGGCATTTTGCCGTACTCAACCGTTTGACGCATGATTAGGCGTTCTTGAGTACGTACACGATCCATAGAGTTACGCAGTTCGTTTACTAGGTAATCAAACTGTTTTGGTGTTAGGCGGAACTCTTTGAATACGTCTTGCATCATTGTTGTTGCAAGCATTGCTTTCGGGCTTTCATGACCGTATTCGTTGATCGCTAGCTGACGGTTTTGGTAGCTAGTACGAAGCGCTGTGAACTTCTCAAGAGCAAGCTCAGGGTCGATACCTGTATCTTCTTCTTCCTCTTCAGCTTCATCATCAACGTCTTCTGCGTCTTCGTCATCCAGATCAGTTTCAGCAAGTTCTGAACCGATGTGAGTTGCTGTTGGTGCAGCGGTGCCATCGTCATCTGGGTCAACGAAGCCGTTGATTAGGTCTGTTAAGCGAATCTCTTCTGCTTGTACACGGTCAAACTGTTCCAAGATGTATGGAATAGTACCTGGGTACTCAGCAACAGATAGTTGAACGGTGTTGATACCATCTTCAATGCGTTTCGCAATGTCGATTTCGCCTTCACGAGTCAGTAGTTCAACTGTACCCATTTCACGCATGTACATGCGAACTGGGTCAGTAGTACGGCCAATCTCGCTTTCTACGCTTGAAAGCGCAGCAGCTGCAGCTTCGGCTGCGTCTTCATCTATATTGGCATCGTCATCATTAAGCGCTAGATCATCAGCATCAGGTGCAGTTTCAACTACTTTGATGCCCATGTCGTTAATCATTTGAATGATGTCTTCTACCTGTTCAGAATCCACGATTTCTGCAGGTAGGTGGTCGTTTACTTCGGCGTAGGTCAGATAGCCTTGTTCCTTGCCTTTAATAACAAGTAATTTAAGCTGTGACTGCGGATTTTGATCCATAGATGATATCCAACTTCAGGTCTGGTGAAGGACGTTGCATTCTCAAATGCAAACCAATTATGTTAACAAATTTATTAAATGCTGACTAATCAAACAGGGTTACGCTTTTAGATCTAGCATTAAAGCTAGTAGCTCCCTTTTTTCTTCGGCTGATAAACCGACACTTCTTGCTTTGGCCTGCAGGTTTTCAATTTGTTTTTCAACGCACTGGGCAAGTATTTTGTCCAATGAGTCTAAAAATATGTCTTCTTGATTGTCTTCGTCGAGGGGGATTTCCCAGCTCGCGAGACGAGACAGAAGAGCCTCATGTTTATTATCTCGCCAGTGCTCTAATAACTGGCCGGTGTTGATATGGGGATGCGCGTGGCATTTATCAAGTACTTCGACGAATAAACTTAGTCCAGGCAATGGTAAGCCTTTGACACTTGATAAATCCGGTACCATATCAGCATAGCTCGGATTTTGGATAAGCAAAGCGATAACTTCACGCATTGGAGTTCGCTTGAGCTCTTTATGCGGTTGAGGTGTCGGGTTCTGTGTATGAACACGAGCACGTCTCAGTTGGTTATCAAATCCAGTTCGTTCATCCAATAATTTTTCGAGCAACTCTTGGAAATAACTGTCAGGAATTTTATTAATTAAGGCGCTTGCGTGCGCACGCAGTGCCGATTTTCCTTCGGTTGTGCCCAAGTTAAGTTTGTGTATTTCTATCAGGTTGTCGAACAAATAGGTCGATAGTGGCGTTGCATTTTGGACGAGCTGCTCAAAAGCGGCCTTACCATGTTCTCTAATATAGCTATCTGGGTCTTCACCATCGGGCAAGAACAGAAACTTGAGTGTGTTACCTGTTTTCAGGTACTCAAGTGCATTTTCTAGAGCGCGCCATGCAGCCTCTTTACCAGCTCGGTCACCATCGTAACAACAAACCACAGTGCTGGTTTGTCTAAACAGCATCTGGATATGGTCACCGGTTGTTGAGGTGCCTAGTGAAGCCACCGAGTAATCTACACCATATTGCGCAAGCGCCACGACATCCATGTAACCTTCAACCACAAGGACTTGAGGTGGTTCACGGTATGCCTGCAATACTTCATAAAGGCCATAGAGCTCTTTACCTTTATGGAAGATAGGCGTCTCTGGTGAGTTTAGGTATTTTGGTGTGCCGTCTTCTAAGACACGACCACCAAAACCAATTACACGACCACGACGATCACGAATCGGGAACATGACACGGCCACGGAATCGGTCATATCGGTTGCCTTTATCATTCTCGATCAACATGCCGCCGGTCACGAGCATGTCTTGGGCTTCTTTTTGTTGGCCAAAGTTCTTACGAACTAAGTCCCACTCATCGGCCACGTAACCAATGCCAAATTTCTGGACGATTTCGCCCGACAGACCACGATTTTTGAGGTACTCAATCGCAGGTTTATTGGCTGCTATTTTTAGCTGAGAACGATAGAACTGGCTAATGCCGCCCATTAAATCATAGAGGTTACGTTTTTGTTCTGTGTTGGCTCTTGGTGCGGTAGAAATCTCACCGCTACGTTGTTCTCTTGGAACATCGAGCCCTAAGAAAGAGGCCAGCTCTTCAATAGCTTCAACAAATTCAAGGCGTTCGAACTCCATAATGAAGTCGATGGCATTGCCGTGTACGCCACAACCAAAACAGTGATAAAACTGTTTCTCTTGGCTTACGCTAAAAGAGGGGGTCTTTTCGTTATGAAACGGACAACAAGCGCCGTAGTTTTTGCCTTTTTTCTTAAGTTTCACGCGTGCGTCTATGATGTCGACAATGTCGAGACGCGCTAGGAGATCATCGATGAAACTACGCGGGATGTGTCCTGCCATAAAACCTTAGAAAAATGCACTAACTGAGAGTGTGGATAATAATAGTTTGAATGGGTTACAGATACAAACAAGCCGTGCGTTCCGAAGGATTGCACGGCTTGTTGCAATTTGATTTGGGATTAAGCGAGTTTAGAACGAACTAAACCACTAACTTTACCCATATCTGCACGCCCTTGAATTTGTGGTTTCAAGATAGCCATTACTTTACCCATGTCTTGCATGCCCGCAGGTTGAGCTTCTGCAATTGCGCTATCAAGTAGTGCGATTACTTCTTCTTCAGTAAGCGGTTGAGGCATAAAGCCTTCAAGTACAGCAATTTCTGCTTGTTCCACGTCAGCAAGATCTTGACGACCAGCTGATTCATATTGAGCAACAGAATCGCGACGTTGTTTAACCATTTTTACTAGTACAGCAAGAATGTCGTCATCGCTCAGAGTAATCTGTTCGTCGACTTCACGTTGCTTTACAGCAGCAAGAGCTAAACGGATAGTGCCAAGGCGCGGTTTGTCCTTGGCTTTCATCGCTAATTTTTGCTCTTCTTTGAGTTGTTCAATAAGAGCCATAACTCAGTCCTTATGGATTAAGTTATTAGTACAGGCGAACGCGACGTGCGTTTTCGCGAGCTAGCTTCTTAGCGTGACGCTTTTGAGCTGCTGCTTTAGCGCGTTTGCGAACTGTAGTTGGCTTTTCGTAGTGCTCGCGACGGCGAACTTCAGAAAGGATACCTGCTTTTTCACAAGAGCGCTTGAAACGACGTAGTGCAACGTCGAACGGTTCGTTTTCACGTACTTTAACTATTGGCATATGCCTTTCACCTCAGGGGTTATTCATTATCGCTGGCTACTGATGACCAAATCAGAAAAATTATCCGTAGACAACTTTCGATTAAGTGTGGTCTCTAACCAGCTTGATCAAAAATGGTGCGGAATTTTAATCCGATCAGAGTGGCTTTGTAAAGCACTTTGTCGATTATAGTCTGTACAATATTTGTTTGAAGAGCTTAGGCAGGGTAATATTGCGCTAATTTCCCATTTTAGACGAAAGCGTGCCGAGAAAATTATGCGCATTATTGGTATTGAAACCTCTTGTGATGAAACAGGAATCGCAATTTATGATGATGAGCAGGGTCTGCTTTCTCATCAATTATACAGCCAAGTAAAGCTGCACGCCGATTACGGTGGTGTAGTCCCTGAGCTGGCATCACGTGATCACGTGAAGAAAACAATTCCGCTAATCAAAGCGGCTCTTAAAGAGGCAAACCTAACCTCTAAAGACATCGATGGTGTGGCTTACACGGCTGGCCCTGGCCTTGTTGGTGCGCTGCTTGTTGGTGCAACGATTGGTCGCAGCATTGCTTACGCTTGGGGTGTGCCAGCTGTACCTGTTCACCATATGGAAGGTCACCTCCTTGCTCCTATGCTAGAAGATAACCCACCACCGTTCCCATTTGTCGCTCTGCTTGTTTCTGGTGGTCACACAATGATGGTCGAAGTGAAAGGCATCGGTGAATACAAGATCCTTGGTGAATCGATTGATGATGCAGCAGGTGAAGCGTTTGATAAAACGGCGAAGCTGATGGGCTTAGATTACCCTGGTGGTCCGTTGCTATCTCGACTGGCGGAAAAAGGCACGCCGGGCCGCTTTAAGTTCCCACGTCCAATGACGGATCGTCCGGGCCTGGATATGAGCTTTTCTGGTCTAAAAACCTTTGCTGCGAACACGATTCGTGACAATGACGATAGCGAACAAACTCGTGCCGACATCGCGTATGCGTTCCAAGAGGCCGTTTGTGGCACCTTGGTAATCAAGTGTAAGCGTGCCTTGGAACAGACGGGCATGAAACGTATAGTAATTGCTGGTGGCGTAAGTGCAAACAAACAACTGCGTGTTGAACTTGAAGCACTTGCTAAGAAAATTGGTGGCGAGGTTTACTACCCGCGCACTGAGTTCTGTACTGATAACGGTGCGATGATCGCTTATGCCGGTATGCAGCGCCTGAAAAATGGTGAGACTGCTGATCTTTCAGTTCAAGCCACACCGCGTTGGCCGATTGACCAATTAGAGCCAATTGCGTAAGACATCAAAATGTTTCGATAAACGGTCGCCTTGTGCGGCCGTTTTTATATCTTAGCTTACCGACTATATGTCGATAAATAATTGCTGATAGAGATTAGGGAAGAAGATGAACAAGTTCACTGTAGATAATCAATCGATGGCGTACCTAGATGAAGGCCAAGGCCCAGTTGTTGTTCTAGGGCATAGCTACCTTTGGGATAGTACGATGTGGAAGCCACAGGTTGAAGCATTAAAATCTCAGTACCGTTGTATTGTGCCTGAACTTTGGTCTCATGGTGAGTCTCAAGCGGCACCGAGTGCAATGGGCAATCTAAAAGGCTACGCTCAACATGTTCTGGTACTGCTTGACCATTTAAACATCGAAGAGTTTTCTGTGGTGGGTTTATCGGTTGGTGGTATGTGGGGCACTGAGCTTGCGGAGCTAGCACCGTCACGTATCAAATCTTTGGTACTGATGGACACTTTCGTTGGCTTAGAGCCAGAAGTCGCACACGCGAAGTACTTCAGCATGCTCGATACGATTTCTCAAACTAAGATGGTTCCTCAACCGATTATTGAAGCGGTTGTGCCACTGTTCTTTGCTAATGATGCACAAACTAACACGCCAGCTTTGGTTGAAGGCTTTACTCAACAGCTATCGGCATTACAGGGGGAGCAAGCAGAACAAGTCGCTCGAATTGGTCGTATGGTGTTTGGACGTCGTGACATGATTGAAACGATTGAGAAGTTTGCGCTACCTGTATTGGTTGCTGTCGGCCAAGAAGACAAACCACGCCCAGTACTTGAATCTTACCTGATGCATGATTGTATTTCAGGTAGTGAATTGGTGGTGATCCCTGGCGCGGGACATATTAGCTCGCTAGAACAGCCAGAGTTCGTAAACACTATGCTGAAAGAGTTTTTAGGTAAGCACCTGCTGTAGTTTATCTATCGCTCAAAATGGTCGGCTTAACTTTAAATTAAGGTTAAGCCGATTTTTTTTGTCCGAGTTTTGGTTCACTGCCATCCAGTAGGCGGCGGATGTTCTGGTGATGACGCAGCACGATCAAGCAACACAGCATAGCTACAGGCAGGGTATATTGCGGTTTGACTAACCAAGCGTAGAAAGGGGCAAGTAGTACGGTCACCAATGCTGCCAGAGACGAGTATCGAAACAAAAGCGCAACTACTAGCCAAGTTGCCATGATCATTCCGGTTAGGTCGAATCCAATTGGAGCGATCGCACCCAGCGCCGTTGCTACACCTTTACCACCTTTAAAGTGGAAGAAGATCGGGTACATATGACCAAGACAAGCTGCAATCGCAACAATACCTAAGATGATTGAGTCGATACCGAGAAAGTAACCAAGCCAGACTGGAATGGTACCTTTTAACATGTCACAGAGTAATACTGCTGCTGCGGCGCCTTTGCCACCGACACGTAACACATTGGTCGCACCTGGGTTGTTTGAGCCCACCGTTCTAGGATCTGGAAGCCTTAAGACTCGGCATATCAAGACCGCACTAGAGATTGAACCTAGCAAATAGGCAGCAATGATCATGATAAGTGCCAATGGGGTCATGTCTGTCCTTTAACGGTTATGCGCCTAACGATGGGAAAATAATGCTCAATCCAAGAGTAATTGATATCATATCTCGAATTACGCAAATAATACGTTTTTTTCCCAAATTTGGGTATCCGACCTCTAAAAGGACAAGTCATGGCACTGGATAAAGTTTTCATTGAGCAGCTAGAAGTAATTACAACGATCGGTGTTTACGATTGGGAGCAAGAGATCAAACAAAAACTGGTGCTTGATATTGAAATGGCTCATGACAACCGCCTAGCAGGCAAGAGTGATGATGTGGTTGATGCTTTGGATTATTCGAAAGTGAGCACTGCAGTACTTGATCACATTGCGAATGGCCGTTTTCTACTAGTAGAGCGTGTTGCTGAAGAAGTCGCAGAGCTTATTATGACTCAGTTCTCTGTTCCTTGGGTTAAAATCCACTTAGCGAAGCCTGGTGCGGTTCCTCAAGCAAAAGCGGTGGGTGTGATCATCGAACGAGGTCAAGCATGACCATCGCCTATGTTGGTGTTGGCACGAACATAGACCGCGACAAGCATGCAAGGGTGGCATGGATAGAGCTTCAATCGTTAGGGACTAACCTTAAATGCTCTAAAATCTATCACTGTGAGCCTGTCGGTTTTAATAGCCATCCATTTTATAACTTTGTGATAGAGCTCGACACGTCACTTTCATTGACTGAATTTTCACAAGAACTTCGTAAAATTGAGTACAAATGGGGGCGCGCGCAAGATGCACACAAACTTCAGGACCGAAATTTGGATCTTGATATTGTGCTGTTTGGCAATGAGGTATCTGAGTCTGCTCCAGAGTTACCGCGCAGTGATATCTATAAATATCCTTTTGTAACACAACCACTTTATGATCTTTGTCCTGCGAGAGTTATCCCGCAAGACGGGAGAACCGTCAGTGAAATATGGCAGAAGATGCAGCAACTAGACTCGCTCTCTGTCGTAGATATAAAACTATAATTTAAAAGGTAAGTAATGAGTTATTTTGAAGCGTTTATATTGGCGTTGGTGCAAGGCTTTACTGAGTTTTTACCTATTTCCAGTTCGGCACACTTGATCCTTCCATCAGCGGTTTTAGGTTGGGAAGATCAGGGCTTGGCTTTTGATGTCGCGGTCCATGTCGGTACTCTAGCCGCGGTCGTGATCTATTTCCGTAAAGAAGTGATTTCGTTGCTGGGCGCATTCTTCGGCTCAGTGTTTAAGGGCGATCGCAGCAAAGAAGCGAAATTGGCATGGATGATCATCCTTGCGACGATTCCTGCATGTATATTTGGCCTGCTGATGAAGGACATTGTTGAGCTTTACCTGCGCAGTGCATGGGTGATTGCGACAACGACCATCGTCTTTGGTCTGTTGTTGTGGTGGGTAGATAAGAACTCAAGCCTACGTGATGATGAGTACCAGGCAGGTTGGAAAAAAGCGTTGTTTATTGGTCTTGCTCAAGCCATGGCAATCATTCCTGGTACCTCTCGCTCAGGCGCTACGATTACAGCAGCACTTTACCTTGGCTTTACTCGTGAAGCAGCAGCTCGATTCTCTTTCCTAATGTCTATCCCAATCATCACTTTAGCTGGTGGTTACTTAGGTCTTAAGTTGGTGACCAGTGGCGACCCAATCCATGTGGGTACACTGCTAACCGGTATTGCAGTCTCTTTCATCAGTGCTTACATCTGTATTCACTTCTTCTTGAAGCTTATTTCACGCATGGGCATGACGCCGTTTGTTATTTACCGCCTAATCTTAGGTTGTGGTCTGTTTGCTTTCTTAATAATGCAGTAACAGGCGCTGATAACAGTCTCGCTGTAAAATTTAAAAAGTCCGCTTTACTGCGGGCTTTTTAATATGTGCTTACTGGTGAACTGTAGGCTAGTGAGTCTCGAGTTCTGATAGCGCGCCTTCAATGGCTACTGCTCTGCGCTTCTCTTGTTCTTCTCGAATATCTTTACCTTTAAAGCCATCGGCAATGATTGCTTTTACTTCCACTTGAAGTGCTGCCTGATAGGCCGCTTCAAAACGAGCCTTTTGAGGGTAAGGCTGATCTTCTAACCCTTTGCGACCAGTGTGGTCAGCTTGGCAGCATAGCAAGATGTCGTTAAGGCGATCTGGTTTGCGCCAAACATCGAACTTGTTGAGAACTTTAAGGAAAGTTGTCGGCTTGAGCTCACCCGCGCGATGAATGTTTGAGTGCTGCTCACACACTAATAGTGCGAGGTCTCTGAATTCATTAGGCACTCTCACTCGCTCACACAGTTTCTTAATGATCTTAACACCTGTGTGGCAGTGCATCTTATGGCTTGGCCATTCAGCTTGTGGTGTCACGCCTTTACCTAAGTCATGCACTTGAGCGGCAAACCGTACCGGCAGTGATGGGCTTAATAGCGCTGCTTGCTGAGCCACCATCAGAGTATGGATACCCGTGTCGATTTCAGGGTGCCACTTTTCCGGTTGAGGAACACCAAACAGAGCGTCAATCTCTGGTAAAACAACCGCTAATGCACCGCACTCTTTCAACACCGAAAGGAACACTTCCGGATGTGGCGTACTGAGTGATTTGTGCCACTCTTGCCACACTCGCTCAGCAGTAAGATGCGCAAGCTCTCCTGATTCAACGATTGTCGCCATCATGGCCATGGTTTCCGGTGCAACGCTAAAGCCGAGGTGGTGAAGCTTGGCTGCGAAGCGCGCAACTCGCAGCACTCGAAGTGGATCTTCGACAAAGGCATCGGATACGTGTCTAAGAATACGATCGGAGAGATCTTGCTGGCCGTGGTAAGGATCGTGAAGGTTGCCAGCATCATCTTGAGCGATGGCGTTGATCGTTAGATCGCGGCGCATGAGATCTTCTTCTAGGCTAACATCTGGCGCGAAGTAACATTCGAAGCCTGTGTAACCAGAGCCTGACTTCCTTTCTGTGCGCGCCAGTGCGTGCTCTTCCTTGGTTTTTGGATGCAGGAAGACTGGGAAGTCTTTACCCACTGCAGTGAAGCCAAGGCTTTCCATCTCTTGAGGGGTACTGCCAACAACTACCCAATCTTTATCGTAGCTATCAATATTGAGTAGCTTATCGCGCACCGCTCCACCGACTAGATAGCGCTGTAGCCCATTCTCTTTTGGTAGGCTATCGTATATTTGCAACTTATCACCTCGAAATGTTTTATCACTGCTGGACTTTACGGCAAGCAATGGTACTTTCCATTAATCGTAATTATAGGGCAGCACATGTATAAGGAATATTTTGGCTTCGTTGAGATGCCATTTTCGATTGTACCAAATTCTCGCTACTTGTTTTTGAGTCAGCGCCACCAAGAGGCGATGCAAAACCTACAAGCCGGTTTAGGCGAGGGTGGGGGCTTTGCAATGCTCACTGGTGAGGTGGGAACCGGTAAAACAACGGTCGCTAAGGCGATGTTGTCCTCCCTTGATAGCCATACTCAAGCTGGCCTTATACTCAACCCTACATTTTCCAATACTGATTTGCTTGAAGCTATCTGTGATGAGTTCGAGATCGACTATCCGCAGCAGGCATCACTCAAACAGCTGAGTCAGGCGATTCACTATTTCTTACTAGATAGCCATGCCGAAGGTATTCAAACCTTATTGGTGATAGATGAAGCTCAGCACTTAGCTGCCGATGTGTTGGAGCAGCTACGGCTTTTAACGAACTTGGAAACTGACAGCCGCAAGCTATTAAAAGTATTGCTGGTTGGCCAACCTGAATTACAACAGCACCTGCAGACTACGCAATTGCGCCAACTAGCGCAGCGTATTACGGGACGCTATCATTTGTTGCCGCTCAACATTCAAGAGACAGGTAAGTACATCGCGTTTCGTTTAGAGACGGCTGGTGGCGAGCAGATGCTGTTTTCGAATCGTTCCGTTAAGCTGATTGCTCAATATACTCATGGTATTCCAAGATTGATTAACTTGGTGTGTGATAAGGCGCTGCAGCTAGCGTTTCATGATGGAGAGCCAACACCGAGCAATGACACGGTCAACAAAGCGTGTCAGCAGATCATGGCGTTTCAAGCCGAGGTTTACCATGTTGAAAAACCTCGAGTAGCGAGCGCGCTACCAAAACTAGTTAAATACGCGAGTGCTACTACCTTGAGTGTTGTGCTTGCGATGGCGACCTTCCACTTTGCTCCAACCTACATTGACACATGGCTAACAACTCAACCTTCGAATGAAGCCCAAGCATTAAGCTCAGCAAAAATGCAGCGTTCGTCAATCGCAGATATGCCTAAGGTGGTTGTTGAGTCTGAGACAGACAAGTTCGCACTGCCAACACATATTCAGCAACACTTGATGCAAGGAACTAACCGTTCGCTGGCGATCAAGGACTTATATACGCTTTGGGGATACCAATCCTCCCTCCGTGATGGTTTATGTCTGAGCGAGCCACAAAGCGTGTTCGTATGTGAGCAACAACAAGCAAGCTTAGATGACCTTCTAGAGTTAGGCGTTCCTGTGGTATTGAACCTAGATGTAGAGCAAGAGCCTGTGTTTGCGGTGCTTTATGGTGCATCACAAGACGCTGTCGAGTTACTGGTGAATGAAAAACTGTTAGTCATGCCGAAGCAGTCTCTAGAGAAGGTTTGGCATGGCGATTATGTCGCGATTTGGAAACAGCCGCTGCGAGAGACGTTGAAAGAGGGCTATCAGGGTGAAGCTGTCGCTTTGCTTGATTTGTTGCTTTCTGAGGTTCTTGGAGAGGTTGTATCTGGTAGTGATGTATTTGATTACGAATTAAAAATGAAAGTCGAAGCATTTCAAACTTGGCAGGGCATGTCGGTCGACGGTATTGCTGGTCAACGAACTTTAGCTAGGCTACAAAGATTAGCTCAGCTAGATTCTCCTAAGTTAATGTCATTAAGCGGAGGAGCGAGCTAATGTCACGCATTATGCATGAGTTGAATCAGTCCCCAGACAAATCTAGCTTCAAGGGCTACCAAAACCATCAAGTGTCGAGTTCTGCAAAGGGTATAAGCAACAAACGCGGTTCGTCGTTGGCTATGGGGTTGCTTGTTTTACTTGTGCCTTCTCTGTTGGTAGGTGGTGCCTTGGTGTATCAATCTTACTATCAACAGCAAACGGCTAACCAAGCTGGTATTAGTTCGAGTTCAGAATCAGAAACCCAGCCTGTTCAAGCTAAAGATATCGAAACGATTGATTTGAATGCCGAAGAAGAAGTCGAAGATGAGCCTCTGTTTGTGGTGCGCCCAGCACCGACTGGCAAGACGCTAAAATCGTTACCTCGCCAAGAGGTTTATGCTCAGGTTAATTCTGACAGCTCTAACTTTTCTGGTGGAGTTACCGTACCGGTAGTCACTGCCGAGAGCAGTGCGCGAACGGCCGATGATTCGGAACTGGCATTTGTTGAGCCGAAAGTTGAACCTGGTGTCAGCAATGAAAGCAATTACCAGCAATCAGACAGCGACCTACTACAAGGGCTAGACTTGACCGAGTTACCGCCTGACTTAGCATTGAAGCTAGAAACGATTATGGATCAGCAGCCAAATGAGCCTGAGCCAATGGATTCGCGACCAGCAAGCCAGATGGAACCTCAAGTTATTGAGATCGAAAATCACGTTAACAGTTTGTCTGGTGTATTACCTAAGCTCGATTTGCAAACCCATATGTATTCAAGCAGTGAGAACAAGCGTTGGGTTAAAGTGAATGGGCAAGAGGTGTCGCAGGGAGATTGGATTGGCAACGATGTGCAATTGCTAGAGATAAAGCCGCAATCTGTGGTTGTTGAGTTTAACCAGCAGAAGATAGAGATTCCTGCTTTGTATGAGTGGAAGGGCTAACCTAAGGCTGCAGCAAGCACTTTGATAATATGCTGAGATAAATAAAAAGGAGCACTTAGGTGCTCCTTTTTGGTATTCGAGATTGAATTTACTTTGCTTAACGCAAAACAGTCAAACGAAACGCTTACGCCCAGCCGTTTGGTGACTTTTTACGACGAGGAATGATGTGTGGCAGAACAAGGCCTAGAAGTAGACCGATACCAGCAACACCACCACCGTACATGAAGTACTTCAATAGTAGGTCATCTTTCTGCGTGTCTAGCTTAGCGCGTAGCTCACGGTTTTCTGTTTGAGAGCTTGTTAGCTGTTGGCTAATCTCGCTGTAGTTCTGTTCTAGTTCAGCAATCTGCTTATTACGAGAATCTAGAGAACTTGCTAGGCCTGCCTTTTCGCTGTCAGCTGTTTGACGTGCATTAGCCAGCTTAGTTTTCACTTCTGTCAGCTCTTTTTCAAGCTTAGGCATACGCAGAGCCATGCTTTCTCTTGTGCTTACAAATTTGCTCTCAACCCAACCTTTACGGCCACGGTTGTCTTGGATCTGAGTGTAACCTGTGCTCTTGTTTGCTTGCAGGTAAGTGATCTTCTCACCAGCATCAACACTGCCGATGATACGGTAGGTGTTGTTTGGGCCAGAATGCATATAAGTAAATAGTTTGTCAGCAATATAACGGTCTTGTGCAAAGGCAGCTGGAGCCGCAAGCATTGCGAACAAAACTAAGCTAATCAGTTTTTTCACAGTAAATCCCTTAACGATTCAAGTTGGGTAGGCGGATGAGTCAGCCTCAATGAGCAAATAATATTTAGTTTCTTTATGCGGTGCAACAAAGAAGGGAGGCAAAGCCTCCCTTTCTGTGCGTTTGAGTCAATAATGACATGGCATTTACATATCGTTACTGAAGCTCACATAACTCTGACGCTAGCATTGGCTAACGCAGTGGCACTTACATGCTAAACATAGCCTGAATACCGTAGAAGAACACAACAGCAAGTAGAGCACCTGCTGGCAGTGTCACAATCCACGAAGCTACGATATTACGTACAACACCTAAGTTCAGTGCCGCGATACCACGAGCAAAACCAACACCCAATACCGCACCAACTAGTGTTTGTGTCGTAGAGATTGGAAGACCAGTACCTGATGCTAGAACAACCGTACATGCTGTAGCAAGTTGCGCTGCAAAGCCACGGCTTGGTGTTAGTTCAGTGATACCAGTACCAACCGTTGCCATTACCTTATGACCAAGAGTCGCAAGACCAACAACGATACCAAAACCACCTAGAGGAAGAATCCACCATGCGATAGTGCTCTTACCCGTGATTTCGCCCATGTGCTCAACCGTTGATACAACAGCAGACAGTGGACCAATCGCGTTTGCAACGTCGTTTGAACCGTGTGCGAATGCCATCGCACAAGCTGTGATAACCATTAGTACAGAGAAGATGCCTTCAACACCAGCAAAGCCGTGGTCTTCTTCGCGGTTAGCGAATTTCTTCTGGATGTATAGGTAACCACCAATCATTACAACAGCAGATACGCCTGCAGCCCAAACCCATGCTTCAGTGTTGCTTAGGTGAAGACCAACGTGCTTAAGACCTTTCTTGATTGTTACCAGTGCAATTACCATCGTTGTGATGAACATGTACACAGGAACGAAACGTTTAGCGTTAAATAGTGGGTTCTCAGTATCAAAGATCAGTCGCTGAGCACTCACAAAGATAACGTAAGCGAAGAAACCAGAGATGACAGGAGTAATAATCCAACTACCCACGATACCTTGAACGCTGCCCCAGTCTACCGCTTCAGTACCTACAGATACGCAAGCGAAACCGATGATTGCACCGATGATTGAGTGAGTAGTAGAAACAGGCCAGCCCATGTATGAAGCTAGAAGTAACCATGTACCAGCAGCAAGAAGCGCTGACATCATACCGAATACAAGTACGTCTGGTTGATGTGCGAATAGAGACGTCTCGATAACACCTTTACGGATCGTATCGGTAACTTCGCCACCAGCAAGATATGCACCAGCGAATTCAAAGATCATTGCGATAATGATCGCTTGTTTAACGGTTAGAGCTTTAGAGCCTACTGAGGTGCCCATTGCATTCGCAACGTCATTTGCACCAATACCAATAGCCATCAAGAAACCGAAAGCTGCTGCAACAATAATCAGGACAGTGCCGTAGTTAGCAAGGATATCCATCGTAATACCTAGTTGTTTGATAACAAGCGGAACAAATTTAGACGCAAAAAACCGCTCAGCGAGAGAAATACTCAACGCATAAGTGGTTTGTTCAAAAAATGCTCTTCGTTATATGGTTAACGTATGATTTAAGATCGAGAAAGCATTACTTCAAGACGAGCGCCTACACGCTGTGCTTGATCTGCAATACCACCAACCCATTCAAGAATTTTGTATAAGAACATGATATCAACTGGATTCAGATCGCCTTCAATCGCCATTAGTTGTTGGCGTAGTTCGATCTGCATCGCATCCGTGTCATCTTCAATTACATCTAATTGATGAATCATTTCAGCAACGAGTGTTACTTCGCGGCCTTTAAAGCCAGTCTCAAGTAATTCGTCTAGTTCATTGATTACGTTTTGTGCTTGGTTCGCTGCATCTAGACAACGTTTAACGTAAGCGATGAAGTTTTCTTGTAGAGGAGCAGGAATGACAAGTTGACGACCATATACACGGCCAGCAATGTCTTTCGCTAGGTTTGCTAGTTTGTCTTGCTGAGTTAATAGCTCCAACATGTCGGTGCGATCAACAGGCATAAACAAACCACGAGGAAGTTTAAGGCGAATTTCACGTTTTAGTACGTCAGCTTCTTTCTCAAGGTGAGAAATCTGAGCTCGAATTTCAGCTGCTTTTTCCCAGTCACCCTTTGAAGAAACTTCAAAGAAATTAACCAGGTGAGAACAACATTCGTTCACGCATACTACGTGACGCTGCAAAGGTTTAATTGGGGACTTTGCAAATAACCCCATAATTGTATTTACTGGCATGGTCATCCAACCTAATAAATAATAACCTTAAAACAACATACACCATATTCATGGTGAAATGTTAAGCGATGGCTACAAAGTCGCGCATGTTAACCTAATCAATCTCTCATTAAAACTGTTTTAGATCATCATAAGGGCGATATTTCTGACTTGCCGACTTTGAAAATTGGCAATATCCTGTCCCTATCTTCACAGAAAGGTATAACTATGGAAACCGAGATAGAACTGAAGTTTTTTGTTTCTCCTGATTTTTCAGAGACTTTACGCAATAAAATTGCTGAAACTAAAGTACTTCAGCACAGTTGTCGTGAGCTAGGTAACATCTACTTTGACACCCCTGACAACTGGCTACGCAAGCATGATACCGGCTTGCGCATTCGACGCTTTGATGACGTATTTGTACAAACGGTAAAGACAGCTGGTCGCGTTGTTGCAGGTCTACACCAAAGGCCTGAATACAATGCAGAACACGACAGCAATCAGCCCAAGCTTGCCTTGCATCCAGAAGATATCTGGCCTGAAGGTAAAGACATCGAAACACTGGAAGCCGAGCTTACTCCACTCTTCTCTACTAACTTCACACGAGAGCAGTGGCTGATTGGTATGCCTGATGGTAGCCAAGTTGAGGTTGCCTTTGACCAAGGTTTCGTTGAGTCAGGCGATCAGCAAGAGCCGATTTGCGAGGTTGAACTCGAACTTAAATCCGGTCAAACCGATGCTCTGTTTACACTGTCTCGCCAATTCTGCGAACAAGGTGGTATGCGCTTAGGTAACTTAAGCAAAGCTGCTAAGGGTTACCGACTTGCTCAAGGTTATCAAGGCGATGAAGTTACTCCTTTGACCTTAGTTGATACTGACAAAACTGACACCGTTGAATCGTGTTTCATTCAATCTTTAGAGCATGCTCTCGCTCATTGGCATTACCACGAGCAAATTTTCACCGAGCGTCAGTCGATTGAAGCCCTTCATGAGATCAGCCATTCACTAAGCTTTATTCGCCAGACTTTCACCATTTATGGCGGCATTGTGCCAAGACGTGCCAGTGCAATTTTACGCCAAGAGCTGAAGTGGTTAGAACAAGAGTTGGATTGGCTAAAAAGCTATGACCATTTTGAGGATTTGCTAGAAGATAAAGGCCACGTTCTGCGTAAGCTTGATGCTCGTAAATTCTTAGTGGCTGAGCTAAAAGAGATGCAAGAGCAATTGCCAGATCGTGAAGAGTTACTGACTCTCTTGAGCTCTGCTCGTTACACCGGTCTTCTGCTTGATTTAAGCCGTTGGATTCTTACTCGAGGTTGGCAACCATTCTTGGACGACAAAGCGCGTGAGCAAATGGGACGCGGGATTGAATGGTTCTCTGTGAAGCAGCTTGATCGCACCTGGGCGGAGTTGATGGAAGCTTTTCCACCAGAGCGCGTGATGACAAGCCAAGCCTACATCGATCAGCAGTATCGTTTGATGCGTAACCTGTACTCTGGTGTTGGCTTTGCGAGCTTATACGATGACGATGAGCGTAATAGCTTCCGTTTACCTTGGGCAGACATGGTGCAAGGTATTGACGATTTGCTGATGCTGCGAACCTTACAGCCACTCACTGAGAAGTTAGAAGGTGACGAGAAGGATCAGTTAGAACGTTGGCTTGCTCGACAAGAAGTTTCGATTCTGCATGCGATGGAGCAGACTCGCCAAATCAGTGTTGAAGTTGAGCCATACTGGCAAGACTAGTCTCGACACTAATATCCATTTTTAAATAGGGCTTCGGCCCTATTTTTTTGTCTGTCGTTCAAGTGACTCGAGCCGTTCAAGTATCTGTTGTTGCTGTTCTAAAATCTTATCCAGCTTGCGTTCTTTGTTTTCTAACTGTTGGTTTTGAAGGTCGGTTGGCTCGGTAATTAGCGAGGTGATTAGACCTGAGATCATACCAAATACCCCAACCCCACAGATGATCACAATCGACGCGATTAACTGACCTGCAGTGGTTACTGGATAGTGGTCACCATAGCCAACAGTACTTATGGTGACGAAAGCCCACCATAATGCATCATGGCCAGTCGTGATATTGGCATTAGGATCTTTGTGTTCCAATAGCAGGATCGTGCCAGCCCCGATCGTCAGTAAGATCACCAAAAGCAGAATGATGGAAGCGAAAGTGGTCTCTTTTCTATTACGAAACAACTCTCTGAAAATACGTTTGCTTGAACGCAGAACCAAGATGACTCGCAGAATTTGAAAAATACGAGCGAAACGGAGTGGCTCGATCATTGGGATGCTTGCCAAGAAATCGATCCAGTGTACTTTGAGGTATTCTTTCTTGTTTTGTGATCTGAATAGATCAATCGTGAGCTGAAAAAGAAAAACACTACAGATTATAAAATCGAGGCCGATAAGGACTTGTTTCGATTCTTTATCGATAGGCGCAAACAACAAGCCAGAGATCACAAATAACGCTAAGAAAGAGAGAATCAGTGATAATAAGCTCATCGGCTTAGGTGTGTCTTTGATACTATTTAACATTCATACGAGGCTCAAAATAAATCGCGAACCTGAATAAATCAGCCATCTCGCGGGTATAGAAGCCATCAATATATAAGAGTTAATGGAGAACTGACAATGACTAAACTGTCATTCAAGCCGTGGGAAAGGGTAATCTCTGATATTCGTCTCGTTCCGAAAATGATCATGCTAATGGTGTTCAGTACCATCTTGATCATTGCTAAGCAGTTATGGGATGCGAGCACGTTTTACGATTCATTGCTTGCTGCAACGAACAATGCTCAGGTTGCACAGCAGCATTACGAGACTTACCTAGTTCAAGTCGCTTGGCAGACAGGCTTGATGATCATTGTGTTTGTGGTTCTTCTATTAGCGGCGGCTCGTGTGATGCTGCGTCAAACTCAATACCTCAGTGATGCTATCAAAACGATGGCAGACAAAAACCTATCTGTGCCGATTCACATGGATTGTAAAGATGAGTACGGCGATGTAGCACGTGAGCTAGAAAAAACACGAGTGCAGCTACACGATATGGTGAAAGCTCAATTGGCTTCTTCTGATGAGCTATTTGCTCTAACAGAAGTGATGACCATCAGCATGTCAGAGACCAAAGAGTCTGCTCAAGAAGAGTTTAACGAGATCGACCAACTGGCAACGGCAATGAGTGAAATGACCTCTACCGTTCAAACGGTTGCTGAACATGCACAAAGCGCTTCTTCTCTTACTGAACAAGCATCAGGCCAAGCATTGACGGGGCAGAAGTTCGTTCAGGGCTCTGTATCTAAGATGAGTGAACTCTCTTCAGATATCGCAGCATCTGCAGCAGCGGTAAACCAAGTTGAAGAGCGCGTTGATTCAATCGGTAGCGTTGTCGGTACTATCCAAGGCATTTCAGAACAAACCAACTTATTGGCACTAAACGCAGCGATTGAAGCAGCGCGTGCAGGTGAAGCTGGTCGTGGTTTTGCTGTGGTTGCTGATGAGGTTCGTAACCTTGCACAGCGTACTCAGCAAGCAACCGTTGAGATTCAAGATATGATCAGCCATCTACAAAGCAGTGCAAATTCTGCGGTAGAGCTGATGGAAAAGAGTGTTGTTGAAGCGGCTGAAGGCGTAGACCTTGTGACTAACGCAGGCTCTGAGCTTGATGGCATCGTAAGCCAAGTGAACCAAATCAATGACATGAACTTCCAGATTGCTACGGCTGCAGGCCAGCAGAGCAGCGTTGCGGAAGAGATGAGTGTTAATCTGACCAATGTTCGCGAGCTTGTTGAAGCTTCGGTTGTAGTGGTTGGTGAGCTGCTAGAAACTTCTCAAATCATGCAAAGTAACGCAGAAGAACTGGACGGTAAGATTAAGCAATTTAAGGTATAGCCTTACTTGCTCAATCCCCGTTGTTAGTGCCTGTTTTCTAGAGAGAAAGGTCTAACTCGATAAGTTAACCGATAAAACGCCCACATTACTGATGTGGGCGTTTTTTATTAGCGTAACTTTGGTATAACTTATGTTTAATCATGAAAACTCGTTATTGAAAAACTGAACCGATAAATTGATTGTTCGCGCGCAGCTTATACAAGGAAGAAACATGCCATTGCCTCCTCAACTCGTCACTCATTCGCAGTCAGCTTATGAGCAATTATTAGAGCACCAAAGTGAAGCCATTAATGCTTGGCCAGAGCCGCTAATTGAAGACCTTAAACGCGTCTTAGGATTAAGCTGCTTTATTGGTGATTGCTTACAACGTGACACGACCTTATCGACGACTCTACCGGATATGTTGGAATGTGAGGGGCGTGCAGAAGGGTATCGTGGACGATTGGCTGAGCTGCTTTCAGATTGCACTGACGAAATGAGCGGCCAGCGAGTGCTGCGTCAATTCCGCAACCGAGAAATGACCTATATTGCATGGCGTGACTTTATGGGCTCTTGGGAGCTTGAGCAGAG
This sequence comes from Vibrio chagasii, assembly GCA_041879415.1. Taxonomy (NCBI): domain Bacteria; kingdom Pseudomonadati; phylum Pseudomonadota; class Gammaproteobacteria; order Vibrionales; family Vibrionaceae; genus Vibrio; species Vibrio chagasii. Next base: position 2,524,784 of record CP090851.1, on the reverse strand, counting down.
CTTAAGCCATCTCTCTATGTTGGCAGAAGCGATGATCTTCGAGACCTACCAATGGCAGTACGACATTTGCTGTAAAGAGTGGGGCACACCCTGTAATGAACAGGGTGAAGCACAACCGATGCTTATCATTGGTATGGGCAAGCTCGGTGGTGGTGAGCTCAATTTTTCTTCTGACATCGACCTTATTTTTACTTACCCTGAAAATGGTGAGACCCAAGGTGCAAGACGCAGTATCGCTAATGCGCAGTTCTTCACTCGCTTAGGGCAGCGAATTATCAAAGCGCTCGATCAACAAACCTTTGATGGGTTCTGCTATCGAGTCGACATGCGCCTGCGTCCGTTTGGGGAGAGTGGTCCATTGGTTATGAGTTACGCTGCACTGGAAGATTACTACCAAGAGCAGGGTAGAGACTGGGAACGCTACGCCATGGTTAAGGCGCGTGTTATGGGCAGTGAGATGTACCCAGAATATCAAGAGTTGCGCAAGATGCTACGCCCGTTTGTATTCCGTCGTTATATCGATTTTAGTGCGATTCAATCTCTGCGTCGCATGAAATCGATGATCAGTAGTGAAGTGCGTCGTCGTGGCTTATCCAATAACATCAAGCTCGGCTCAGGCGGTATTCGTGAAGTTGAGTTCATTGCACAAGTCTTTCAACTGATTCGTGGTGGTCGTGAGCCAAGTCTACGTGGACGAGGGCTTTTAGAGACATTAACCGCCATTGACTCTTTGCATCTGCTAGAACCCAAAGAAGTAGCTGACTTGCGCGATGCTTACCTATTTTTACGTCGCCTAGAGAACTTGTTACAGGCGATGGCTGACAAGCAAACCCAGACACTACCGGATGGTGAGTTTGAACAGCTTCAGCTTGCGGTTGCTATGCAATTCAATGATTGGGAGAGTTTGATTACTGCAACTCGCACTCATATGGCGAATGTACATGGTGTCTTCGAAGAGCTGATTGGGATTGATGAAGAGGACGCTAACCCAATCGCGAGTCACTTCATCGAGTTGTGGGATATGGCCCATAAGCCGGATGTTATCGAGCATGTATTGGAGCATGATATTGCTATCGCCAACCCGCCAGAGGCGGCGAAAACCATCATTCAATTTAAAGCGGATATTGCTAAGAAAACTCTTGGCCCGCGTGGACGTGAAGTTCTCAATAGACTGATGCCGAAAGTCTTTCAGGCTTTGTATACTGCTAAAGACGCTGAGTTTGGCTTATCGCGTGTACTGCATCTACTGCATAAAATCGTCACACGCACCACTTACCTTGAGTTGCTCGATGAGCACCCTGCCGCGTTGACTCAACTTGTTCGTTTGTGTACGGCGAGCCCGATGATTTCAGAACAGCTGGGACGTTACCCAATTCTGTTAGATGAACTTATCGACCCTCAACAGCTCTATAATCCAGTGCCACTCGAGTCTTACAAGACAGAATTACGTGATTACCTTGCTCGTATTCCTGAAGACGACATGGAGCAGCAGATGGAAGGCCTGCGTCAGTTTAAGCAGACCTGTATTCTGAGAATTGCCGCAGCTGACATTGCTGGTGTGCTGCCAGTTATGAAGGTGAGTGATCACCTAACTTACTTAGCGGAAGCGATTGTTGAAGCTGGCGTAAACCAAGCTTGGTTACAGGTGTCGGCTAAGTTTGGTGAGCCTACTCACCTTAAAGACCGTGAAGGTCGCGGCTTTGCTGTTGTCGGCTACGGTAAAGTTGGCGGCTGGGAGCTAGGTTACAACTCAGACCTAGATATTGTGTTTATGCACGACTGTCCGGTACACATCTATACTGATGGTAAGAAAGAGATTGATGGGCGCCAATTTTATCTAAGGTTGGCTCAGCGTATTATTCATATCTTCTCGACCAGAACCGCGTCGGGAATCCTGTATGAAGTCGATACTCGCTTGCGTCCATCGGGTGCATCAGGCTTGTTGGTTAGTCCAACGGATGCCTTTGATGAGTATCAACACAACGATGCGTGGACATGGGAGCATCAAGCTCTGACTCGAGCTCGTATGATCTACGGTGATGAGCAATTGGCTTCCGCGTTCAATAAAACACGTCATGAAGTGTTGTGCCTGCCACGTGATGAAGCCACGCTGAAAAAAGAGGTGGTGGATATGCGAGAAAAAATGCGTGATCACCTTGGCGGCAAAAAAGCCGATCGATTCATGCTCAAACAGGACGCTGGTGGTATTACTGATGTTGAGTTTTTGGCGCAATACTTGGTGTTACGATACAGTCATGAGAAGCCAAAACTGACACGTTGGTGTGACAATGTCAGAATCTTTGAGAGCTTGTTATCACAAGGAATCATGGACGAGCAACAAGGCATGTTATTGACTCATGCGTACACAACGCTACGTGATGAAATACATCACCGTAATCTCCTCAACCTAGACGCGGATGTGGCGATTGATAAGTTCGAAATGGAAAGAGAACATGTGGTCCAAGCATGGAAGCAGTGGATGGAAGCGTAACTTGTCTTGCGCTTAGCTATCACAGTGCCTATCGAGATAGGCTTTACTCATTTTTCTATGGTTTAGCCACTGTAATCAGTGTGCTAGACTCTAGCCAGATTCGATTTTTGGAGATCCATAATGAAACCAATTCTACCTGACTACAGCCAATCAGGCGTTCTTGTTGTCGGTGATGTCATGCTTGACCGTTACTGGTATGGTCCGACTGGCCGTATTTCACCAGAAGCGCCCGTGCCCGTGGTAAAAGTAGAAAATAACGAGGAGCGTCCTGGCGGTGCTGCTAACGTTGCAATGAACATTGCTTCGCTTGGTGGTCATGCTCATATCGTTGGTTTGACTGGAAAGGATGAACCTGCTGAAGTGCTAAAAAATACCCTAGGTGCACTAAAGGTTAAGTGTGACTTTGTTGAGTTAGAAGACTATCCAACGATCACCAAACTGCGTGTGATGAGCCGCGGTCAGCAGTTAATTCGTCTTGATTTTGAAGACAAATTTGAAAACACTGACCCTGAGTTAGTTCTATCTCGTATGGAGCAAGCGCTACCAAATGTCCGTTCGGTGATCTTGTCAGATTACGCGAAAGGGGCATTGGAGCACGTACAGGCTTTTATTCAGAAAGCACGTGCAGCGAATGTACCGGTATTCATCGATCCAAAAGGTGCTGACTTTGAACGTTACCGTGGTGCGACTTTACTTACGCCAAATATGGCGGAGTTTGAGCTTGTTGCTGGTAAGGTAAAAAATGAGGAAGAGATGATCGAAAAAGGGCTCGCACTTATTGAAGAGTTTGATTTCGATGCACTACTTGTGACTCGTAGTGAACATGGTATGACATTACTACGCAAAGGTCAGGCGCCATTCCACCTACCAACTCAAGCGAAAGAAGTGTACGACGTGACTGGTGCAGGTGATACGGTTATTTCCGTTCTTGCTGCTTCTGTTGCTGCAGGTAAACCATTAGATGAAGCCTGTGCATTAGCAAATGCTGCCGCAGGTGTTGTAGTTGGTAAGCTAGGTACATCAACCTTGTCGACAATTGAACTAGCGGAAGCGATTCACGGTAGCCAAGATACAGACTACGGCGTTATCTCGGAAGCGGCACTGGTTAAAGCGGTGAAACGCGCTCGTGCTAAAGGTGAGAAAGTAGTTATGACTAACGGCTGTTTCGATATCCTTCATGCGGGCCATGTTTCTTACATGAACCATGCAGCGGAATTGGGTGATCGCCTGATTGTGGCTGTGAATACCGATGAGTCTGTTAAACGCTTGAAAGGTCCAGGTCGTCCTGTGAATCCTACCGATCGTCGTATGGCGGTATTGGCGGGTTTAGGTGCGGTTGATTGGGTTGTTCCTTTCTCTGAAGATACACCTCAACGTTTGATCTCTGAAGTGCTACCAAGCATTTTAGTAAAAGGTGGTGATTACAAACCTGAAGAGATCGCAGGTGGTGCGGAAGTGATTGCTGCGGGTGGTGAAGTTAAAGTACTTAACTTTGAAGATGGTTGCTCTACCACTGAAATCATTCAAGCGATCAAAGGTGGCCGAGGCTAACTTTAGCTCTGATTACCCTGCTTAATGGATAATAAAAATGCCGCTCAATGAGCGGCATTTTTGTAGCTGTAGCTAGCGTAATTTAGAATTACTTGCTTGCGACTTTTAGACCTGCGTTTACATCAACGATGTCTTGCTCGCTTAGCGTACCAACTGCTTGACGTAGCTGAAGTACACTTAGGATGTAGTTGTAACGAGCGTCTGAAAGGTTTTTGTTCGCATCGTACAGACGACGAGTTGAGTCTAGTACGTCAACGATAGTACGAGTACCTACATCGAAACCTGCTTCTGTCGCTTCTAGAGCTGACTGAGCAGAAACAACAGATTGTTCATAAGCGCGTAGAGCACCAATTGAAGCACTGATGTTGTTATTGAATGCACGTACGTCTTTAACAACGCTACGGTAAGTTGCTTCTAGATCTTCACTTGCTGCAACGTAGTTGTATTCAGCCTGTTTGGTTAAAGAAGTTGTGTTACCACCTGTGTATAGAGGTACAACTAAGTTCAAACCAATGTTCAGGTTATCTGCATCGTAATCGTTTTGGCTGTTAGAACTGTCAGTTTGTTCTGAAAGACCATAGCTACCATCTAGCGTTAGGCTTGGCAGGTGACCAGAGCTTGCTAGAGAGATGTTGTCTTTTGCTACGTCTTGAGAGATACGCGCAGCTAGTAGGCTAAGGTTCTTTTGCTCGGCTTGCTCAACAAGTGCTGCAGCTGATTCTGAAGACTTGCTTGCTGAGAAACGGTCAGTATCTAGGATACTTAGCTGAGAGTGCTCTTGGCCTGTAATTTCACGTAGACCTTCGTAGCTGTTAGTCAGAGTGTTCTCTGCCAATACTTCATCTGCTAAAACGCCATCGTACTGAGCTTGCGCATCATGTACATCGGTAATTGCAGAAAGACCTACTTCAAAACGTTGCTTAGTTTGCTCAAGCTGACGAGCAACAGCTGCTTTTTCAGCACGAACAAATTCTAGGTTGTCTTGAGCACGAAGTACGTCGAAGTAAGCTGTCGCTGTACGTAGAATCAACGCTTGTTGTTCTGCTGCATATGCTGAATCAGCCTGACGAGCCGACTTCTCGGCGGTATCTAGAGTGATCCATGAAGAGCGTTGGTATAGCTCTTGGCTAAACCCAATGCCAACACCCCATTGGTTGTTGTCATTGCTCATATCACTACGATCACCACGGTTGATGTCGTAGTTTGCTGTTAGGTTAATTTGCGGTAACAAAGAGCTACGGCTTGACGTTACTGCTTCAAAAGCGGCATCGCGCTGCGCTGCTGAACGAAGAAGCTGTGGATCGTTCTGTTTTGCTTGGTCATAAACTTCAGCTAGCGTATCAGCGAAAGCTGATGAACTCAGGCTGCCAATTGCTGCACTGATAAATAGTGGAAGCAGTTTTTTCATTTTCCTATTCCTGCCTTTAATAGAATTTTCTTTAAAAGAGTTTAACCCAGTTTGGTGGTAATTTACTCGAAACTTTGCACTTTTTTACATTTAACTGTCCACTTGTGCAATATTTATTTTTTAAAACTTAACTTTAATTGTAAGTTTTATATAAAAAGTTGAACCTTATCCTTGGTAGTTAACTCGGACAATGAGTAAACTATAAAGATCACTTAGTGAGGTACCAAATGCAACAGTCTGACAATCAACGACATGAGTTTACTCCACAAGATGTGGAAATAGTCTCAAAAGAGACGCTGTTTCGTGGTTTTTTTAAAATGGTTAAGTACACATTTAAGCATAAGCTGTTTGAGGGAGGCTGGAGCCAACCAATTGAGCGTGAAATGTTTGAACGTGGTCATGCTGCCGCTTTGTTACCTTATGATCCCGTGCGTGATGAAGTCGTGATCGTCGAACAGATCCGTGTTGGTGCTCTCGAACATGAGCACCCGTGGCAATACGAAATTGTTGCCGGGATTATCGATACCGATGAATCACCACAAGATGTGGCTCGTCGTGAAGCGATGGAAGAAGCTGGAGTCGAAGTCGGATCTGTGCTGCCTATCACTTCGTATTACCCTTCATCAGGCGGCTGTTCAGAGAGGCTTGATGTTTTTGTTGGTTGTATCGATGCCACGACAGCCAAAGGGGTACACGGGTTAGATTACGAAGGTGAAGATATTCGTGTACAGGTGATGAGTCGTGAAGCGGCTTATCAACTGGTTAAAGATGGTGTGTTTGAAAATGGGGCCACGATCATTGCGCTGCAGTGGCTACAATTGAACTACCAAGAATTACAGTCAGAGTGGGTAGCTTAACGTTATGCCAAATATAGCGGTCAAGAAACCGTATCATGTTGATCTTGCTGAATTGATGCGAGTCTATGAGACGAATTATGCCAAACTAAACGCTTTACTACCGGTTGGGCATGAGGTTGGTGATGTCCGCTGTTACCAAGCCGTTAATATGGTGTATCAATTGACAGTGAATGAGGTCACAAAATACACCACATTAATAGATATATGTCAGAGTGACGCGATGCCAGTGTTTCCTTTGCCAAAAATGTCTGTCAGGCTATATCACGACGCTCGAGTTGCAGAAGTGTGCGCCAGTGGGGATTTTTCGCGAGTTAAAGCGAAATACGACTATCCCAACACTAAGCTTCTGCAAAAGGATGAGAAATTTCAATTGAATAAATTTCTTGGGGAATGGTTAACGTTTTGTTTAAAAACTGGTATCAGCCGTAGCCCTATTGCCTTTTAATTGAGCTTATTTAAGAACACTTTTAACGTCTAAACAGTAACGTATCTGGATTTGTTATTTTGGAATTATCACACACTTCAAAATTTGATGAGAGCAGTATTAAGCTTGTGCAGCTAACGGATACGCATTTATTTGCGCCGAGCAATGGCAGCTTACTAAGCATCAACACTCAAGATAGCTTTCGTGCTGTAGTCGATGGCATTGTTAGTCAAGGCTTTGACTATCAAGCGATCTTAGCGACTGGTGACATTTCTCAAGATCACAGCGCAGAGTCATACCAGAAATTTGAATCAGGGATTCAACCGTTAGAGAAGCCGTGTTATTGGCTACCTGGAAACCATGATTTTAAGCCGAATATGGGCAGTGTTTTACCATCACCACAAATTCAGTGTGTTGAACATGTATTGCTAGGCGAGAGCTGGCAAATGATCATGTTGGACTCTCAAGTTGTTGGCGTTCCACATGGACGCCTTAGCGATCAACAACTTGATTTGCTTGAGCAAAAGCTGGCGGAATTCCCTGAACGCAATACTTTGGTTTTGTTGCACCACCATCCGTTGCTAGTTGGCAGTGCATGGCTTGATCAACACAATTTAAAAGATGCTGATCAGTTCTGGGATGTGGTTCAACAGCATTCTAATGTCAAAGCGGTATTGTGTGGGCATGTTCATCAAGACATGAACCGAGAACACCATGGTGTACAAGTTATGGCAACTCCGTCGACTTGTGTTCAGTTCAAACCGAACTCAGATGACTTCGCTGTAGATACCTTATCTCCTGGCTGGAGAGAGATTGAACTGCACCAAGACGGTACGGTGAGTACTCAAGTTCGTCGCTTACCTAACGGACAATTCTTACCTGATTTTGAAGCTGCTGGTTATTAATGAAGGTAGCTAATGATGCCTGAACCTATCGAGCAAACTGCAAAACCATCACTGCTTCTCTATATTCATGGCTTTAACAGCTCATCTCGCTCTCACAAAGCGACGGTGATGACTGAGTATTGCGCCGAGCATCGTGCGGATATTAAGGTACTAACACCTCAATTGCCTAGCTTCCCGCAGCAAGCTGCACTTTACCTGCAGCAGCTGGTGGAACAATACAAAGATCAGTACCAGATCGCACTGGTTGGCAGCTCGTTAGGAGGCTACCTTTCAACTTGGCTCAACAGCCACTATGGCTTCAAAGCGGTTGTAGTAAACCCTGCGGTGAAACCATATGAGTTACTTGTCGACTACTTAGGTGAGCAAGTAAACCCATACACAAATGAACGATATGTCTTAGAGACTAAGCATATCGATGAGTTGAAGGCATTAGATGTTCCGGCTATCACAAAGCCAAGTGACTTCTGGTTACTTCAACAAACGGAAGATGAAGTTCTGGATTACCGACAAGCGGTAGAGAAGTATCAAGGTGCAACCCAAACAGTAGAAGAGGGTGGGGATCATAGCTTTGTTGATTTTGAACGCTACCCACAGCAAATCATCACCTTTCTAAACCTATAACCTGTTTTCTTCACTGAGTCGTTGTCTCTCTTTTTGCCTGTTATTTCATCTATCAATGGTGAAATATCATAGTTTGATGTCTTAGTTTTTGAACTAGCTTGACATCATTAGTCAGCTTCCAGACTATATTCCCCAATACTTCGCTCGTTCGCTCTGCTATGACGGTTCATAGTAATGATTCTGCTTTAGTGAAACTGGAGCCAGCGAACTGACGCAAACTTTTTGAGTAAACTCCGTATTATGACTGAACAATATAATGCAAAAGACCTCGAGGTACTTGAAGGTCTCGACCCTGTGCGACACCGCCCAGGTATGTATACCGAGACAGAAAGACCGAACCACCTTGCCCAAGAAGTCATTGATAACTCGGTCGATGAAGCACTAGCGGGACACGCTAAGAAAATCAAAGTTGTGCTTCATGCAGACCAATCATTAGAAGTTACCGATGATGGTCGTGGTATGCCTGTCGATATCCACCCTGAAAAAGGCATCTCAGGTGTTGAGCTGATTCTAACCAAGCTCCACTCAGGTGGTAAGTTCTCGAACAACAACTACAAGTTTTCTGGTGGTTTGCACGGTGTAGGTATCTCGGTAGTAAACGCGCTATCTAAACGTGTTGAAGTTACGGTTCGCCGTGAAGGTCAAGTTCACGAGATCGCACTAGAAAACGGTAAAGCGGTTACTGAACTGACGGTTACTGGTACTTGTGGTCATCGTAATAGTGGTACATCAGTACATTTCTGGCCTGATCCTAAATACTTTGATAGCTCTAAGTTTTCAACGCTTCGTCTGATCAATAATCTGCGCGCGAAAGCGGTACTTTGCCCGGGGTTAGAAATTACCTTCAGCGACAAAGTGAACAACGAAGAACACAAATGGTTCTATGAAGATGGCCTAAAGGACTATCTTGCTGAAGGCGTAAAAGGTTATACCTTATTGCCTGAAGAACCTTATGTTGGCGAATTTGTTGCTGAAACGGAAATGGCGAACTGGGCGATCATCTGGCAGCCAGAAGGCGGCGACATGATCACCGAGAGTTACGTGAACTTGGTACCGACTAAGCAAGGCGGTACGCACGTAAACGGTCTACGACAAGGTCTGTTGGATGCAATGCGTGAGTTCTGTGAATTCCGTAATTTATTACCACGTGGCGTTAAGCTAACGGGTGATGACATCTTCGACCGCTGTTCATACGTGCTATCGGTGAAGATGCAAGATCCTCAGTTTGCAGGTCAAACAAAAGAGCGTTTATCTTCTCGTCAAACTGCTGCATTTGTTTCTGGCGTTGTAAAAGATGCCTTCAGCCTATGGTTGAATGAAAAGCCACAACTGGCAGAGCAGTTAGCGGAAGCTTGTATTGCCAACGCGCACCGTCGTATGCGTGCGAGTAAGAAAGTAGTACGTAAGAAAGTCGCATCTGGCCCTGCACTGCCGGGTAAGCTAACCGACTGTTCAGTTCAAGACTTGAATCGCACTGAAATCTTCTTCGTGGAAGGGGATTCGGCGGGTGGTTCTGCTAAGCAAGCTCGTGACCGTGAGTTCCAAGCGGTAATGCCACTACGCGGTAAGATCCTAAATACGTGGGAAGTGTCGGCTGACCAAGTGTTGGCGTCTCAAGAGGTACACGATATCTCAGTCGCTTTGGGTATTGACCCAGACAACGACGACTTATCAGGCCTGCGTTACGGTAAGATCTGTATCCTTGCCGATGCGGACTCGGATGGACTTCATATCGCGACACTACTATGTGCACTATTCACTCGTCACTTCAGCGCTCTTGTTGAAGCGGGGCATATCTATGTAGCCATGCCGCCACTGTATCGTATCGACTGCGGTAAAGAGGTGTTCTACGCACTGGATGACGATGAAAAAGATGGCGTACTTGAGCGTCTGTCTAAGAAGAAATCCAAAATCAACGTACAACGATTCAAAGGTCTGGGTGAGATGAACCCACTTCAGCTACGTGAAACCACCATGGATCCAAATACTCGTCGCCTTGTTCAATTAACCATTGATGACAACGAAGCGACTCTTGAGATGATGGACATGCTGCTAGGTAAAAAACGCGCTGATGATCGCCGTACATGGCTACAGACTAACGGTGATATGGCCGAGGTATAATGGATGTCTAACGAAATTACATTTGATGGCGTTGAACAATTGCCAATGCGCAAGTTCACCGAAGACGCCTACTTAAACTACTCAATGTACGTAATCATGGATCGTGCATTGCCTTATATCGGTGACGGCCTTAAGCCAGTACAGCGTCGTATTATCTATGCGATGTCTGAGCTTGGTCTATCTGCCGCTTCGAAGTATAAAAAATCAGCACGTACCGTTGGTGACGTTCTAGGTAAGTATCACCCACACGGTGACTCTGCTTGTTACGAAGCCATGGTTCTAATGGCGCAGCCGTTCTCTTACCGTTACCCATTGGTTGATGGTCAAGGTAACTGGGGTGCTCCTGATGACCCGAAATCATTTGCAGCGATGCGTTATACCGAAGCAAAACTGTCTAAGTTTGCTGAGGTACTACTTGGTGAATTAGGCCAAGGTACGGTTGAGTGGCAACCTAACTTTGATGGCACGATGAAAGAGCCACAAATGTTGCCTGCGCGTCTTCCTCATATCCTACTTAACGGTATTACTGGTATCGCGGTAGGTATGGCGACAGACATTCCACCACATAACGTGCGTGAGATTGCTGATGCGACGATTAAGTTAATCGATAGCCCGAAAGCCGAGCTATCGGAGATCATGGAAAGCGTACAAGGCCCTGACTATCCAACAGAAGCTGAGATTATTTCTCCGAAGTCGGATATCGAAAAGATCTACAAAACGGGTCGTGGCAGCATCAAGATGCGTGCAGTTTGGCATAAAGAAGGCTCTGATATTGTTATCACCGCTTTGCCTCACCAAGTTTCGGGCGCTAAGCTACTTGAGCAAATCGCTAACCAGATGCGCGCTAAGAAGCTGCCAATGGTTGATGACCTGCGTGATGAATCGGATCACGAGAACCCAACGCGTATCGTAGTGGTGCCTCGTTCGAATCGTATCGATTGTGATCAGTTGATGAGCCACCTGTTTGCTTCAACGGATCTTGAGAAGAACTTCCGTGTTAACTTGAACATGATTGGCCTAGACAGCCGCCCTCAAGTTAAAGGTTTGGTTCAAATCCTGAAAGAGTGGATTGAGTTTCGTCGCACAACGGTTCGCCGTCGTCTGCAACACCGTTTAGATAAAGTGCTAGCACGCCTACACATCTTGGAAGGTTTGTTGGTTGCTTACCTCAATCTTGACGAAGTGATTGAGATCATCCGTACCGAGGATGACCCTAAAGCGGTTCTGATGGAGCGCTTTGGTATTACTGAGATCCAAGCTGACGCTATCCTTGATACTAAACTTCGTCACCTTGCTAAGCTGGAAGAGATGAAAATTCGCGGCGAGCAAGATGAGCTAGAGAAAGAGCGTGAGAAGCTAGAGAAGCTACTGGGCTCTGAGCGTCGTCTAAACACACTTATCAAGAAAGAAATTCAGGCGGATGCTGAGAAATACGGTGATGACCGTCGTTCTCCATTAGTTGAACGTGCTGAAGCAAAAGCGATGACTGAGCGTGATTTGGTGCCTAGCGAACCAATCACAGTAGTGCTTTCTGAAAAAGGTTGGATTCGTCATGCGAAAGGGCATGAGGTTGACGCTGAAGGCTTGAACTACAAATCGGGTGATAAATTCCTAGCAAGTGCTAAAGGCAAGAGTAATCAGCAAGCGGTGTTCCTTGGCAGTGATGGCCGAAGCTACTCCCTTGAGTCTCACTCATTACCATCTGCGCGAAGTCAAGGTGAGCCAATTACTGGTCGCTTGAATATCAGCGCGGGCACTTCTATTCGCCAAGTGGTGATGGGAGAAGATGACCAGCTATGGTTGGTTGGCTCTGATGCGGGTTACGGCTTTGTTTGTAAGGGTAGCGATCTGCTGTCTAAGAACAAGAGCGGTAAAGCTCTGGTTAACCTACCGCAATCTTCAGAAGTGATGGCGCCTAGTCCGATTGCTGATTTGGAAAGTAACCAGATTCTAGCGATTACTAACCAAGGCCGTATGTTGTTGTTCCCAATTAAAGACCTACCTCAATTGAGCAAAGGTAAGGGTAACAAGATCATCAACATTCCTTCTGCAAAAGCCAAAGAGCGTGAAGAGTTTGTATCGCACTTGATGGCTATTCCTGAGAATGCAACGCTGACCATCTACGCAGGTAAACGTAAGCTTGGCTTGAAACCAGCGGACCTTGAAAACTTCCGTGGTGAACGTGGTCGTCGCGGTGGTCTACTGCCAAGAGGCCTACAACGTGTGACTCGCATTGATATCGAAGAGCCAAGTGACTCGTAAAGGCACTTGATGCTATCTTCGGATAAAAGAAAACCCAGCCTGTGAGCTGGGTTTTTTGTATTTGTTTATTAGCAATTTACATCTAGTCACTTGAACATCTTAGCCACAGAGACTTCTCTATAGGCGAGTATCTTCAGCAATCGTTACTTTAAGGGTCTTGCTTTCACCTTGGCGCAAGATGCCGACATCGATCACCGTACCTGGACGTAAATCAGTAACGATGTCCATCACGCTCTGACGTCCATTCACCTGATTATTGTTGATGCTGACAATAATGTCTTGAGCTTCAAAACCTGCATCCGCAGCCGGACCATTTGGATCGATACCCAGCACCACAATCCCACCGATATTCTTAGTACCCAACATGCGAGAGGTGACGGAGTTAATATCTTGCCCGTCGATACCGATGTAACCGCGAATCACACGACCATCAGCAATGATCTTTTCCATGATTTTATTGGCAAGTGGGTAGGGGATAGCAAATGAAATTCCATAGGTTTCCATGTCAGTCGCTTGTTGAAAAGAAGCCGTATTGATGCCGACCAACTCACCTTGTGAGTTCACCAGTGCACCACCAGAGTTGCCTTCATTGATCGCAGCATCGGTTTGGATAAAGGCTTGATGACCGTCAGCGCTGATCGAAGAGCGACCTGTCGCCGAGATGATGCCGAAGGTAGTAGTTTGACCTAGGTTGTACGGGTTACCGATAGCCAATACCACATCGCCAACGTTAGCTTTGTAGTTCGGGTTGAGTGGAATAACTGGAAGGTTGTCGCCGCTGACTCTGAGTATCGCGATATCGGTGCGCTTATCTGAGCCAACTAATTGTGCAGCAGCCACTCGGCCGTCTTGAAGTGCTACAACAATTTGGTCAGCTTGAGCCACAACGTGGAAGTTGGTAATTATGTAGCCTTTTTCGCTGACGATTACCCCAGAACCTAAGCCTTGTGTGAGGAGTTTGTTGCGATCACTTTCTGCGTATTTACGGCTATAAATATTAACCACCGCTGGCGCAGCGCGGCGTACAGCTTGGTTAAATGAAATCTGAAGAGAGCCAATATTATCGACTTTGGGATTAGTCACATCTGCGACAATCGCTGGCCTTAGGCTAGGAAAGGCTAGAAGAATCAGCGCCGCTGAAACGAGTCCAAGGGAAATAGAACGAAATAGAAAGGACAGCATGTTTCCCTCTTAGACAGGTAAGGTATTGAGCCTCCACGCATGGGTGACTAGTTTGAATTACTTGTGAAGCATAGCATTTTGATTCATCTAAATAAAAGGGAGACTGAGTAAGTTTAAAGCAAACTTACAAAGTCTCCCTGTGTTTATGTCGGTGAAGTAGCTATCGAATTACGAGGTAGATGGTTCTATCGCCTCGTTGGATATTGAGTGCTAATACGCCTGGTTGTTTTTCAACAATCGCTCTAAACTCAGCGAGGTTTTTAACCGGCTGACGGTTCACTCCAATGATGATGTCATCTTTTAGAAGTTGATAAGCTTCTGCCGGAGAGCCTTGAGCGACGCTTGATACTTTCACGCCAGTTGCGGGGTCATTGCTAGTGGTGTTGGTAAGCTCAGCGCCAGTTAAACCTTCGTGAAGTTTCTCAGCTTTGGTTTTGCTATTGGTTGACTCACCAAGCGTGACATCGAAGGTTTTATTCTTACCATCGCGAACCACACCTAACTCGATCTCTTTGCCTGCACCGAGCGTTGCGACTTTTGCTCTTAACTCGCTGAAGGTATCGATGCGTTTACCATTAATAGAGACGATAATGTCACCCGCTTTTAATCCAGCGTCATCAGCGGCACTGTCTGGCACAACTTGGCTAACGAAGGCGCCTTTGCTGGATTCATAACCTAATGCCTCTGCTAGTTCTGAGGTGATCTCACCACCTTGAACGCCAAGCATGCCGCGTTTAACTTCACCGAAATCGATAATCTGTTCTGTCAGGTTTTTCATCATGTTGGATGGAATTGCAAAGCCGATGCCGACATTACCTCCGTTGGGGCCAAGAATGGCTGTGTTGATACCAATCAGCTCACCGTTTAGGTTCACTAGCGCGCCACCTGAGTTACCGCTGTTGATAGCGGCATCGGTTTGAATGAAGTTTTCGAAGTTTTCGAGATTGAGGCCGCTTCGGCCAAGTGCAGAAACGATACCTGATGTCACGGTTTGGCCCAGTCCAAATGGGTTACCAATCGCCACAGTGAAATCACCGACTCTCAACTTATCGGAGTCGGCGAGTTTTATCTGAGTCAGATTCTTGGCTTTTTCTAATTTTAAGAGGGCAATATCGGACATCTGGTCACCGCCGATAAGCTCAGCATCGTATTCACGTCCGTCATGAAGTCTTACTTTGATATCATCGGCACCATCAATTACATGATAGTTGGTGACGATATGGCCTTTCTTGGCGTCAATGATCACGCCTGAGCCTAACCCGCGAAATGGACGCTCACGAGTTTGCTCTGGGCCAAAAAAGAATTGGAATTGTTCAGGGATTTGCTGACGTTGTACCTGTTTGCCTTCAACGGCGATACTAACCACAGCGGGGGTCACTTGTTCAAGCATAGGCGCAAGGCTTGGTAATTGTTCATTACCCACACTTAATGGTAGTGCGGCGGTTGCTTGAATGGGGGTGATGATTGAACTTAAGCTTAAAGTCAGTACAGATAAAGCAAGCAAAGGTTTTTTCATCATAAACTCCTCTCTAGTTAAGGTCTTACCCCTCTCATTACGTCTAAGACGTATGAGAAGTTTCAAATGACCTGAGTGAAAGTTATGACTCAAAAACCTTTGTAAAGTTCACCTAAGTGTTAAATGTTTATGATGCTTTTGCAGTGACTACATCAGGAGCATCAATGATTTCTTTCTTCTGCTCGGTAAATAAACCAGTCGCACCATTCGCGTAATCTTTAGGTTGCTCTTCCAGTGCTGCTTCTTTGTTTGCCGACTTTTCTTGTGGCTTCTCTGAATGAGCGGCCGCTGTCTTCACAAACGGGTTGTCTTGCTCTGGCAGGTTAGGGATCAGCTCCGAGCTGGTTTTTTCCATGTGTTGGTACAGTTTTGTGTAGTCCTTACCTAAGGTGTCCAACATCTCTGCTGATTTCGCAAAGTGATCAGCCAGCTCTTGTCGCTGCTGTTCAAGGGCAAACTTTGCGCTATCTAATTCTTTCTGTACGTTCTTTTGCTTCTTGTATTCAGGTGTCATGAGACGAGAAATAGCGACCCCTAGAATAACTCCGACTAGTAAACCGGCAATGGCATACATCCAAGGCATAACAGCTCCTTATTATTGTTTTTTAACATGTTTGTTACTGCTTAGTTACACGTGCTACGGCTCCATGGTACTATGAGAAAGCCGCAGTATAAAGAGAAATGCATGTGCGCTACTTAGCAGTTTAATGCTGCATTATTCGCCGCATAATGTCACGTCCCTTACTGTTTGAGCTTAATTTTATTCGCTGTCTGATATCGCTTTCATTGTGGAAATGTCGTCATGAATCCCGTCAAAAAATACGAACAAGATATAAAAGAGCATGGATTTCA